>CAJUSN010000147.1 GCA_910589095.1 uncultured Muribaculaceae bacterium
GGATTGCCTGTCATCACGATCGACTCGGCGGGGAAGAAACGCTCCATCCCTTCATAGGCCACGCATATTTTGTCCGCTTTTTTAGCCAGAAGCTTGTTGGTGACTCCGGCATAGGAATTTTGTTCCTGAAGGAGTGTGGGGATGCCGGCTTTCTGTGCTTGTTTCAGCATTGGGCCTGAAGCGTAGCCGCCGACTCCCACGGCAATGTCGGGGTTGAAATCGCGTAGCACCTTGCGGGCCAACCGAAGGGAGCGCATGAGTTTCATTACCACCGAAAAGTTTCGCCACAGGCGCTTTCGGTCGAAACCGGCCACCGGTAGTCCGGTGATGTCGTATCCTGCAGCGGGCACCCGTTCCATCTCCATACGCCCCAGGGCGCCCACGAAATGAATTTCGGTGCGCGGGTCGCGGCGACGGAGCGCGTTGGCAATGGCCACGGCGGGGAAAATGTGGCCACCGGTGCCACCACCGCTTATGAGGACTTTCAGAGGAGAGTTGGATGAATTATGCTGATTGGACATGATTGTTGAGTTTCAATTAAAGTTGAGAAGGGTTTTCGGCGCGCATGGCTTCAGGGAGCGCTTCGGCTTCGCTCTTTAGGTCACGTTTCTTGCTTCCGGTGCGCACGGCGAAACGACTCACGCTGAGCATCACTCCGAAGGCTATGGATGTGACGAAGATTGAAGAACCACCCTTGGAAATGAGGGGCAGTGGCTGCCCGGATACCGGTATTACGCCGGTGACGATGCAAATGTGGAAGAGAGCTTGCAACACAATAGTGAGAGCCATCCCGATAACCAACAGCGCCGGGAAGGCGCGGGAACATCGCGAGGCTATGCGGCTCGCGCGTCCGAGTAGCCAGAGATAAAGCAGCAGCACGGCCACACCGCCAATTAGACCGAGCTCTTCGACCACAATGGAGTAGATGTAGTCAGTGAAGGCGAGGGGAAGGCGCGAAGTTTCGCGGGAGTTACCGGGCATCACGCCAGTTACTCCGCCGTGGGCCTGGGCTATGTAGCCGAGCATTTCCTGACGGTTTTCACTGGTGATGGGTTGTTCGTATTTAGGGATGCTGTCACCGTAGGTGTGCAAACGCTCCACCCAAGTTCCTGCACGCGAACCGGTGTCACCTGCGGCTACGAAAACCACGTAGGCACCAAAAATTGCCACATATACTCCGAGCACAATCAGAAGTCGCCTGATGCCTATACCTGACACAATCATCATGGAGAAGCTGATGCACATGAGCAGGATAGTGTTGGTGAGACCCTGGGGCACGAGCAGTCCGCCGAAAAGCATGATAAGCGCGGCTGTGACACCGACGGCCCAGGATTCCACGCCGCCACCTTTCAATTGATAGCGCGACATTATGTAGGCCACCATTGCCGCTGCCGACATTTTCAGGAATTCGGCAGGCTGTATGGAGAAGAACACGAGGCTGAAAGAGCGTCGGGCCCCGTTGATTTCCTCGCCGAAAAACATGGTATAGACCATCATTGCCACACTTGCAAGGGCAAACACGGGAGTCCACCGCCATATCACGCGATAATGTGTGCGCTGGAGTATGCAGATTATTCCGAAACCTGCCAGGAGCATTGCTCCATGGCGGATAATGGTGCCATACACACCCATGCCGGCACTGTTGACCTCGCGCGAAGAGGCGCTGTAGAGCTCTACTACCGATATGATAACCAGCAGTATGTATATGCCCCACAGGTGTTTGTCGCCCTTAGCCAACGGCAAGAGGCGATCATCGGCTTTTGCGGGAGCTGCGCCAGCGGCGGCAAGGGGTGAAGTCAGTGTGTCGATAGATGGTTGCATTCTGAAACGGTGTGAGAGATGAAAGGTGGAGTTGGTTATTTTTCAAGATTTTTCACAGCCTGCTTGAAGAGCTCGCCGCGGTTTTCGTAGGAAGTGAAGAGGTCAAAGCTTGCGCAGCATGGTGAGAGCAGCACAGTGTCACCTTTGGATGCGATTTTGCTGCAAGCCTCCACGGCATCTTCAAGCGAATGGGTGTCGGCGATTGTTTCAACATGAGGGGTGAAGAAGTCAAGGAGCTTGGCATTGTCCTTTCCCATGCACACAATGGCTTTTACTTTCTGCTTCACGAGAGGCAGTATTTCGGAGTAGTCATTGCCTTTGTCTTTACCGCCGAGGATCAGGACCACAGAGGGCACACTGGCGGGCATACTTTCGAGTGCATACCAGCAGGAGTTTACGTTTGTGGCTTTTGAATCGTTGATCCAACGCACGCCGTTGATGGTGGTTATATATTCCAGACGGTGTTCCACCCCTTCGAAGTTGGAAAGGGCGCGGCGTATCTCATCTTTCTTGATGTTGAGGAGGCATGCCGAGAGTCCGGCAGCCATGGAGTTGTACAAGTTGTGGAGTCCGTTGAGCGATAGCTCGGCGCGTGGCATGGTGAGGGATGTTTCGGGGGTGTCGATGACCAGTTGGTCGTCGCTGTCCACGTAGGCTTTGGTTTCCTTTTCCACATGTTCGGCGAAGGGATACATGCGAGCCTCGGTGGTAACCTGCTCGAGCTGTCGTCGGATCACGGGGTCGTCCTGCCAGTAGATGAAAGCATCCTGGGGGGTGAGGTTGTTGAGGATGCGGAACTTGGCATTGATGTAGTTCTGCATCTTGTAGTCGTAGCGGTCAAGATGGTCGGGGGTGATGTTGAGTATCACAGCCACGTTGGCTTTGAACTCATACATGTTTTCCAGCTGGAAAGATGAGAGCTCGATGACATAAACATCGTGGGGTTCGCGAGCAACCTGAAGGGCGAGCGAACGACCCACGTTTCCGGCCAAACCTACGTTGATGCCGGCATCGGCAAGGATGTGGTAGGTGAGCATGGTGGTTGTGGTTTTACCGTTGCTGCCGGTAATGCACACCATTTTGGCGTCGGTGTATCGGCCTGCGAGTTCTATTTCGGAAATTACGGGTATTCCGCGTTCGACGATGGCTTTCACCATGGGAGCTGTTGGGGGGATGCCCGGGCTTTTGACCACGAGGTCGGCGTCGAGGATGCGTTCCGGAGAGTGGGCTCCCTGCTCCCATTCAATGCCTTCGGCATCAAGCATTGCGGCATACCGTGGGGCAACGGTGCCCATGTCGGAGAGGAACACCTCCATGTTTTTATCTTTTCCGAGGATGGCGGCGCCCACGCCGCTCTCTCCTCCACCAAGTACTACAAGTTTTTCTCGTTTCATACCGTGTGTAGATAATAAGTAGGTCTTATCTTATTTTAAGTGTGACGAAAGTGATAGCAGCCAAAAGAATGGCAACGATCCAGAAGCGGACCACGAGTTTTTGCTCGGGCACGGGAGCGAATGGCCGGCGTATGATAGCGTCGAGGCAGTCGGCGCCGGATTTCTGGAAGTGATGATGGAGCGGGGTGCATTTGAATATGCGCCGAGCCTCCCCGCGTCGTTTCGTATATTTGAAGTAGCTCACCTGCATCATTACGGAGAGGTTTTCCACAAGGAAAATTCCGCAGAGGATTGGGGTGAGTAGCTCTTTGCGGGTGAGGATGGCGAAAACTGCAATGATACCGCCTATGGTAAGGCTTCCAGTGTCGCCCATGAATACCTGGGCGGGATTGGCGTTATACCAGAGGAACCCGATAAGAGCTCCGATAAATGCTGCCATGAACACCACGAGTTCGGCGCTGTCAGGGATATAGAGAATGTTGAGGTAAGAGGCATAGATGATGTTGCCGCCGAGATAGGCCATGATCAGAAGGGCCACGCCTATTATGGCGGAGCATCCGGCACACAGTCCATCGACGCCGTCGGTGAGGTTGGCACCGTTGCTGACGGCCATTACCACGAGGATGGTTATGAGAACGAACACTATCCATCCGGCAGTGGGTCCGAATTCACCCATCCAGGAGGTGAGCCACTGATAGTCGAAGTTGTTGTTTTTTACGAACGGGATGGTGGTCTGAGGGCTTTTTACATCCTCAGGCTGATAGGTTATGACGGTTTCGGTTGTGGTGACTGAGAGGGCTTCCACGTTCTCGCGTACAACGATATCGGGGCTGAACCACATGGTTAGACCTACGATTAGTCCGAGTCCCAATTGACCGATGATCTTGAACTTACCTTTCATTCCATCCTTGTTGTGGCGTTTGAGCTTGAGGTAGTCGTCAAGAAATCCGAGTATTCCGAGCCAAATGGTGGAGATTATCATCAGGAGCATATAGACGTTAGTGAGGTCGCCTATGAGGATGCAAGGCACGAGTATGGAGAGGATTATTATAATGCCTCCCATTGTTGGGGTGCCCTTTTTGGAGTTTTCACCCTGTATGCCGAGATCGCGCACAATCTCACCTATCTGCATGCTGCGGAGACGGTCAATGATTTTGCGACCGAACACGAGCGCTATGAATAGAGCGATGACAAACGACGCACCCGAGCGGAACGTGATGTAATTCATCAGTCTCACACCGGGGATGCCGGAATCCTGCAAAAGTTCAAAAATATAATAAAGCATGATGGGTGTTGCCTATTGTTGATTGGTTATATGCTTGAAGAATGGGAATCAGATTGATTTGAAGACTTCGGCCACCACCTCACAGTCATCGAAATGGTGCTTGACGCCATGGATTTCCTGGTAATTCTCGTGGCCTTTTCCGGCAATGAGTACAACGTCGCCGGGGGCAGCCATCATTATGGCAGCGCGGATAGCTTCGCGACGGTCAGTAATGCTGAGTGTGCGAGCGCGAAGTTCTTCGGTGTCGAGTCCGGTTGCCATTTCGGCAATGATTTCCGCCGGTTCCTCGTCGCGGGGATTGTCGGAAGTGAGTACGAGCTTGTCGGAGCGCAGAGCGGCTTCGCGTGCCATGATGGGTCGTTTTCCCTTGTCGCGGTTACCGCCGGCGCCCACCACGGTGATTATCTTTCCCTTGCGGTTGAGGATGTCATCGATGGCCGTCAGTACGTTTACCACAGCGTCGGGGGTGTGGGCGTAGTCCACGATAGCGGTGATGCCTTTGGGCGAGCGAATGGTCTGGAAACGTCCGGCCACCGGTACAAGGCGGCTCATGTCGATGAGCACCTGCTCTTTGTCCCATCCGAGGAGGCATCCGGTTGCGTAAACGGAGGTGAGGTTATAAGCGTTGAAGCGTCCGGTGAAAAGTACTTCCACTTCATGACCGTTGAACTGCATGAGGGTGCCGTCGAGGCGGCTTTCAATTATGCGTCCGGTGAAGTCGGCATCCTTACGGAGAGAGTAGGTGAATTTTTTTGCGCGGGTGTTCTGGAGCATATAGCTGCCGTTTCGATCATCGGCATTGACAAGCGCGAATGCCTCGGGGGGCAGGAGGTCAAAGAACGATTTCTTTGCATCGCGGTAGGCTTCGACGGTCTTGTGATAGTCCATGTGGTCGCGGGTGAGGTTGCTGAACACGCCGCCGGCAAATTGCAATCCGGCAATGCGGTGCTGATGAGCGGCGTGGGAGCTGACTTCCATAGTGGCGTAGGTGCAACCGGCCACCACCATCCGGTGAAGGAGTTCGTTGAGGGTGAGAGGATCGGGGGTGGTTTGGTTTGTTGGAACAGCTTCGGAGTCTATGTAGTTGCACACGGTGGAGAGGAGTCCGCATTTGTAACCCATCATGCGTGCCATTTCGT
>CAJUSN010000148.1:0-3343 GCA_910589095.1 uncultured Muribaculaceae bacterium
GTCACCTTTCGCTACCAGGCATCGCTCCCTGTCGTAGGTGCATTTTTTGCACCTGATTATGGCGAACTGTATTATGAGATATATCTTGGAAACCACAACGGTTTGGCACATTGTGCATGGTGGGGCAACTATCTTGCCTTTGACAACACCCTCACAGCCGACATGCAGTTAGGGTCCACTACCCTACGGATAGGCTATTCCGGCAATTACTATAACACCAACGTGAACCATACGGTGACACGCACAGCGTTTCACTGTGCCGTGATCGGTGTGGGTGGGGAATGGATTTCATTAAATCCTAAGAAAAGCCTTTCCAAGGCCACTAAAATCATTTCAGCTACATATTGATGAAACATTACATAACAACCTTTCTTCTGGCTTTGATATTCGCTCTCACCTCATGTGGCGAAGTGGAAGAATATGCCAATAATCCCAAAGGGAACTTCGAAGCGCTATGGAACATTATCGACAACCACTATTGCTTTCTCTTGGACAAGGATGTGGACTGGGATGAAATACATGAACGCTATTCCCTAAGGGTGAGCAATGATATGTCATCTCGTCAACTGTTCGATTTACTTAGCGAAATGCTTGCCGAACTGAAGGATGGTCACACCAACCTGTCCTCCCCGTTTGCCTCCTCCTATTACCGAGCCTGGTGGAGCGATTACCCTCAGAATTACGATGCCCGCATCATCCGCCAATACTATTTTAATTTCAATTATTTGTCAATCGGTGCCTTTGAGTACGGATTACTGCCTGACAACATAGGCTACATCCATTATTCAACCTTCACCTCAGGCTTGGGGAGTGGAAACATAGACTTGATCCTAAGCTACTTCAGCAATGCACGTGCCCTTATTTTTGATGTGAGGGACAACAGTGGCGGCAATCTCACAAATGTAGAAGATCTTGTCAACAGATTTATTGACAACAGGATTCTTGCAGGATATATAATCCATAAGACCGGACCGGGGCATAATGATTTTGATGACCCATACGCTTACTATATAGACCCTATCGCTGACGGCCATCTGGTGTGGCGTAAACCTGTGGTGGTGCTCACTAACCGAAGCACATTCAGCGCAGCCAACAATTTTGTATCCATTATGAAATACATTCCCGGAGTCACGATAGTAGGAAGCACCACCGGCGGCGGAAGTGGGATGCCATTCAATTCAGAACTACCAAACGGATGGAACATACGTTTCTCAGCATGTTCCATACTTGACTGCAAAGGAGAATCCACCGAGTTCGGAGTTGAACCTACCGAGGGCTGCACAGTGGATATGGATCCCCTGGCAGCCCTCGACGGACATGATACCATTCTTGATTTCGCCATCAAATACTTGGGAAATCAATAGGCACCAACCTAACCAATCTTTATTTTATACTAACCATTTTTTCGTGTCAACTGAATGAATCAAGGTAAGTGGCCATATCTTTGTCGCCACGTCCGGACAGATTTACCACCACTACATCCTCGGAATTAAATTCCATTTTCTCCAAGGCTGCCAAAGCATGACTGCTCTCCAGTGCCGGTATGATACCCTCGGATTCAGCAAGGCGACGGGCAGCAGCAAGCGCCTCATCGTCATTCGCCACAATCACTTCAGTTCTCCCCTGCTCTGCAAGATAAGCCTGCAAAGGACCTATTCCGGGATAATCCAGGCCCGATGATATAGAGTAGGCGTCAGACACATTGCCCATTCCGTCAGCAAGCACCATGGTTCGCGAACCGTGAAGCACCATGGGCTTTCCCACACTCAAGGAAGCAGCTGTTTCACCGCTATCCACACCATGTCCACCCGCCTCTACAGCTACAAGTTTCACTTCTTTATCATTAATAAAATGATAGAAAGCACCCGCAGCATTGCTACCTCCTCCTATACATGCAATTACATAGTCGGGAGTGGGCCGGCCTAACTGAGCCTCCAGCTGCTTCCGTATTTCATAGCTGATTACCGACTGGAAACGAGCCACAATCTCCGGGTATGGGTGAGGACCCACGGCACTACCTATCAGATAAAACATTTCATCCGGGTTCTCGCACCACGCCTGAAGAGCAGCGTCCACAGCATTGCTCAAGGTGGCATTGCCTGAGCTGACGGCCACCACTTCAGCTCCAAGCATACACATCCTCATCACATTAGGATGCTGGCGGCGTACATCCTCGGCGCCCATGTAAACGGTACATTTCATCCCCAACAGCGCTGCTACCGTAGCTGTAGCCACGCCATGCTGTCCCGCACCGGTTTCAGCTATAAGATGAGACTTGCCCATGCGCTTGGCCAGCAAAGCCTGTCCAATGGCATTGTTGATCTTATGGGCACCGGTGTGATTGAGGTCCTCACGCTTGAGATAGATGGTTGCTCTATACTTGGCAGATAATTTTGCAGCATAATAGAGCGGAGTTGGGCGGCCTACATAGTCATGCAGAAGACGGTCAAACTCAAGGCGGAAATCAGGATCGTTAACATAACGGCGGAAAGCGAAATCAAGACTTTCAATGTTAGCGCGAAGCGCTTCAGGTACGAATGCTCCGCCGTAAGTTCCATAATAACCGGCGGCATCAACCGGAAGAAGATTGTCAAGTGGATAGTGTAGCATGATATAACAGTTTAAATAATTCCAATAGGTAAAGATGCAAAAAATAATGCCGCTTCTGGCTTGGAGCAGTGCGGCAAAACATCAAAAAATAGTAATATGACAAACGTACAAAAGAGTTCACGCTATCAGCCACACGCTCGGGTTGGAGCGGTGCCACCATCGGAGGATATGTGCTGAATAACGATTCATCTACCTTAAATTTTATGCAGCAAAAGTATATAATATTTTTATAAAAACAAAATAATACTGAATATTTTTATAAATTGACTTTATTTTTGCATATACATACAACTATTTCATTGCGTCATAAACAACCTTTAAAACATTATATCGGGGATTCGTAGATGTGAAAGCCTTGTTGTCACGCGACGGATTTACCCTGTTCGAGAGAAATATATAGATAAGATTTTTGTCAGGATCGATCCAGAAGCATGTACCGGTAAATCCGGTGTGGCCGTATGTGCGCGGTGAAACGCCCCACGCCTTCTTACTGGTAAGAAGATCGAAACCAAGCGTGCGATCAGAGATAGGGCTCTTGGATGCGGTGAACAATTTAACGGTTTCATCACTATATAACCGCGTACCACCATATTCACCACCATTTAGCCACGTCTGGAAAAGTGGGGCCAGCTCATAAATATTGGAGAACAGCCCGGCATTTCCCTGCACTCCCCCGGAGAAGGCAGCCGTTTCATCGTGGACATAACCCTGTATATGCTGTTTACGCAAGAAA
>CAJUSN010000148.1:3353-5559 GCA_910589095.1 uncultured Muribaculaceae bacterium
ATCTATATCATAATATGTAGAAGGGATATAACCGGTGTTCATAGCATTGAGGGGCGCAAAGATATTGTCAAGCACCCAAACATCGTGAGGTTCGCCTGTAATGTTTTCCTGGATCTGCATAAGAAGACAGAAATTCAGATCGCTATACACATACTTCTTAGCCTTAGGAGTTATGCGATAGATGGCATCCATAATAGCGACGCGGGCACTGTCAGAAGCCCAAATACCATCGGCCACAGGGAGATAAAACTTTTCCGACTTCTCAGTGGAGAAGATATCAGAGCGTAAGCGCGCATCTTTATGCCCATACACGCCGTCCTGAACCTTTACAGTGTAAGGAGCTCCATATTTATACTTTATCGGGTCACCCTTGTAGGTTGCGGTATCAAGTACGATCTTAAACACATTTATCATTGCAGGCAAGCCGGATTGATGATAAAGCAGTTCTTTCATGGTAATGCGCCCCACAGGTGTACCCTCCGTTTGGGGTATGAATTTAGAAACGCTGTCATCAAGTTTCCAAAGCCCTTGGTCATAGGTTTTCATCAACGCTGACAATGTGCCACACACCTTTGACATGGAAGCGAGATCATAGAGAGTTGTACCGTCCACTTCATGAGAAGATGACGACTTATCAAGCCGGCCATAGGATTTATCAAATACAATCTGACCATCCTTCGCCACAAGTACCTGGCAACCGGGCATTGCCCCGGCTGATATGCTTTTAGAAATAACGGCGTCGATCTTGGAATCAAGGTTGCCCTTCATTCCGACCTCGGCGGGTGCACTAAAGGCTAATCTTTTTTTTTTAGGTCTACCCCGTCGCCGAGACGGCCTACCCCGGCAATATTGACCGGGAATCGACCATTGACATCTATGCCACCAAAGATAGCTTGCGCAGCCGCAGAATAAATCTCGTTAGTGTCATCATAAGCAGCTACGAGAACAGGGAGAGTGTCCAATGTCCCAAAGGCCGACATTTTAAACGGATTCACAAAGAAAACAGGTACGAAGCAAGCAGACGACTTGCGCAGCTGGGCAAATGCATCGCGTGTGACGGCATCGTTCTTGAAAACGCCGACAATGACCACCTCAGCCTTTTTGGCAGCGGCCACTGCCTTTGCTACGTCGGCAGCAGTAGTCACCCCCACCTTGTTAACTTCAGTATATTTTCCACAAGTAGAAGCAAATTCATTGGCAGCCGAGGCGCCGAGATTAATAACAGCAACAGTGCGCTTATCAAGATCCGATAGCGGCAGAACATCTCCGTTGTTACGAAGCACTGTAATTGACGCCTTGGCAAGACGCATGAGCAGAGCTTTTGTTTCGGGAGAATTAAGTTTACCTGCCAGACCTTCTTTCTTAATAACCTCCGGAGTAACCAGTCCGAGTTTATATTTATAGATCAGCAGCTTGCGACAGCGGCGATCTACTTCCTGCTGCGATATTTTCCCGCTTTTTATTGCATCCACCATTGCCTGAATATCCTTTACCGGGGCAGCCGAGCTCAACATAATGTCGGCACCAGCACGGAAAGCACTGACGCAATTATTCTCATTGGCATTCACAGCCCCCTTCATGGCGAGAGCATCAGTGAAAATCAAGCCCTTGAATCCAAGTTGATTCTGCAAAATGTCAGTGGTGATGATTTTAGACAACGAAGAAGGGGTGCCTGACTTGTCGAGAGCAGGCACTTTAAGATGACCTACCATTATGCCTGACATACCGGCTTTGGCAGCCTCTTCAAATGGAAGGAAATCCACCTCCTCAAGAGTTTGCTTGGAATGGTCAACCGTGGGGAGTGCCTTATGAGAATCTACTGACGTGTCCCCATGGCCAGGGAAATGCTTACCTACGGCCATAACACCCTCGGCCTCCATTCCTTTACAGAAAGCAGCCCCAAGAGCAGCGACCCGCTTTGGATCCTCACCAAAAGAACGATAACCAATCACAGGATTCTTTGGATTTGAGTTAACGTCAAGGTCAGGTGCGAAATCTACCTGAATACCGGTGAGTTTGCACTCTCGAGCCACCTCGTGTCCGTATTCCTCCAGCAGCTTTACATCCTGGATTGCACCAAGTGCAATATTTTTTGGGAAACGTGGAGCGTCGGGAATGCGCATGGCGAGTCCCCATTCACCATCGAGAGTAACCATCAGGGGGACCTTGGCCATAGACTGCGCCTTGTTAATGACGTCAACATAAT
>CAJUSN010000149.1 GCA_910589095.1 uncultured Muribaculaceae bacterium
AAACCAGCAGATTTACAGTCTGCCCCATTTGGCCACTCTGGTATTCGCCCTAATTTTGTCTCACTCTTATTTCCGGGCTCCTCCGGAGAGCTTGCTTTTCTTTGAGCCTCTTGTCGGATTCGAACCAACGACCCCGAGATTACAAATCACGTGCTCTGGCCAACTGAGCTAAAGAGGCGGGTTATTTACTCTCGCTTTAACTGCCTTGCGGCCTCAAAAGCGATGCAAAGTTATGACTATTATTTTAATTGACCAAATATTTCAGCAAAAAAATCTTGAAAAATTTACACCATATCACGACAAAAACCACCTTCAAAGTTGAACATCAACAAATTATAACGTTCCAATATTTTCAGCGTTTTTCAGCACGTTTTTAAGTTGCCGGCGGTGTAGTCAAAGATTCCATATTATTGCCACGGTCATCGCCACTGCAGCCAGAAGCAATCCAACATAGCGCAGGGCCTCCTTCTGAGCCACTACCCCTCCCCTATTCCTTAAAACTTTGAGACCCGCTCCCACCATCCATGCTGCCGCAACACCGGCTACGGCAGCCGCTACATAATGCATCAACTGCGAATCCGTTCGCTTGCCGATCCTCCACGCCAATGCAGCTGCAAGCACCAGCATGCCACACAGCTCGAAAACCGTAGCGAGTCCCGACCGAGGTGGTTCTTCATTATTATGCTCCATTGGCGGGAAGATATATGAGTGTTGCCGAAGCTTCTCGGCGGAGCAACCGTGATGCCACCCTCTTTATATCGGCTGGCGTTACTGCCCGATATCGGTCAAGAACCGCATTGATATCGCGCCCTGTCATCACGGATTTAGCCAATTGAGTGGCCTTGGAGAGATAATTGATTTGCGAGAACACACGGTTACTTTCAAACCGATTGAGAGCGCGTTCGAGTTCCTGCGGCTCCACTTCCCGGCAGGTAAGTTCATCCAACTGTCGCCAAAGCATCTCCTCCGCGCGCGCCACAGCCTGCTCCGAATCGTTGCGCAAAGCCCCCGTAACCATCAGAAAGCCCCGTTCCTCACTGCCGGAGATGGAGGCATCAGCAGCGGTGAACAGATCAGTCCCCATTACAAGTCGCCGCGTGAAACGGGCCGACTGCCCCGAAGCAAGAATGTCAGTGATAAGGTCAGCGACAGCGTAATCGGGGTGGTCAGCAGGATCCATGTGCATGGCTATGATTATTCGGGCTTGCGGCACCGACGCTTTCACCACCTCTCTGCGGGCCTCTCCGATAGCCGGTTCATGGAAACGCCGGCGCTTAGCAAGCGTCCGCCGAGGTATATCACCATACCATTTTCGGGCCAGACGAAGTGTTTCCTCACAGGTCACGGGCCCGGCCACTGCAAGCACCGCACTGTCTGGACCATAATGGGTGAAGAAAAAATCCTTCACATCATCCATCGTGACACGGGCTATATGTGAAAGCTCGCGGCCTATAGTGGGGTACCGGTAAGGATGATCGCGATAAAGCAAGCTGCGAAGCCTGTGGCCCATGTCACCATAAGGACGGTTAAGGCATGTTTGCTTAAACTCCTCCATCACCACCTTGCGTTGCACTTCAAGCGACTCAGGAGTGAAGGCAAGCGAGAGCATTCTGTCGCTCTCCACCCAGAATGCCGTTTCCACATTTACGGCGGGCACCACGGTATAGAAATTAGTGAAGTCGTTGGAGGTCCATGCATTATCCGTGCCACCGGCCCGTTCCACGGCCCCATCGAAATCGGCCACATTTACCGAGCCTCCGAACATGAGATGCTCGAACAGATGGGCCATCCCGGTAAGTTCAGGACTCTCATCACGAGCACCTACATCATAGAGCGTATTAAGCACAACATGGGTTGTGGTGTCATCATAATGATGCACCACCCGCAGCCCGTTGTCAAGTGTATGGACCGAATAATCTATCATTACTCAAGCACTTTCACCGAAACAACCTTTATATCCTCCACCGGGCGATTGTTACGGTCAACTTCACACTGCTGAATACGGTCAATCACATCGTAACCTTCCTCCACACAGCCAAACACCGTGTATTGTCCATCCAAATGAGGAGCACCACCCACAGTTGTGTAGGCGCTCACCTGTGCCGGGCTGAAGCCCAGTTCGGTTTCTGATGCTATTTTTCGCGCCTCGGCGTTCAATTTATCCTGCAACTCTTGCAAGCCTGCTTGATCGCGGTTGCGGCGAAGAGTCATGATTGTGTCGCGGTTGGCTGCCAAAAGGGAGTTTATGATGGCTTGCTTCTGGTTACGGATCAGATCCATTTCCATTTTATCCAATTGACCGCGGGTAAACTTCTGGCCGGTCACAATATAGAATTGCGAGCCGCTTGAGCTTCGCTCGGGATTTATACTGTCCGCCTGACGTGCTGCAGCCAAAGCTCCACGCCGATGGAAATAACGCGGATAGCGTATTTCGGCCGGAACGGTATATCCCGGTCCGCCCATTCCCAGCAGCTTGCCGGCCACGGCATCACGCGAATCGGGATCGCCAGTCTGCACCATGAAATCTTTTATCACGCGGTGGAAGAGAACCCCGTCATAATAACCCTCACGGGCGAGCTTCACAAAATTTTCAAGATGAAGCGGTGTGTCTCCATAAAGGCGCAGCTTCACGGGTCCTTCGGTGGTGGTCATTTCAACCAACACGTCGGATGCACCACCATTATTATCAATAGCCATAAGTTTCAATGGTAATAAAGTGATTACAAATCCAAGCATAAGGGTCATCATGACCCCGGGAGAGAACTTTCTTGACATAAATTTCAAATGATTCCTGCCGGATAGAGGCGTTTGTAGATGCGACGGAAGTTACGGTCAGTGACGTTGAGCGACTCTACACGTTCAGCATAGTCCGCCCCCCAAATGTCAGCCAGAAGTGAGCCGATATACACACGTTCGCGATCCTTATCAATCGCTGCTTCAATCAGTTTCTCAATCTCGCAGGTGAATTTGGATGCATCTATTGCGTGAAGATAACGGGCGGCCGATACGGTAAACTGACCCGAGGCGTCAACACGAATCATGTTATCTACAAGCCGTGGCAAAACGTCATCTATCGTTTCAATGTTATTGGCTATGAATTCGTAAGTGGCCAGACCGTCAGGGTCATCGGCCAGAAGTTTTATGTTTTCTTCCATGTATTTTGTATTGGTGAAGTGATTTAAACTTTTATCAAACTAATTTCATGAAATCATTTTTAAACATTCAAATCTCTTCGGCATTTCAATTGGGTTCTTCAACGGAGGTTCCGTCTATTTTCGCCATTTTCAGAGCCAGCTCCTCAGCTTGGTCGGCGCGGATCGACAGTGTCATGGAGCAAGTGTTGTCAAAAGCTTGATCCACCACCTTGGCACGCGAATCGCGCACAGCCCTCATCACATCGTTCATGGCCAGATAAGGAAATGTGAATCTCACCTGCGCCATCTCGTAGGCCGTAACCGTTCCGGCTTCCTCAATGGCCAGACGGGCTGCCTCGCGATAGGCCGATATGAGTCCGGACGTACCCAGCTTGATACCTCCGAAATATCTCACCACAGCTATGGCCGCATTAGTCACCCCGGCCGACCGCATTTGCCCAAGTATAGGCTTGCCGGCCGTACCGGAGGGCTCACCATTATCGGACCACTGGAACTCCGAGCTGTCAGCTCCGAGCATGTAGGCCCAGCACACATGGCGCGCGTCATGATACTCGTTTGCCACCCCGCCAATCCATTCCTTTGCTTCGGCGGCCGAGCCTACCGGACGGGCAAACGCAATGAAGCGGCTCATCTTTTCGCGTATCACCGCTTTGGATTCTCCGGCAAGGGTCTGGTATTCACTGCAATGGCTGGCCATTAGTAGCTACGGTTGGTTTACTCTTGTCAAATCACGAGCATGGCGTCGCCGTAAGCTCCAAAGCGATATTTTTCCTTGATGGCTTCCTGATATGCGTGCATCACGAGGTCATAGCCGCCAAAGGCAGCCACCATCATGAGCATAGTGGAGTATGGTAGATGGAAATTGCTGAGCAACGCGTCAGTAACAGTAAATTCATAAGGCGGGAATATGAATTTGTTGGTCCAGCCGGTATAGGTTTTCATGTGTCCGCCCATGCTCACCGCGCTTGCTATACCGCGGAGCACAGATGTACCGATGGCACACACGCGATGGCCCGAATCCTTGATTCCATTCACCCTATCCACCAATTCCTGGGTCACCTCCATCTGCTCGGAGTCCATGCGGTGTTTGGTAAGGTCTTCAACATCTATTTCGCGGAAGTTACCCAATCCGCTGTGCACTGTAAGGTAATCCTGATGGATACCCTTGATTTCAAGACGCTTCAGAAGTTCGCGACTGAAATGGAGACCTGCGGCGGGGGCCACAACCGCACCTTCTTTAGCTGCATAGATGGTCTGGTAACGCTCCTCGTCCATCTCTTCGGGCTCGCGAACAATATACTGGGGCAGCGGCGGCTGACCGAGCGCAAACAGTTCGCGCTTGAATTCATCGTGGGGGCCATCATAAAGGAAACGCAGTGTGCGCCCGCGCGATGTGGTATTGTCAATGACTTCCGCCACCATCGATTCTCCGTCGCCGAAGTAGAGTTTGTTGCCAATGCGTATCTTGCGGGCAGGCTCAACCAGCACGTCCCACAGCTTGTTTTCAGCATTCAGCTCCCTCAGAAGGAACACTTCTATTTTGGCTCCGGTCTTCTCCTTATAACCATAAAGGCGAGCCGGGAATACGCGGGTGTCATTGAACACAAAGATGTCGCCTTCGTCAAAATAATTGATGATTTCCTTGAACACGCGGTGTTCGATTTCGCCGGTTGCGCGGTTGAGCACCATCATGCGGGATTCGTCACGCTGGGGCACCGGATGCTGTGCAATCAGCTCTTCGGGGAGATTGAATTTGAATTGGGATAACTTCATATATTGTCGTGTATTGTCAAGAAAAAACTAAATTATGCTTCATCAGGGTCGATAAACGCTAACCGAGCGGTGTAATCTCTTGCACATGCTTGAGCTTATCTGGCACTAACGCCGGATCCTGTGGAAGCGTCACGGTCACACTGCGAAGCAGTTCGGCGGTCTGATCCACATTGAGTGCATCATCTATGCTGCACTCCCCTACCCGGGTGCGTCGCAACGCCGTGAGGTGACCTCCCGAGCCGAGCGCGAGACCGATGTCGCGGGCAAGTGCGCGGATATATGTTCCTTTGCTGCACACCACTCTCACCGTGATTGAATCCGGTGCGAACTCCTGCAGCTCTATTTCATCAATCACCAGCACCTTGGGCTTCAGTTCCACATCACGCCCTTTGCGTGCCAGCTCGTAAGCTCGCTTGCCGTCCACCTTGCAGGCCGAAAACGCCGGCGGGACCTGCTCGATGCGTCCTTTGAAGCGACCCAGGGTTTCCTCAACAAGCTCGCGGGTTATATGTTCAGTGGGAAAAGTGGCATCGATTTCGGTTTCAAGGTCAAAAGATGGGGTGGTAGCTCCCAGTTTTATTGTGGCCACATACTCCTTCAC
>CAJUSN010000150.1 GCA_910589095.1 uncultured Muribaculaceae bacterium
GGTCAGCACCGCTACGTTGCCAATTCTTGACATTCGGTTCATAGCCTCGTTCAGTCTTGGTGAAGGAGACCCGAATCCGGCAATAACCAAGACTTTTTTACCTGCAAGCTTTTCTACGAGCTCGGATGTCAACGCATCGCTCGGAACATCATTTGCGGAGGAAACGCTAATTATACGTTCAGAATAGGTTCCTATACTCGGCTCCAATCCCCCTGTTGGTTCATCTATTTGTATATTAAGATGTACAGGTCCACAGGGTGCGGACGTTGCAGTAATTAAAGCATCGTTAATTGTCCTATTCGCGAGCCATAAGTCCGCGTCACGCTCCGTGGCCGGCAAATCATAGCTGCGCTTGACAATGTTTGATAAGCAGTCTCTTTGTCGTATGGTCTGGGAATCATCCTGATCTATCCACTCTGAAGGACGGTCGGCCGAAATAATAACCAACGGCACCTTTCGGTAATATGCTTCTGCTACAGCAGGAGCCATATTTAGCAAAGCAGTACCCGATGTGCACACCAATCCAACAACTTCATTGGAACGTAACGCCATTCCGAGCCCAACGAAGGCGGCAACTCGTTCATCTGTCACCATCTGTGTCGCTATATCCTTACACCGGTCAAGCGCAATTAACAGCGGAGTGTTGCGCGAACCGGGGCAGGCCACTACGCGACTTACACCGAAGAGCGACATGACCTCCACAAGGGTCCGTGCCTTTTTACATGACGTGTTCATTTCCTTGCTCATCTCAATGGCTTCATGCCTGTCAATATGCTGTTTTATGTCGTCGCAATTAAACTCATACGAATCACACATCCGCACATCAACATATATTTCTGTGCAAATTTACTAATTTTTTCCCGTTCCTCTCCCCTCCACCTCTGTTTTTTGACACCTGCTCTTCTATTTAAAACTCGACACAACGTCAACTATATCTTTTCCATTTCACAAAAACCATTCTTCTTTAAAATACGTTTTATTAATGAATATGATTTTTAACAATTAGATATATAATATTATGGAAACTAAAAAGAAATGTTGCTGCAAGAAAAAGGTAGCCGAAATCAAGCCCACAGATGAACTCCCGGGCGTGGCAATAAACAAAGCGGATGACAATGCTATAAATAAAGAGCTTGTAAAAGAACGCACCTCTACACTAAACAACAATCCCAGAAACAACGATTAGAATTCCCATACGGTTCCTATTTGAAAATGACGCGTCTGACTGCACTTTCAGCAATCAGACGCGAGTTTTTGTCTATGGAACCCTCATGCACTAATATTGGAAATGTTTAACCTCCGCTGATGTTTGCAACGTTGTAATGATGATGGAATGGAAAATTTTGAGTACTTTTGCACTCTAAATTTCTAAATCCGTATTAAAGATGGGTTTTTTCTCAAAATTATTCTCAAAGGAGAAGAAAGAAACGCTCGACAAGGGGCTTGAACGCACCAAACGTGGAGTGTTTGACAAGATATCGCGTGCCCTCGTAGGCAAAAAGACAATAGATGATGATTTCCTTGATTCGCTTGAAGAAATTTTCATCACTTCCGACATGGGTATTGACACCACTTTGAAAATCATAGAGCGATTGCAAAAGCGAGTGGCTCGTGACAAATATGTTTCGACGTCTGAGCTCAACGACTGGCTTGTGGAAGAGATTACTGACCTACTTGCCGAGTCGGATTCTTCAGTTGCAACAACCGATGAGGACTTTAAGGTGCCTGAGGGGTCAAAACCACATGTAGTGATGGTGGTCGGTGTCAACGGTGTTGGCAAAACAACCACTATTGGCAAGCTCGCCGCCCTATATAAAAAAGCTGGAAACAGCGTGGTGCTTGGAGCTGCCGATACGTTCCGTGCAGCTGCCATTGAGCAGCTGGATGAATGGGCTCGACGCGCCGGAGTGCCTATTGTGAAACAGCAACAAGGTTCAGATCCGGCCTCGGTTGCGTTTGACACTCTGCAAAGCGCAAAAGCCGCAGGTGCCGATGTCGTACTGATCGACACTGCGGGGCGTCTCCACAACAAGAAAGGGCTCATGGATGAGCTTACTAAAATCAGAAAAGTGATGCAGAAGGTGGTTCCGGATGCACCCCACGAAGTGTTGCTTGTGCTTGATGGCAGTACAGGACAAAATGCTTTTGAACAAGCACGTCAATTTGTCGCCGCCACTCAGGTCAACGAGCTCGCTATTACTAAGCTTGACGGCACAGCCAAAGGTGGAGTTGTCATTGGTATAAGTGACCAGTTTAAAATCCCTGTAAAATATATCGGCCTCGGCGAAAGAATTGAGGACCTGCAGGTGTTTGACAAAAAAGAGTTTGTAGAATCCCTATTTGGTAAGAGATAAAACTACTTTTTTTACCTGCCAACAGATTTTCTTAATATTGAAATTGAGTTGAATGTCCAAGACTAAAGTCAATGTGATATCGCTCGGATGTTCGAAAAATCTTATCGATGCCGAGCGATTGATGCGTATGCTTGATGATGCCGGATGCGTAGCCGGATTCGAGTGCCCTGTAGATTGGGGCGCTGATCTTGTCGTGATCAACACCTGCGGTTTCATTGGCGACGCAAAAGAAGAATCCATAGACACAATTCTTAATTGGATCAAAGCCAAAAATGAGGGTTTCGTTAAAGAAGTCTGTGTCATGGGATGCCTTTCAGAGCGATACCGCAAAGAACTTCCTATTGAAATTGAAGAGGTGGATCTGTGGTTCGGTAAGTACGACTGGACCGGTATAGTTTCCCACATCATGGCAAAACATCCCGCCTCTGCTCGTTATGACCGTATCATCACAACTCCTCGTCATCATGCTTATCTGAAAATAGCCGAAGGATGTAACCGCTTTTGCGCCTTTTGCGCCATACCATTGATTACTGGACGTTTTCATTCCCGACCCATTGAGGAGATTGAAGCCGAAGTAAAGCTCATGGTGAGCCGCGGCGTTAAAGAATTCAATATAATAGCTCAAGAGCTCACTTCCTACGGGCTTGACCTTTACGGACATAGATGTTTGGCCGATCTTATAAGGCGGTTGGCTAAAATCGAAGGAGTTGAATGGTTGCGCCTTCATTATGCTTACCCTGCAGAGTTCCCATTGGAACTGCTTGACGTCATGGCCAATGAACCGAAAGTGTGTAAGTATCTTGATATAGCACTTCAGCACATATCCGACAAGGTTCTAATGGGAATGCGCCGGCATATCACAGGAAAAGAAACTCGGGCATTGCTTGAAAAAATTCGTGCGAGAGTCCCCGGTATTCATATCCGCACTACCCTAATGGTTGGATATCCGGGGGAAACTGAGAAGGAATTCGAGGAGCTTATGGAGTTTGTCAGAGAGCAACGCTTCGAAAGGATGGGCGCCTTCGCTTATTGCGAGGAGGATGACACGATCGCCGCTAAAACATTTGTCGATGAAGTACCGGAGGAAGTCAAACAATCACGTTTAGATCGTTTGATGGCGCTACAAGAAGAAATATCCACGGAATTGCAGCAGTCTAAAGTAGGACAACACTTGAAAGTAATCATTGACCGCGAGGAAGAGGACTACTACGTTGGACGCTCTCAATATGATTCTCCGGAGGTTGATCCGGAAGTGCTCATAAAGAAAACTCAACAATTGACTAAAGGTGAATTCTGTAATGTTGTAATTACGGAAGCAATGCCATTTGAACTTATCGGAGAGCCGCTCTTGTAATCACACATGGATAAGATTGTGATAAATAACGAAGTTCGTACAGCTGTGCGCAATAGTGTGGCTTCAGGGCTGTCATTTGCATTATTCATGCTTCCGAATGAGGACGGTATGCAGTTTTACGCTTGCAAAACACCGACCAGGGCGAATTCAGATGTCTCCGGCTTCGTAATCGCTTCATTCAACAGTGAAGACGCGAGCAATACACTTGTGATCACCGATGAATTATCCCTTGAGTCAGTTCTGAACATTCCTGTTAAGTCAATCACTTCAACTGAAGAATACACGTTGCCTCAATCTACGGACAGAGACGACTATCTAAGAAACCTGACGAGCCTTATAGCATCACTCGAAGGTAAGGATGCGAAAGTGGTCATATCCAAGGTGCTGTCAACGGTATCAGATCGCAATCCATTAGATGTTGCAGAGGAGTATTTCACCCTATTGACTTCCTGCATGCGTGCTTTATATTATACCCCGGAAACAGGAATGTGGATTGTAGCTACACCGGAGGTTCTGATAGAAACAGAAACTGCCGGTAGGTACCACACCATGTCATTGGCAGGTACGCGTAAGGTCGGCTCCGGTCCTTGGGATAAAAAAAACAGGTTTGAGCATGAGCTTGTCACTCGTTATATTGTTGACACTCTCAAGTCATGTGATATGACGGTTGAAGTTCAACCCGATGAGAACCTCCGGTTCGGCCCCGTGGAGCATCTTTGCAATCATATTTTTGCAACAGGCACTTCATCACCGCTCGTATTGGCGCAAGCTCTCAGCCCCACCCCTGCTGTTTGCGGCTGGCCCGTTGATTTTGCAAAGAGTAAAATCGCTGAATTTGAATCTCATTCGCGTGAATGTTATGGTGGCTTCATAGGCCTGATGAATGCAAAATCTTGTAGATTATATGTGAACTTGAGAAGTTGCAAAGTCACACAACTCACTCCAAACCGTCACTGCTACACGCTTTTTGCAGGCGGAGGAATCAACTCTATGTCCAATCCCATGAGCGAATGGGATGAAACAGAAGCAAAACTCTCCACTTTACTTGGAATTATTACTAATAATCCGTCATAACTTAACAACTGAAAAAACTGAAAAGAAATGACCGAAGAAGAAAAAGAAACGCCGGACGTTAATGAAGAGATTGAAGTAAATGAACCTAAACGTCATAATCCATGGCGTGTCGTGCTCATTATTTTTTGTGCCGTTGCACTGCTGATTGGCATCTCTTTCATACCGTTTGAAAGACTGACAAACGGAAAAATCAGCGACTTCAATCTGCTTGGCGATATAATTGAACGTTCAGATTCAGACTCAATCTCAAATGATGAGGGTGCTGAGCTCATTGACCCTGCTCTTCAAGCTGCTATGCAGGACACCCGTGCCATAGATACCGCAGCTGTGGCTGAGGGAGAGGCTCCTTTGATCGCCGTTCAACCCAGCAAACAAGGGGACATAATGATCCTTGAGGATTACACCGAATCCGGACAGGGATTGAAGCGCATGAAAGAGTCATTGGCTAAAGGGGGTGTAACACGTATTGCCGTGATCGGCGACAGTTACATCGAGGGTGACATCTTCACCCAGGACCTTCGTGAGATGCTACAGACACAATACGGGGGATCCGGTGTAGGCTACGTTAACATGCACTCTGAATTTCCCGGATTCCGTCGTAGTGTGAAACAAGGTGGTAAAGGCTGGAAAGAATTTGCTGCCAACAAGAGCGCAGAGAAGAAATATACCGGGCTTAGCCAGCACTATTTCACCGCTTCTGCCAATGCTAATGCTACTTACAAAGGCACAGATGC
>CAJUSN010000151.1 GCA_910589095.1 uncultured Muribaculaceae bacterium
ATCTGAAATCAAACAGACTGCCGGACGCGCTGCCCTCGGTGAGTTCGCGCCTGAATTCGCCCGTCTCAACGACGACGTGCTCTTCGGCGAAGTATGGAGCCGCACCGACAAGCTCTCGCTCCGTGACCGCAGCATCGTGACGGTCACCGCCCTTGTCAGCAGCGGCATCATCGACTCTTCTCTGCAGCATCATCTTCAAAATGCAAAAAACAATGGCGTGACACGCACCGAAATAGCCGAAATCCTCACTCAAGTGGCTTTCTACGCCGGATGGCCCAAGGCCTGGGGCGCTTTCCGACTCGCCACCGAGATATGGAGCGATGCGACCGACGCCTCCGATGACCGCGCTCTCTTCGAACGTGAAATGATTTTCCCCATCGGCGAGCCTAACACAGCCTACGCGAAATACTTTATTGGCAACAGCTACCTCGCCCCGGTATCGTCCGAGCAGGTTTCCATTGCCAATGTCACCTTCGAGCCTTCATGCCGCAACAACTGGCACATTCACCACGCCACTTCCGGAGGCGGACAGCTTCTGATATGCGTGGCCGGCGAAGGTTGGTATCAGGAATGGGGCAAACCCGCACGCAAACTCCTCCCGGGCGATGTGGTCAATATCCCCGCCAACGTAAAACATTGGCATGGTGCCTCGCGCGACCATTGGTTCGCACACCTGGCCATATCGCCTCAGGGTGAAAACACATCCAACGAGTGGCTCGAGCCCGTAACCGACGACCAATACCTACCCCTCCACAACCCCTGACAATTCCCATCCGAACCCAATAATTTGGCGGTGTGTCAAAATTCGTTTGGCACACCGCTGCTATATCCGTATGGGAGGATGTTGTCAGAATGGGTCAGATAGTAGGAACCGAATATCGGTAGGCAACGACCCGGATGAGCCGGTAGGACACATCCTCTTTCAAAATTAATTTGCAAGTGAGTGTCATTGCGGCCTCCACTAAGAAACTGTTTATTGGTTTGCGTGTGCCACCTGGCCTCACATGGCCATAACTTTGCAGAAAAATCTTTATCATGAAACACTCTGCAAACACCACTCTCTCTTTCCCCGTAGCGGAAATCAAGCCCGGCGGGGCCGTGCTCCATTGCTCTAATCTGCACGTGGCCACTCAAGCTCATAACACTCAGCCGGCGGCTCTCACCCCGCTGACCGGATTCAGTGTGGTAGCCCGGGAGGGGAATCTGCGTCCGCTGGCACTCTTCTCCGATACCGAAGGAACCAATTGGACGCTCTTTTGCTCTGCCACCCCTGCTCCAGACGACACATACACCTTCTACACCGCGTCATCGCCCGACAATCTCTCGGCCATTCTCGCCACCTCCGCCGAACCCTATTGCGCCATACCATCCGAGCGCGGTTGGCTGGTAATGACCTCCGACGGGCAGCTCGCCATCAGCTCCTCTTCCCCCTCGGCAGCCCAATGGAAAGCCGAATGGCAAGGAGTCCTTCAGCCCGACATCGCTTTTCGTGGTGTGTCGTGCGGGGCTGCCTCACGTGCAGTTGATTCTCTCGCCCTGACCGACACCGATTTTTCGCGTGAGCGACCCGTTCTGTCCGATGCCTCAGAACGCAAACTCACCGCTGCGCTTCTTTCTGCCTATTCCGAACTCACTGCCATAGCTGCCGAGAATGGGGCCTGGATTCAGCCTCTCATCGCCCGCTGCCACATAATCGGGCGCAACGGTATGCGCATTTTCTCTTCGGAGCCTCAACTCATAGCCCCGGCTGAATGGCAATGCTGCAGCACGATTACCGCCGAATGTTCGCGTGCCGACTCCGTTCTCTCCCTCCCCGCTTTCTCGCTTAGCGCTGCCATGCACAAGGTGGAGCTGCACATCGCCTCTTTGGGGTCGTTTGCTTCCTTGGCCGATTCTATTGAAGTCACCCTCACGCCGCAGATCCACCCCGTCGACTTCAGCGCTTCGGCCCCTTACCGTATAACGCGGCCCGCAACCACAACACCGGCCATCACGTTCGCCCTCCCGGGGACCACCGACTCTTTGGCCGACAAATCGGCTAATCGCGCGCTGCTGCTCGCCTCGCTCCTGGCACGTCTTGATTCAATAGAGACTTTGGCTCTATCATCAGCCCCCGCTGAAAACACCGTCTCAGAAATAACCAACCGCCAACGCGCCACAGCCACCGCTGACGCCGCCGTCATCTCCAGGGCCTCTGTTTCTTCACCAGGCCGCGTAGATTCATCCCGAAGATCCTTGCAGAGCCTATCGGCACCTCACAGCTTCATTGCCCGACGGGTAGCTTCCTCCGGTGCTACAATCCTATGGGCCGACATCACTCCAATCCTTTCGCCACCTCCGTTACCCTGCGGAACGTGGAACGAGGAGTCTCCATCGGATTGGACCGGAACCCTCCGTATCACTTTTGCCAACGGGACCCGGCAATTATCCCGTATCGGTTATCCAATGCCTATGCCTAAGTCGCTTCCGCCCCTTGTGAGTTACCCCGATGCCAAAGCAGTGCAATTGGAGATATGGGTAAAGAAGTCGGCCATAGCGCCGTTTTCCTACGCCTCGGTCCATCTGCAACCCTCGGCTGATGCCTCCCGTGCTTTCTTCCTCAACCCCTCCCTGGAACCCCTGCCATTCTCCGAAGCTACCGCGTCGTCTTACCCCGAAGCTTCGGCTTCGAGCATCACCCTGGGACAACGCGTTCCCGGCATGATAGCCGTGGCTTCCATTTCAGCTCCGGTTTCGCCTTCAGCAGTTCACAATCTCTCAACCGCTCCTGTCATTGCTCTTCATCCGGCGGTCCGTTCCAACACGGGATGGGACTTTACCCGCGCCCGCTTCTACGCATTCTCACCGGCAGGCATTTTCACTGTATCTGTTTCGGCCAACGGCAGCGCTGTATCCACTTCAAACATTGATCCGCGAGGCGTTGCGCTGCAGTCCCACACTGCCTATACCTCTTCGGGCGTGATGGCCCTCACTGCCTCCGGCCAGTTGCTTCGTATCGTCTCCGCCCGTGCCGAAGAGGTGGCCCGCGATAGCTCCGGCAAAGCCCTCGCATGGCACCCTCCACATGAACGTTTATGGCTCCTCACCTCATCAGGCCTCATAAAGGCTTTCTCGCTCACCGATTTCTCTTTCATTACCGTCAGCCCCGGGTTCTCTCCCTCAATGCTCTACCCGTGCGGCGACAGGCTGCTTCTGTCCGACGGTTCGCGACTGCTGCAGCCATCGGATAATCCCCCAGACTCTCAACCCGTGCGTTGGTCATCCGAGCTCTCCTTGAAGCGTGCTGCGGCTATGGCTACTGTCTTCGTTGACCTCTCTGCCTCGCTGTTCAAGGGTACGGTAACAGTAAACTGCAGCGGTTATCGCAATGATCCACACCCGCTTTCTCTGCTAAGTCTGGAAATCGACGGGGCGCTCCTTGCACCTTTGGCGGCTCGCGTGGCCGGGATAGTAAAGCCGGTGGTCACCATCACCATAGCCGGAACGGCCTCACCCGATTTCCGCATTGACTCAGCACGTCTCACTCTTACGTGATTCACCTAACACCCCCATTTACTTCAATGCTTGACATAAAAGATATGATAGCCGAGAATCTGGCACGAAACCATCGGCTTAAATCACTTTACGACCCCTATTCCGGGCGCGAGGCTTGTGGCGAAAGGGTGGAAACTTACGTGCCTTGGGAGGATTTCAAGGTGTGGCTCCCCGCAACAATGATTGCCGACGGGGCCTATCCAGCCATACGCTCACGCGACGCCTACCGACGTCTACGCTTCCGCCACGACTTTGAGTATTGGTGCGCCACGTGTGTCAATGTGCGCCAAAAACTTTCCGGACAGATCTCTCCGCTTATACTCAATGCCCCGCAGCGTAGGGTGTTGAAAACTCTTGAGGCCGACCGGCTTGCAGGCCGACCTATCCGGATGATTCTGCTGAAAGCACGCCAATGGGGCGGGTCCACACTCATTCAGATCTACATGGCGTGGATTCAGTCCGTACACCGCGAGAATTGGCACAGCCTGATTTCAGCCCATGTCAAAAACACGGCCGGCACTTTGCGCCAGCTCTATTCCACCACGTTGGCCAACTACCCCGAGGAGCTGTGGGAGGGCGACGAGAAACCTCGCTTCAAGCCGGTGCCCGACACTCCTAACACACGCATCATTGCCGGCCGTGGCTGTTGCGTCACTCTCACTTCAAGCTATAGCCCGGATACCATTCGTGGAATAGACCTATCCATGGCCCATCTATCGGAGGTGGCCTACTGGCAGGATTCCGATTGCATCTCACCCTCCGACCTCCTCCGAAGCATTTGCGGAACAGTCCCGTTGGCGCCCATGTCGCTCATTGTCCTTGAATCTACGGCCAATGGCGTTGGCAATTTCTTCCACTCCGAATGGGTACGCGCCGAACAGGGTGACTCCCCTTTTCAAGCTGTTTTCGTACCCTGGTATGAAATCGAGATTTACCGGCAGGCTGTGCCTGATCCTGAACGGTTCATACCCACCCTGAGCGCCGAGGAAATCAAACTGTGGGACCTGGGGCTCACATTGGAAATGATTGCATGGTACCGCACCAAGCTTTCCGAGATGGGCGACCGCTCTCTCATGCAGGCCGAGTACCCCACGGATGCGCTGGAGGCGTTCGTAAACTCTGATTCCGATGTGTTTTCACGTTCTGCAGTGGAAGCGCTCCGCACCGATTGTTCCGATGATTTCACCGTCGGCGAGGTGCAGGGCGCCGCTGTCACCGGCCCCGATGCCATTACAGATGTTCATTTCACCCCCGATCCAAAAGGATTGCTCAAAGTGTGGACACCTCCGGAGAGTGGAAACATTTGCGACCGCTACGTGGTGGCCGTTGACATCGGAGGCCGCTCGCGGGGCAGTGACTGGTCCGTAATTGCGGTGTATGATCGTATGCCTCCCGGGGGAGGTGGGCCTGCGGTAGTGGCGCAGTGGCGAGGGCACTGCGACCATGACATACTTGGATGGAAAGCGGCGGCCATTGCGAGTTGGTATTCCAACGCGCTACTCGTCATCGAGAGCAATTCGCTGGAAGCCTCCTCGGAAGGACCGGCAAGATATATGCTGGAGGAGCTGAACACATATTATCCCAATCTCTACGTGCGCCCCGTGCGCGACAACGCCGTAGGGGGGTACCACCTACGAAAACCGGGTAGGGTTTCACACCAACCGACACACAAAGGCCCTCATCATAACACTTCTCATTGCAATGGTGCGCGAGAAAGCTTACCGCGAAGCCGACCCTACGGCGCTCGCCGAAATGAGTGTTTATCGTCAACTCCCGTCAGGCAATTATGCCGCCAAGCCCGGTTTCCACGACGACATACTCATGACCCGCGCAATCGGACTGTACGTCTGCTCGACACTTCCACCCCCCGTAAAGCTTGACTACCGCCCTCTTTTGAATGCCCCGGTGTGGTAACTCCACAAT
>CAJUSN010000152.1 GCA_910589095.1 uncultured Muribaculaceae bacterium
GTAAAGCCCTCTATGCGGAAAAGACGTTAATTATTCGTTGTTCAATTTATCTAATTTTCGACATAACCAACGCCATAAAATATAATATACAACGAATAAAATACCTACTAAAATACCTAATGATAACGGAGAGGTCATATTATGAAGCCGGAGATATTGATTTATCAATGCGATTGTTGCTCCAAATAAAGCGACAATGGTTAAAAATAGACAAAATATTTTTATTATTTGTGCTTTCATTAGAATAAAGTAGCTCAATTAGAACCAAATTTAATGCCATTCTTTATACGGCGGCGATAAATCATAAAGTTATCGAAGCACAGGTATGTAAGTAGTATTATACTTGCCAATTCAAACCACGCCATTCCTGATTTGGGTTCAATTAAGACACCCCAAATTCTCGCAATTATGCAAATTATTCCGATAACTAATAGGGTTGCGGAGATATTACGTTTTACTTGATTGCTTACCATAGTTTAATTATCTTTTTCGGATAAAAACATAAAACCGCATTTTTCGTAGAATGGAACAGCAGCGGCATAGGCATCGCCGCAATCAAACGACTTTATTTCCGTATCGGCTTCAATTTGCCGGAATGTGAAATTGCTAAAATCCATATTACATTTGGAATGTGCTTATAGCCTTAAAGGCTTCATAAGCCTTGCGAGCCGCATCTTTTTCGGATTGGCTGACAGGAGCGGGATTTGCTGTTTTTTCGGCAAATCTTACCGCATCTTTCCCTTTCAGTACAGGGGTTTCTTTGATGGGTCTTGCCATAGTTGTGTCTTCTTTTTACTTTATATATTACAAAGGTACAACAAATTTCTGTATAATAAGGATTAACCTACAAAAAATAACACATTTTAGAGCTGTAAGTTGCAATAAAAAAGGGCTTTTAACGTACTGCCAAAGTGCGGTAAAGCCCGGCGTGGAAGAAATATGCAAGGCGCCTCATTTTTCTTGCCAATTTCGATATGAATGTGTCTCTTTGAATTTTGTGATTATTTTAACAATTTCAAGCCACACTTCCGAATTATAATCTGCTGTAATCCAATATCCTCTTGATTTCTTATTATAAAAATCTTGTACCGATATAAACCCTGTTTCATTTAGAGAGCAACCTTTGGCTTTTTTTACTGAAATTTCAAAGGCATCTGTATTATTATCCGGATAATGATTTATAAATTGAAATACCCAACGGTACTCAAGAATTGACAGGTCTTGATCTTCAAAAGGTTCAGTGACTGATGCACATGTAACATACCCATTTGTAGGATCTGTATAAGTCAAGAAAACCTTATTTGATGGATTATCTAATGTATATGCCTCTACCTTAAGGCTTTTACCGCATTTAATTCCATTAGAAATTTCATCAATTGAAATTGTAGCTTTTGCATCTTTGGTAATTGCACCTTTCTCATGAAATGTGCAATCGAACGTATATGATGTTTGAGTATGCGCTATAAAAGCAACCATCATTATTGATAGAATTATTACGAATCGATATCCCATATTTAACTATTAACTTTATGTTTTACAAAGGTACAACAAATTCCTGAATAATAAGGATTAACCGACAAAAAAATATAATACATTTCCGGCTACGGGTATGCTCAAAAGAAGTAGCCGGAGGCTTCTTTGCGGTTGCGTAACGTCGGGGGCGTGAACAATCGGGCGGTGTCGGAGCTGTGCCATTCGGGAAAGTCGGAGGGGCGGTGGCGTATGATGTTGACTATATCGGCGAGGCGTCGGCTGTTGAACGAGCCTTTTTGCAGGTAGGCGATGAGCTGCGCCTTGATTTGGCGGACTACATCGTGGCGGACGGGTGGCAGATCTCCGCGCAGGTTCTCTGCCCGGAGCGCTGACATCAGTTCGGGCGACAACCATTCCTCGGCCAACGATGCCTCCAGGTCTATGATTTGGGGGCGGAGTTCGAGGTATCGCTCCCAGTTAAGGGATTGGGAATTGGAAACAGGGCATTGGTTTACAATTTCCAAAGTCGGGAAGAGGGTTGCGCCGAAAAATGCGGCTTGGTCGGAGTTGAGCCACCGGCTCGCGCCCGGCAGCTCGGGCAAGAGCGCGGCGATGCAGTCGTCGCGGTGGGTCAGCATCGAGCCGACAAGTCGGTCGACACGCATCTTCGAAGCGGCGACGAGGTTTGAGTGGACGCGCATAGTGAAGCATATCATATTGATAGCCTCCTGTATGTCGGTTTCCCAATTGCCGCCCTCTTTGGTGGCGTCGATTTTGTTTATCACAACGTCGTGCTGTTCCTTGCCGTCGGGAGTGATGTAGAACGTGGAAAACACGCTTTGCCGGAGTTTTCCGCGCCGGTGAGAAAATCAAGTATTGATTGTTTCTCACGGACGATGCGCTCCTGTTGCTTGCGACGGTCGGTGATGCCCTCGGCACGGAAAATCGACTCCCAATATTTGGAGGAGATTTCGATTTGGTATTTTATGGGTGCGTGGTTTTTGAGCTTCGCTTCCTTTGCTATGCCGATGAGCTGCTTGATGTTGTACCATTTGCCCCGGAACAGCGAGGCATAGTAAGGTATGGGGTAATAGGTGGAGTCAACCGTTGGAATACGGCTCACGATAGCGAATTTTCGGTTGCGCGTCCGCTTGGCGAGTTTGTTTTGAAGATCTCGCCACGGCGCGGAGTGGTCGAGCAGGTCTATGACCTCGATTTCGGAGGGCGATGCGACGCACTTACGCCAGTTGGCGTAAAGGACGGAGGGGATTTTGACGACGGTGTCGGCAGGGGCGAAGCGGCAGTAACAGGCTTCCTTACGCAAGAGGCGCACAATCTTTGTGCCGTCCTCGTTGAGAATAAGCACGCTGACGGCGAAGCCAAAGTGCTTGAAGTCCTGACTGACGCCGAGAAAGTATGCGGCGAGGTCGTTGTCTAAATAGAAGTCTTCGACTTCTTGTTTAGTGGTGGGTGATGAGAGAGAAGTGTCGTAGCGCAGCCCTGCGCCATAGCAGACCTCGGCGTTGAAGCAGTGGCAGGTAGCGCGGATTTCGTCTTTCTCTATGAGGTCGAGAATATCGAAAGGCATTTGGTTGTCGCCACCCCACGGGATATGTGAGAGCTTATCGTCTATGAGCGTCGGCACTATGTCGGTGTCCTCCCGGAACACCGACTGCGAATTGACGGTAAAGGCAGCACGGGCTTCAAGACCTGGCTGCTGCTCCATGGAGCTGAAATTTAGGTCGTCGGGATAAAAAGAAAAGTCCATAACATTGAGGTTGGTTGCTCAAAGTTATGGACGATATGATAGGTGCGAAAAGACGCGGCTTACTTTTTGCCCTTTAAGTATGTATCAGCCTTCCGTCTTTGTAAAGGATTGGTTTCTCCTTCAAAGTAGTCACATTGATTATCAAGCTGGAAAATTTCACCTTCGGGAATTGTTATCAGTTTATTTGAGTCCGGGTAAATACAAACGTCGTGTCCAATATATGAGCGCATATCGAGGTAAACACAAGGTTCTGCGCCACAATTAAAAAGTTGATGTGCGCCACACTCTCCGGCTTCAAAGAACAGTATATCCCCGACTGACACTTTTGACAAGCCATCACAGGTTCGTAATTCAGCCGTACCAGAAATTATATAGAATAGTTCATCGGCATATCTATGATAATGATACGGTGCGTTGAACTCTCCCGGCATGAGTTTGCGAACATCAAAATTAAGATATTGAGGATTTACACCCTTATTGGTTCGGAGTGTATCAGTCAGCAATCGAAACCCATCAATTTTGTTGAGGTTCGGTTGAAAATTAGACTCGGCGGTATGAATTATTGTAGCCATAAACTCGGAAATATTTGTGCAAAGTTACCCATTTTCGGCGAACTATCACAGAAATACCTTCAATCCGTTAATGCGGAAGATGCAGCAGTCGCGGAGGCGGCGGCACTCGCCGGAGGAAAGGTTTTTGACGTTTCGCCAACCTTCGTAAAAGGGATATCGCAGGGGGGATGACGTTGAGGTGGGGATTGGGCTGTCACTTTGCCATACGGAGCTGTTGACGGTGGTGCGACTGTTTAGTAATGTGAGAGCAGAGGAGATATGAGCGGATCCATTGCGCGAAGTGTGGGCATTGAGGTATAAGGCTATGAGTATGCAGATTGGAAGTGCCCCCTGATAGTTTGACAAATAACTTTCAGGGGGCACTTAGATTTAATTAAATTTCAGACTGTTTATAATAACTTCATTGAATCGTTATTGGGGAGCAACTGAGATCAGAGAGCCGGAGGAATGGGCAGTCAGAGCGGGGGCATACTGGCTTTGGAGGGTTGCAATGCCTGAGGCGAAAGTACCTGCGGAGTTTACCCACATTTCATAGCTCAGACGATAGGTTCCGGCAGGGAGCGTGGAAATGAAGATGTTGGTGGCTGAGTCGCGGTTTTCGCGATAGAAGCAGATGCCTTCGCTCCAAAGTGGAGTGGGTAACTGGTCCACAGGTTCAAGGCATGCGGCACGGTTGTCGTCAATTGCCACATAATCTACGGCACGGTCAGCGTGAATGAGGAGCTCGATCTTTACTTTATCGCCCACTTTGAGGTCAGTGGCCGCTTCCCAACCACTGTCGGTGAGGCGATAGAGTTGCTTCTCAATGCTGAGACCGTCAACGGACGCCGCTTCAATAGCGGTCATTTGTTGGGTTGACTGCGCGTAGACCGCGCCCCAAGAGGGTGTCAAGGTTGACTTTTCTATATGTAGCGTTTTTCCGGAGGGTGTTAGCTCCGATATGTCGGCTCGCATATAGCCGAGAGTTTCATCGGTAGGGGTGAACGGTACAGTGGCTCCATCAATTGTGATGTCAGGAGTACCGGCACGCTCAATCCACCGAGGAGAGGTGAGCAGTATGGCTGCGCACACTTCCGAGGCTGAAGATGAGGATCCCCAGTCACGGGCCTCCTTTTGCAGGATGAGCCACTGTCGAATTGCATCGATTGATGGATCAGTGGGGTTGATGAGGTGGAGAGCCTGTAGGATGCGGGCAGTTAGGGTGAGTTCTGTCATGGAACCGCTTGACATGTCGGAGAGCAGAGGCCAATACATACCCTTTGTAGGGGTGGATTTAGAGTATTGACGGAGCGATTCAGCAATTTGGCGTGCAACGCGCGGATAACCGTGGCGCTGGAGGATGACGGCAGCATCAGTCTTGCGGAGGAGAGAGTATTTTTTCCAGCTGGCCACGGCGTTTTGAACCGTCCGCGAAATAATTTTTGAAGAAGTGGATGAGGGTGTGAATGAGGGATACATGTCAAGCAGCATCACAAACGATGTGTAATCGGCCGTCGGTGTTTTCTTCCATTCCTTCTCGATTTCGCTTTGGTAGAAGGATAGCGCGCGGGAAATCATGGATGAAAGGCGATTGTTGTCAGGCATGAAACCAAGCTGATTAAGTCGGCCGAGCGTGAGGAGCGTTTGGT
>CAJUSN010000153.1 GCA_910589095.1 uncultured Muribaculaceae bacterium
CATTCACCATCAAAAAGACACTCGACGACCTCGGCCAAGGCATATCATGTGACTACAATTTCGACGGAAAATACATCTCTGTCGCAGTGTCACCTGAAATCATCGCTGTCATAAACCTCATCAAAGAAGAGGACCGTGACTATGTTAACATCGATGACGGAAACGTGACCTATCTTACTTTTATCCCCGACAGCCACGGCAACACCATCATGGCATATTCATCACTTAACGCCATAAATGCCAAGCGAATGACAAAACTTGAGCCGTATTATGGCAAACTTATCGCTGACCAGGTGAACGAAAGGATGAACGAATGGCTCAAGATGATGCCCGGTGAAACCATGGAGGAATACCGCGCCCGTGTCACCGACGAGTCACGAGCACGCCAGCGCAAACTCTTCGAGGAGGAGATTTCAACCAATCTCGCCGGCGATCCGCTTGCCGCAGCCTCAATCGCGCTCGGCAAGTATGACAGAGGCAACGGCATACTTGCCATAAACTTCGACAACATGCCCACCATATTCCTCCCGGTCCCCGAAGGAGATCTCGCAGCCTTCAACAACACATCGAATCTCCAGTTCTCGGACGCAAAATATGGTGTGATGGCCAATGACAACTTCGAGCTCATTTATGCAAAAATCTTCAACACAGAGAACGGCCAGACTTATATTTATGACAACCTCGACCGCGTACCACTCAGCTTCATGGAAGGTGATGACAATGTGGTGTCGCTTGAAATTCTCCAGCAGCAGATGATGGAAGAGCTCAAACTGCAGGAAATCCGCCAAAAAGTCTATGAGGAGGCAAAAAAGCAGAACGTAATCTCCGACCACACCAACATCACGGTTGACTCTCGTGTAGAACCGGCCTACAATGCCCAGGGCGACAAAATACTCAACTATATCGTGAAATTCTCTTATCAGGTAGACCCTGACTTTTCTGTGACCGAGGATTTCGGCCCCGGAAAATATCATGTGGACGAATCCGGTGCAGCCCAGTCGATGCTTAAAATAGTAAAAGAGGCTTTCGAGAACGACTTTGCCCAATATGTGCAGACCGGCAAGACTCTCCGCGTGAAAATCTACGGCACCGCTGATGCCTCTCCTATCGTAAGAGGAATACCTTACGACGGCTCTTACGGAGAATTTGAGAACGAACCGGTGTTCAAAAACGACCAGCTCACCAACATCAGTGTCAACACCCGCGACGGCATAAAGGAGAACGAGCAGTTGGCCTTCATGCGCGCCATGGGCGTAAAGAACTACCTTGAAAAGAATGTGTCAAACCTCTCCAACATGAATTCCACACACGATTTCCATATCAACGTGGCTGAAGGCAAGGGTGGAGAGTTCCGCCGCATCACCACTGAATTCACATTCGTGGACGCATTCTAATCCACTATCCCACCCGGCGATGCCGCTCCGCAGATCTCCCCGGAGCGGCACCCCCCGGGACACATACTGCAACGAACCTTAAACCTTACCCTGCATCCCAGAGAATGATGCCATCCCCATCCCTGCCAAAAGGACAGATATGAAACGTAAAACTCTATTACTACTTACATCCCTTACCGCCGGTAGCGTTCTGACAGCCATAGCTGTGACCACCGGTGCCAACGAGGACCCGACTTCACTTCTGGATTCACCCGAAATGATGTCAGGGGGCCTCCTCCCACAGATTGACGATCAGATGGAAAGCGCCACCTTCGCCAACCCCGACAGTGTCAGAATGGCCAGAATGTATGAGGCGGTGGACGAGGCGGCAAAGATATACAAGCACCTCAAATGGCAAAAGTTTGAAGGCGAGGATGAAAACTCCATCTACGCCTCAGCCATGCAGTGCTATGAGGCGGCATTAAAGGCCCTGGAGCTTACCGAACCCTCCACCCAGGAGCATGACCAATGCAAAAACATGCTCCGCGACATCAACCGCGACCTTCAATCAGCAGCCTTTCACTACTCGGCATCAGGCGACAATCAACGCATGACCTCATTCGCTCAGGCCATGGTTGACACACGGCTGATGGATGAATTCAAGGACGAAAAATTCCCGGCCGACAATGGAGCCTATGCCCCGATTGTCTATTGTGCAGCCTCCGGCGCGTATAATGCCAAAGAGTTTGCCCGCGCCATAAAATATTTCAACGAATATCTCGCTACCGGAGAGACCAGATCACGTGAGCAGATTTACCTGTTCCTCGGTCAAGCATGCCTCAACACCGGCGATTACACACAGGCTATCACTGCCATGACTGACGCCATCGAGGCATATCCCACCAATTACAGCCTCGTGCTAATAAAATTGCAAGCTGCAATGGACGGTGGACATCCTGAACTCATACAGGATCTGCTTAACAAGGCCTTCGTATTCCGCCCCGGCGACGAGCAGCTGCTCATGATACAAGGCAAGCTATATGAGGACCAGCAGGAATACAACAAAGCCCTTGACACCTACAACACCCTTGAGACCCTGCGCCCCAACAATCTCGGGATAGCCAAACGCGTGGCCCTATGCTATTATAACCTCGGAGTGAATTATTACAACAAAGTGATTTTCGAACAGGACGAGAAAAACCAAAAGAAATACCGCCGCCAAAGCGACGCTTACTTCGACGCGGCAGCCCTCAAACTGGAGGAGGTACTGGCCAACGACCCTCTCTCGATGAAATATCTCAAAGCCCTTGCCGTCACCTACGGATGCATCGGCAACATGGATAAATTCGCAGAAATCAACACCCGCATCCAGGCTCTCGGCGACACCCCGATATCCGAGAAAGATCTTCCGTCAGAAGTCACAGCCAACGACGGCAACGCAAGTAACTTCGCGTCATCAGGGACATCCGGAAAGTCATTGGGCGGAAACGCGCCCCTTTACTCCGACTTCGCCAAGAGTTATGTGGAGAAAAATCTTGCCAAATGGGTAGGGAAAGGTGAGTTTGAAAAAGTGGAGGATTACCAGCAACGTGTCAATGACATGGCTGTAAAGAACGAATACTCGCGCCTCTGCAAAGAAGCCGAAAAAGAGTATCTCACGCTCTACACCAAGCAGCTGCGCCCAAAGGATTTCCAGCTGAAACCATACGATGCCGGCAACGAGATTTACCTTATCGAATCAAACTTCGGCCCAATCTATCTTCCGGTGCCTCTGGCCCACGGAGAAGCTGAGATTTTCAAAGCCAACTGGGACCGCATGAAAGTGCACAATCCACATTATTACATAGACAATGACAAGGTTCTCATGGCCGGCATAACCTTCATGACACCTTATGGTAAAAGCTATACCTACGACAACAGTAAAGCGCTCGCCTACGCGCAGACAGCCGTCGACGTGGACTTCAACAGAATCCTCGCGGATGCCAACAAGGGTATCAAACCCACATCAACATATTCGGCCCCGGTGAAAGTGGCCCGCGTCACCGTAAAGTCGGACGTGGATGAGAATATCCCCATCACCAACAAGAAGGCTCCATCAACCTTTGCCGTGATCATAGCCAATGAGGTCTATGCCAATGTCCCCAAAGTCGAATCTGCGCTCAACGACGGCGATGCATTCAGCAGATATCTCAATCTCACCCTCGGACTCCCTAAGGAAAATATCAGAGTCTACCGTAACGCCGGCCTTGCCCAGATGCACAGGGCGGTAGCCGACATCAAGAACATCGTGAAAGCCGTTGACGGCAAAGCCGACGTGATTTTCTACTATGCCGGTCACGGTATGCCCGACGAAGCGACAAAGAATGCCTACCTCCTGCCGGTGGATGGCGACGCACTCGTCTCGGAGACCTGTCTTTCGCTCAACAAGATCTACACCGACCTCGCGTCAATGGGAGCCAACTCTGTAATGGTGTTCCTCGACGCTTGTTTCAGCGGCAGTCAACGAAGCGAGTCCGGGATGCTGACAGCCGCCCGCTCGGTGGTGATAAAAGCAAAAGATGCAGCTCCACAGGGTAATATGTTCTCCTTCACTGCTACATCAGGTCAAGAAACCGCACTACCTTACAAAGAGAAAAACCATGGCCTTTTCACTTACTTCCTCCTGAAAAAGCTCCAGGAATCTAAGGGCAATGTGACACTGAAAGAACTCACCGATTATGTGACGGAAAACGTGAAGCGCCAGTCAACCATTACAAACGGTAAACCACAGACCCCCACGGTGACAACTTCCGGCTCACTTTCAAGCGACTGGACCAAACGAAAACTCTAACACGCAATGAAAATGAACAATGTGATACGGCTATTAATCCTCCTGATGATGCTCGGCTTGTCCACTCCTTGGAGTTCAGGAGCATCATTCAAGACTGTCAAAGGTGAATTCACATATTACGGTGACAAAAACGAGAGCCGTGAAGTGTGCAGACGCCAGGCGTTGGAAGGTGCCAGGCTGCAAGCTCTCGCCAAGGAGTTCGGCACGGTTGTGACACAGGACACATATCAGGCCGACAGGGTCACTGAGCGTGAGGAATCGACATACTTCTCATCATTAAGCTCCACTGCCGTGAAGGGGGAATGGATTGCCGACGATGGTGAACCCGAATTCACCTATAGCCTTGACAACGATGGGTGTTACATAGTAAAATGCAAAGTGACAGGAAAAGCCCGGGAGATTTCCAATGAGGCTACCGAATTCGCCGCCTCAGTGCTGCGCAATGGTACGGACTTGAAAAACGCCGACACAAATTTCCGTTCGGGCGACGACATGTTTCTCCATCTCCGCACTCCTGTGGATGGCCATGTGGCCGTATTCCTTCAGGATGAATCAAACCGAGTCTACAGTCTTTTGCCATATCAAGCCCACAATTCAACCGACGTGAAGATTAAGCGCAACCGCGATTATGTATTCTTTGATTCCTCACGTGGCGAACCGGACCATGGAACTGTCGATGAGCTCCAGCTCACCACCGATGCCTTGATGGAACGCAACAGAGTGTATGTAATCTTCTCGCCCAACCCATTCTCCCGCGCCGTCGACACGTTCGTGGCCGACAACATTCCGCGTATGCTCACCTACGACGAGTTTACCAAGTGGCTCTCCCGAGTACGCCGCAACGACCCAAAAATGGGAGTTAAAATAATGAATCTCAACATTACTAACAATTAATAAACCACATCTATGAAAAAGTTTTTAGCATTCCTTTTGGCAGCCTGTCTGTTGGCTCCCATGGCTGTAATGGCGGATAATAGCAAGGCACTGCGCAAAGCCCGCAACAAAGAACGCAAAGAGGTGCTCAAAAGATTCAAAAAAGAGGGCTGGACTCTCTTCGGAAGCACCCATTCACTCGAAGTAGCCCTTCTTACCCACTATGAGAAACTGGATCAGCTTGGCGACGACGGCCGCGAATTTGTAGGCGTAGCCACCAATGTGAAATCAAAGAATGTAGGCCGTCAGATGGCCATGAACAGCGCATGTC
>CAJUSN010000154.1 GCA_910589095.1 uncultured Muribaculaceae bacterium
AGTTCATTGAGCTGGGTCTTCAGCTGAATGAATCCCTTGGCAAAGAGGAGGGTCACCATTGCGAGCACCTCGTCTGAGGGGCGGCCGGCGAATATCTCGCTGTATTTTTTATAGGCATGGTTAACTTGCTTCGTTACCTGGCGCAGCAATTCTTCTTCACTGCGGTCAATGTTGAGGCTAAGCTCCACACCGGCTATCTTGAGCGTTATATCAAGTTTATCTTTCATTGCATCAATCGGTTAGTTCGGCGATGCATTTGTCGATGTCCCGTACTAATTGAGATAAAAAGGCACGGCTTCGCTCCACATCCTCACGCTTCGGCGTAAGGGTAGTCACCACTTGCAGATTCTCTATCTGTTGGCGCAAGTGAGCCATTTCGCGCTGCTGGCGGTCCAACTGCGCCCGAAGCTCGCCGATTTCTGCCTCTGCTGCTCGCTTCTCTTCAAGCAACTCGGCATAGCGCTCAGTGAGCAACTGAGCTTTGCTTCCGATGCTTTCGAGTCGATGCTGCAGAGTGGCGGCCATTTTTACATAAATTTCCACAAAGTTAATGATTCTTTTCTGAAAAAACATCCTCCCGGCTCGCTTTTTTACTGCATCCCGTTTAAAAAAATCCAATTTTTTTGTAAATCGGTCCGAGGCGTGTGCCGTTTCCCCTTGTTTGTCTCGTTGGTGTGTCTATTATATCGGTGGGGGAGGGCAGATACGCGCTACGCAAGTGGTCCTGAAAGCGGGTTCTTGCCTCCCGTCGGAATCTTTTTGAGGCGGCGTAAATGTTTTGTGTTTAGCTAAATATAATCACAGGTAATTCGCAGCTTCTCTAAAGTGGCGAAAAGAATTTTGCAGATTGCGCAAAAATGTGTAACTTTGCCCCATCATTCGGGGCGTAGCGCAGTCCGGTTAGCGCACCTGCTTTGGGAGCAGGGGGTCGAAGGTTCGAATCCTTTCACCCCGACAATGAAAAAGTTAAGACTCTGAGATTTGACATCGTCACTTCTCGGAGTCTTTTCATTTGTCGTAACGCTTGCGTAGAACTTCTGAATACACTCTGTAGGCCCAGATGGCAGCCAGTATCACAAACACGGCCGCTCCAACTCCGGCACACCCTTGGATAAACAGACGTGTGCGTAAGGATATGTAGTCGAACAGGAAAAGCATCGCTAATTCTGCTGCAATCACGGCTGAGATGACCGCCAGAGCTGCAATTTTCAGTTGCTTATGTTTCGGAGCATAGAATTCTCGCTCTATCTCGGCTTTATTTTCCAGATATTTTTTCATGTTGCGTCTGTATCATGGTTCAGTTTAAGTGATTATGCATGTTTGCGGAACAGGCGCCCTAACTCGCCAATCCACATCACCGCGGAGGTACCGAGGATTATTATTAGCCAGTCGGTGAGCGAAAGTGCCACCACATTGAAGAAGCGGCCTCCAACTTCCACAATCAGTACCTGACCCACGAAAATCATTGCAACTATCAAGCTGAAGCCTTTGCCGTAGCTTGAATTCACAGCATAGTTTCCCGAGCGGAATGCCCGTGCATTGAACATGTTCCAAAATTGAAGAAACACGAACACGGTGAAGAATATCGAGACTTCATGAGGGTTCATCGTGGTGGTCGGTAACCACGGTGTGGTAGGCAGGTCCACGAGATTTGTAAGGTTGGTGTGGTCAAAACAGATCAGCAACCCAAGCATGATTACAAAGAATATGCCGCCGCACCCAAGTATGAATCTGCGCATTGGCGGAGTGATGATAGATGCTCGCCTGTTGCGTGGCTTCTCTTTCATCACCTCTCGGGCGGGTGGTAATGAAGCTAAAGCCACTGCCGCAAATGTGTCCATGATAAGGTTTACCCAAAGCATCTGCGTGACGGTAAGTGGTGACTGCATACCCATGAAGGCTCCGGCCAGTACAATGAGACACGCTGCCACATTGACCGTGAGCTGGAACATGATGAAACGCTGAATGTTGCGATACAGAGAGCGCCCCCACATCACAGCTTGGCCTATTGAAGCAAAGGAGTTGTCGATAATCGTGATGTCGCTCGCCTCTTTGGCCACCGCGGTTCCGTCGCCCATTGACAAGCCTACATGGGCCGCTTTCAGAGCCGGAGCGTCGTTGGTTCCGTCGCCTGTCACCGCCACCACTTCGCCTCGCTTTTGGAGGATTTCCACCAGGCGCTTTTTGTCCATTGGGCGCGCACGGGCTATTATTTTGATCTCTTCGCAGCGTCGTAAAGCCTCCTCGTCGCTCATTGCTTCGAATTCCGGGCCGGTCACAATGGATAGGTTTTCATCATCGCCTTTGCTCCACAGACCTATTTGCCGGCCAATTTCCCGTGCCGTTGCCGGAGTGTCGCCGGTTACGATCTTAACCTTGATACCCGCTTTCATAACCTCGTCAACAGCGTCCGGCACATCCTCGCGCACCGGATCGGAAATGGCCATTATGCCAAGGAACCGGAGGGCCCGGCTAACCACCTGCCCGTCCTGTATTGGCGATTCGTCATGACTCACCTCGCACGCGGCAAATGCAAGAGTGCGCATGGCTTGGCTCTGATATTCCGTGAGTTGTGCATCAACTTCTTTGCGGTTCACCCCTTCAGGCCATTCAGAGCAAAGATTCATCACAATTTCAGGCGCACCCTTCACGAAAAGATACTCCCTGCCCGATGTCATTCGGGCAACCGTTGCCATGTATTTCCTCTCAGTGCTGAATGGCAATTCCTGAAGGTTTGTAGTCTTGGAGCGCAGATCGGCATAGTCGGCCCCCTGCGCCTTGAGCCAAAGGAGTAACGCTCCTTCCGTGGGGTTGCCCAAAACATTGCCTTCAGGGTCAATTTCAGCCGTGCTGTTTGCTGCTATTCCGCAGTATATTATCTCATTGTCGGGGTGGCCGAAGAAATCGGCGTGGCCCACCTGCATTCGGTTGCGTGTCAAAGTGCCTGTTTTGTCTGTGCAAATCACCGTGGTGGCACCCATCGTTTCGCAAGCATGCAGTTTTCTCACCAGATTATTGGCTTTGAGCATCCTCCTCATAGAGTAGGCCAAACTTAAGGTTACGGCCATCGGTAGCCCTTCAGGCACAGCCACCACTATCAGTGTCACCGCAATCATAACGGTTTTCAACATATAATCTATAAACCCTATCCAATCGAATTGCATGTTGGTGAAGTACATCACCGTGCGCCCAAGGATAATCAAGGCTGCAATCACGTAGCTGGCTCTGGCCACAAGGATGCCAAGACGGTCAAGCTGTTCGCTGAGCGGAGTTTTAACATGATCGTCCAATTGGGCCGACTCGAATACCCGACCAGCCTCCGTGTTATCGCCCACAGCCGTAATTTCCATAAGTCCGTGGCCCTCCATCACCTTGGTGCCACGCATTGCCCAATTGGAGGCAAAAGTGGCTTCATGATCGAAATGCTCGGGGTCAACGGTCTTATGGCACAGAGGCTCACCTGTAAGAGTGGATTCATCTATGGTCAGGGCTACAGCTTCCAGCAGTTTTCCGTCGGCTGGAACTTCTTGACCGGTGGTGAGTTTTACAATGTCGCCGACAACCACTTCGCTCTTGGGAATGGCGCAAGGCTGACCATTGCGGATCACCTCCACAGGTTCCGTGTCGTTTACCCTGTTCAGCAGATCGAATTCCTTGCCGGCTTTACGTTCAAAGTAGAAAGCTAAGCCTGTGGCCAGGAGGATGGCGATGAAAATGCCTAACGGTTCAAAAAAAACGCCGGAACCTTGGTCCAGACAGAAACAATCGTAGCAGGCTATTCCAATCGAAAGCACCCCCGCCACGAGCAGAATTATTATCAGCGGGTCCTTGAATTTGTTGGCCAGTTGTTGCCACATCGACTCTCTGGCGGCAGGTGTGAGCACATTGGAGCCATGTAATCTTCGGCTCTCGGCAACCTGGTCGGCGGTCAGTCCGAGGTGGCTGTTCTTGCGTATATGTTGATTCATTTATGTAGATTCGTGGTGAACATTCAGAATTATTTTAACTGCAAAGTTACTCAATTTGTTCCTATGGCCTATAAACTGTTTAAATTTATTTTCAGAGAATTTTGAGATGGATTTTCGAGGTGTTTTAGCAAGTTGAAAAAGGAGCGATGCGGGCATCGTGACGGATGGAACTTGGCTGAAACAACTGGAAAGATGCTCAAAATTACTGAAAAGAAGTATTAAAAATTTTTTTAGAATAAATTTACACAGTTTCTGAGAATATGATAAAATATAAATGAGAAACGAGCGCGTGATTGAATTAATCTGATTAACTTTGCGATAGCTTCTTTTCCATTAAGTAGTCGGTCAAATAGAAAAAGATACAACACTTATGCGCAGAAATTTAGGGGCCATTTCCGTCCTTGAAAAAGAGCGATGCTTGCAGCGCGACTGATGAAAGGGGTGAAAGGACCAACCAAAAAATGGTATATTTTTAGATAACAAGAAATGAAAAGATCCGACGGTAAATATATTTTCAAGGAACGTTTCTATAAATACATATTCATGAGCGTGGTCATTGGCGGATTTATCGTAGCCTGGTTCCTGAGTCCATCCTTCCCGTTTGGCGATAAACTATCTACATTGCTTGGATTCTATGTCATTTTCTGTGTCTTTTTGCTGGCAGTACCATGGTGGGGGATAATTTTTCATCCATTCAGGCTTGAACTAACTGATAAAGGGTTCCATTATTATGGCCGCGAATTCACATTATCAGATAATTCCACTCTATGGCATGATACCGAGACATTCATTCCATGGGACGAAATAAAGAGTTTCTTTTTTGTTTGGATGGAAAGGCGAGGCTTTTGGTCCGATATTTATTTAGTATTGGAACGTAGGGAGGATGGCAAACTGTATATGAGAGACCTTTCTAAAATAAGGGTCTCAAAGAATACGCTTATTGCAGTGATAGCAGAGTGTAGTCAGGGAAGATGTGAGTTGGATAAAGAATACTTGGAAAAGTCTGTGAAGGAACGTAACAAGAATCTATTACAAAAAAATTTGATGGCATTAGTGTTTGTTCTTGTGATTCTTTTTATCAGATATCTTTGCGGTTTCTAATTGCAAAGAATGAAGTGTTTTCATAGTCCAACTGACGGTCTATGCCAAGTTCGCGGTATCTCCCTACTAATTTCTCTAATTCCCATTTCATAGGGACAAAATCACGTTTTTCTCCCTACTTTTCAAAGTGTAGTATCACATTTGTACCTTATTGTTTTACCGAATATTCATCTGATTAACAATGATGTTAACAATTATTAACTATATGATATAGTTCTAACTATAAAATATAGTTAATATTTGCACCATAAAATATTTAGTATGGAAAAACTGACGGCAAAAGAAGAAGAGGTGCTTGGT
>CAJUSN010000155.1 GCA_910589095.1 uncultured Muribaculaceae bacterium
CGACATGAACTATGCATGGCCTACTGCCGAAATCGCCGTAATGGGTGGCGCAGGTGCCGTAGAAGTGCTCTACGCCCGCGAAGCCAAAGCAGCTGAAGATCCCAAAGCTGTTCTTGCCGAGAAGGAAGCGGAATACAACAAACTGTTCTGCAACCCCTACAATGCAGCTCGCTACGGCTATATCGATGACGTTATCGAGCCCCGCAACACCCGCTTCCGCGTGATCCGCGCTCTTCAGCAGCTGGCCACCAAGAAGCTCACCAATCCGGCCAAGAAACATGGCAACATACCTCTGTAAAAAACGATACCTCATTCATTTCATTCATTCTACAGAGACCCCAACTTATGAAACAGAAACTCATAATAACGCTCTTGCTCATCGCCGCATGTGCCGGAGCCGCCGGCGCACAGAGCCGTCGTAACCTGCGCATCAATGAAGTGATGGTGCAGAACGACAGCAACTACGTTGACGACTACGGGCATCACAAGGCATGGATAGAGCTGTTCAACACCACCCACGCCCCGCTGAACATAGCGAGCGTGTTCATCACCAATAATCCCGCCACTCTCAACAAGGAGATGAGCGTGAACGAACGCAAATCGCTAATGTATCCTGTGCCTCTGGGCGACGTGCTTACCAAGATACCCAAGCGTCAGCACGTGGTGTTCTGGGCCGACGGCCAACCCACGCTCGGTACTTTCCACGCCAACTTCACCCTCACTCCCGGTCAGGACAACTGGGTGGCAGTGTTTGATGCCGATGGTGTCACTCTCATTGACTCCGTCACTGTGCCTGCGGCGCTGGGCCCCAACCAGTCGTATGCCCGCATTGTGGATGGCATAGACAGCGAGAACGGCAAGAAGCTCGGTGCAGCTGCATGGCAAATCCGCGACGACTCCGAAGGAATGCCCGTTACTCCCAGCTCCAATAACAAAATCCGCGAACGTAACGACAAAATCGACATGTTTGCCGAGAAGGACGCCAACGGCGGTGCAATGGCCATCATGGCCATGGGCATCGTGTTCTCAGCCCTTCTGCTCCTCTGCATCTGCTTCTATATAATAAGCAAGATCGGTGCTTATGTTTCTCGCCGCAACAAAGCCGAATCACACGGCACCACTGCAGCTGAGATGCCTGAAACTCACAAGAGCCACGACTCAGGCGAAGAGATTGCAGCTATCGCAATGGCTCTTCACGAACATCTCGACACGCACGACCGCGAGAATACCATTCTCACCATCAACAAGGTGAAACGCGCCTACTCGCCCTGGAGCTCGAAAATCTACAACCTGCGTCAGACACCCAACAAGTGACCTCCACGCGGTTACCCACATTAATTTCTTGAATTAATCAAATTTACCGAATCAACCCAATGAAAGAATACAAGTATAAAATCAACGGTAACATCTACAAAGTTGCCGTGGGTGACATCGACAACAACTTCGCTGAAGTGGAAGTCAATGGCGTGCCTTACAAAGTTGAACTCGACCAGGCCAAGAAACCCGTAACCATCATCAACGCTCCCCGCCCCTCAGCCGCTCCCCGCAATGCCGAAGGCGGCAAGGTAATCGCCAAGCCGGCAAGTACCGGTGGCGGAGGTCACAAAGTTGTGTCACCGCTCCCCGGCACAGTGGTTTCAGTCAACGTGAAAGTTGGCGATGCTGTCAAAGCCTCGGACACAGTGGCTATTCTTGAAGCCATGAAGATGGAAAATGCAATCCATGCCGGACGCGACGGTGTGGTTAAGAGCATCGAAGCCAATGCAGGCGACGCAGTGCTCGAAGGTGCTGTAATCATCACCCTTGACTGATCCCAGGTGCTAACCCGTCATAATTTCAATTATGGATTTTAGTGAATTCCTACTAAGTAACCTCCAGCAGTTCTGGAACCTGACAGGTTTCCACAACGCCACCTGGCAGCATTTCGTGATGCTTGCCGTGGGACTGTTCTTCATCTGGCTCGCAATCAAAAAGAACTTCGAGCCAATGCTTCTGGTGCCTATCGGCTTCGGTATGCTCATCGGTAACATACCTTTCGACACCACCGCCGGCCTTGAAGTGGGTATCTACGAAGAGGGCTCGGTGCTCAATATACTTTACAACGGTGTGAGCGCCGGATGGTATCCCCCTCTTATCTTCCTTGGCATCGGTGCCATGACCGACTTCTCGGCACTTATCGCCAATCCCAAGTTGATGCTCATCGGAGCGGCCGCACAGTTCGGTATTTTCGGTGCTTATATGGTAGCTCTTCTTCTCGGCTTCGCCCCTGACCAGGCCGGTGCTATCGCAATCATCGGTGGTGCCGACGGCCCCACAGCAATCTTCCTTTCATCGAAGCTTGCTCCCAACCTGATGGGTGCGATTGCGGTTTCAGCCTACTCCTATATGGCACTCGTGCCGGTGATCCAGCCCCCGATCATGCGTCTGTTCACCACCAAACACGAACGCCTCATCAAGATGAAACCGGCTCGTGCCGTGTCGCAGAATGAGAAAATCATCTTCCCCATTGTGGGCTTGCTTCTCACCTGCTTCGTGGTGCCTTCAGGTATTCCTCTGCTCGGTATGCTTTTCTTCGGTAACCTGCTGCGCGAATGCGGTGTGTGCACACGTTTGGCCAAGACCGCTTCAAACGCTCTTACTGACATTGTAACCATACTGCTCGGCATGACCGTCGGTGCATCTACCCAGGCATCCGAATTCCTCACCGCTCAGACCATCGGTATCTTCGCCCTTGGTTTCATGGCCTTCATAATTGCCTCGACAAGCGGTGTGCTCTTCGTGAAACTCTTCAACCTGTTCCTCCCCGCGGCCAAAAAGATCAACCCGCTTATCGGTAACGCCGGTGTTTCTGCCGTACCGATGTCGGCACGTATCTCCAACAACCTCGGACTGGAATACGATCCCAGCAACTACCTTCTCATGCACGCCATGGGCCCGAACGTGGCCGGTGTGATTGGTTCAGCTGTAGCTGCAGGTGTACTTCTCGGCTTCCTCGCTTGATAGAGTAAGTCTTCACATATTAACGGGCGCAACTCCCGGCCATATTCCAAAGAACACAGGCCTCGGTTGCGCCCGTTAATTCTCCCTCATCCAGCTCAAAACAAATTCGTTGACTAATTTATTGGAGCAACTTAATCCATAAAAAATACACCTAATAAAAACCTTAGTGAACGCGGACGCGTTATATTAATGAACGCAGTGCAAATTCAGCTACCGTGCCCCATCTCTCATATTGGCACGGGATTATGGCTGCCCCCTGCAAACTAAACCGGACAATCAACCTTTTTCCGATCAAAAACCGCAACAATGATAACTCAGAAAGTAATTGATCAACTGTATAAAACCTATCGCAAGCCACCGGCCTGTGCCGATGATCTTGACATAGGAATTCTTTTCGAGCACCTCATTCTGTTTCACGATATTGCTATTGATGATCACGCCAACCTCATCATAAACAGCCTGCCCGAATCATCTCCATTCCATACCATACCGCTCAGCCACATCCACGCCATTGTGGAATTCGAGAACAAGGTGGCCATTGTGCTTCATGCATCAATTATTTTTCTCAACAAAACCGACAACCGCTCACACGTACACGTGCGGATGCCTCGCCAGTCCATCTTCGACAAAATCTTTTCCAGAATGGATCCCGATGCCTGACAGAATTTAAATCCGCCCTATTATAGTTGATATACAAAAAGAATCATCCCGCTCGGCAGCCCTTGCGGGATGATTCTTTTTTAGCATTGCGTGAGATCACCTACGCTACAACATAAAAGAAAATCGCCCTGCCGGTCCAATCGGAGCGGCAGGGCGATTTAATGCGGGTCTATAACGCGGACGTTACTTATGCGCCTTTCACTTTGTCAACAATAGCCTTGAAAGCGGCGGGATTGTTGAGAGCGAGGTCAGCGAGCACCTTGCGGTTGATCTCGATACCTGACTTGTGGATGAGGCCCATCAGCTTGCTGTAGGAAAGGTCTTCCTGACGTGCAGCGGCATTGATACGCTGAATCCAAAGAGCGCGGAAGTTGCGTTTTTTATCTTTGCGGTCGCGATAAGCGTAGGTGAGACCTTTTTCCCAAGTGTTCTTGGCAACGGTCCACACATTGCGGCGGCAACCGAAGTAACCACGGGTAAGTTTTAAGATTTTCTTTCTGCGAGCTCGTGAAGCTACATGATTTACTGATCTTGGCATTTCTTGTAAGAGTTTTGAAAGTTAGCGGCTAATGCTCTTGAGTGCTAAACATTCGGTTAATAAAAGTGGGTAATAAAACACACGAATTAAAAATTCTGAATCAGAGAAACTCTCCGGAAGTTACTTGAGGCCGAGCAGTTCCTTTACGCTCTTCTCGTTGGTTTTGTCAACGGTGGTGAAGTGAGTAAGGTTACGTTTCTGCTTCTTGGTCTTCTTGGTGAGAATGTGGCTTTTGAAAGCGTGTTTTCTCTTGATCTTTCCTGATCCGGTAAGGGCGAACCTCTTTTTGGCACCGGAATTAGTTTTAACCTTAGGCATTGTTTTAGTTGATGTTAATAAGAAGTATTAATTCGAGTTATTCTCTTTTCATTATTTTTTCTTGGGCGAGAGCATGAGAATCATGCGCTTGCCTTCCAGAACAGGCATCTGCTCCACCTTGCCGTAATCTTCAAGATCATTGGCAAAACGTAACAGCAACACTTCACCCTGCTCCTTGAAAAGGATGGAACGGCCACGGAAAAAGACGTAGGCTTTCACTTTGGCGCCTTCCTGCAGGAATCCCATGGCATGCTTGAGCTTGAAGTTGTAGTCATGGTCATCAGTCTGAGGTCCGAAACGGATCTCCTTCACCACAACCTTTGTTGCCTTCGCTTTCTGCTCTTTCTGATGCTTCTTCTGCTGATACAGGAATTTCTGATAGTCAAGAATCTTGCACACGGGCGGTTCGGCAGTGGGCGAGATTTCAATCAGGTCAAGCTCCTGTTCCTCGGCAATGCGTAGGGCTTCCTGAATGGTGTAGATTCCCGGAGTTACATTGTCGCCAACCAAACGCACTTCGCGCGCACGGATTTGCTCGTTGGTGGCATACTGGTCTTTGGCAGTGACGGGTCCACGTCGTTGCTGACCGCGGGGGGAATTGGGTCGGCGGGGACCGCCGGGATTAAAGGGCTTTTTTTGCATTCAGTAAGTTAACTGCGATTGTAAGTTATATTTGTAATAATGTATTTCGTTGCTTGGGTCGGCATCAGTTTTGAGTCATCTCCTGAACCTCACGGAGCAAATTTTCTGCAAAGGTAGTAATTTTCATCGTACCTTTATCACCTTCGCCCTG
>CAJUSN010000156.1:0-1391 GCA_910589095.1 uncultured Muribaculaceae bacterium
ATATTGAAGCCGACTCCAAGTACCATCAGCGACTCATCAATCTTGACAAGGAATTGGGAGGTGGAATAATCATCAAGCCCATAGCCAAAGATACTCTCATCACGGAGGAACTCATAGCAATGGTATCGGACGGTGACATACCTCTGACTGTTATAGACAGCGATATAGCTAAAATAAACCGCACCTATTTCACCGACCTTGACATATCCCTCTCGGTAAGTTTCCCTCAACGGGGAGCTTGGGCAGTGTGTCCTGATCAAAAATGGATGGGTGATTCCATTGATTTCTGGCTTCATCAGGAAAAGCCCTCCGAGATTCAAGCCACCTTGCTCAAACGCTATTTTGAAGAAAGCAAGGCGTCCCCATCATTTTCAGTTGATTTTTCACGTGGACACATGTCACCTTTCGACAACCTCTTCCGCGAATATTCCCGCGCCATAGGGTGGGACTGGCGCTTGCTCTCCGCCATGGGGTTTACCGAAAGCCACTACGACAGCACACAGGTGTCCTGGGCCGGAGCTCGAGGCATCATGCAACTGATGCCGGCAACTGCCAAAGCCAACGGTCTGTCCATGGACCGAATTACCGTAAACCGCGACAACATTGCCACTGCCGTAAAAGTGATAAAAGCTCTTGATTCCCAATTCGAACCTTTGGTAACGAATCCTGAAGAGCGCAAGAAATTTATCATAGCCGCTTACAATTCCGGCGCCGCACATATCATTGATGCCATAGCTCTTGCACGTAAGCTCGGTTTCAATCATCAGCAATGGCTCGGTTCAGTTGAGCAAGCCATGATGCTTAAATCCCAGCCTCGCTATTATAATGATCCGGTTTGTCGCTACGGATATTTCAACGGCCGACAGACTTTTGATTACGTTCACCGGGTATATGACACATACGAACGCGCTAAACGAACGGTCAAACCATAAATTAATCATCCCCCCAAAAAAAATTAACATTTCTTCCGAACAATAATCCGTACCACAGCATTATATTAGCGTAATCCTCTTTCCTGCCATCCATCACTCTTCCTCCTCTGTCCAAACTTGTATTTACTTAACCAACATCATAACCCCTAATTCCATCCCATTATGAAGAAAAGGTATTTCACCGTAGCAGCCGTTACGCTTTGCGCCGGCTCACTCCTCTTCTCATCCTGCATCGGCAGTTTCGCACTCACCAACAAGCTTCTCAGCTGGAACAAACAAGTTGGCAGCAAATTTGTCAACGAACTCGTATTCGTTGCTTTCTGGATCCTTCCCGTATATGAAGTAAGCGCACTTGCCGATGTCCTTGTCATCAATTCAATTGAATTCTGGAACGGCTCCAACCCCGTTGCTCAGGGTCGCACCGTAATTGACGGTCAGGATGGTCGTTATCTCGTGGAC
>CAJUSN010000156.1:1401-5296 GCA_910589095.1 uncultured Muribaculaceae bacterium
GTGGACTGCGATGCAACCGGCTACACCATCACATCTGAAAACGATGGCTCTGTAGTTCGCCTTGACTTCGACTCTGATACACACACATGGAGCGCAACCACTGAAGGCGAAACTCACACTCTGATGACCTTCATTGACGACACACATGTACAGCTCCCTGCTCCCGACGGTTCTACCACTATCGTCACCCTTGACCAGGACGGACTTTGGGCTTACCAGCAGATGGCAACCGCTACTCTCACTGCACAGAGATAAAACCAACCATCATGCCACGTCTCATACTCCTCCGCCACGGACAAAGCCAATGGAACCTGGAAAACAGGTTCACCGGCTGGACCGATGTGCCCCTCTCGGCCGATGGCCGAGAGGAGGCCCGGCAGGCGGGCCTGCGAATGAAAGATGCAGGCCTTGCCCCTGATTTCTACTTCACATCGTTCCTTCGCAGAGCCATCCACACACTTCAGATTGCCGCGGAAGCCATGGAACGCGATTGGGTCCCGGTGATTAAGGACTGGCATCTCAACGAGCGACACTACGGCGCTCTACAAGGGCTCAACAAGACTGACACAGCCAACAAATTCGGCACTGAGCAAGTCCATGAATGGCGAAGAAGTTTTTCGGAGCGACCGCCTTTATTGGACACCTCCGACGAACGCTTCCCCGGCAATGACCTTAGGTATGCTTCCTTGTCAGCCACTGAACTACCTCGCGGAGAGTCGCTCTCTGACACAATTGACCGAGTACGTTGCTGCTGGGAAGAGCGTATAATCCCGGCGCTGCGTCATTACGATGAGGTGCTCATTGCCGCCCACGGCAATTCGCTGAGAGCCCTGATCATGATGTTGCGCCATCTCTCAGCCGATGAAATAACCAAGGTGGAACTGCCAACCGGCCAACCACTCCTCATAGAGCTTGATCAGCGACTTGAAGTCACCGGCCAACGTTACATCTGACCCCCTTCCGATTCAGGAATCCGGCCGACAACACTATTTTTACAGATTGTCATAAAAAAGCACATGCATATTTCTATCGTGTGCTTTTCTTTTTGTAATTTTGCGTGATGGATATCGGTCCATGACAGACCTTTCCACAAGTAACGATTATTTGAACACCAATCCGGAATATCAGAGATGGAAAATATGAATATAGCCCAGGTATACAAGGCAGCCGAAGTGCTGCGTGAAGTGGCACGTCATCCAAAACTCATTGGGCCTACCCAACTGAGTGACTCTTCAGAAGTATATCTTAAACCCGAGAACCTTCAGCGCACCGGTTCTTTCAAACTTCGCGGAGCATATTTCAAAATTTCTCAGCTAAGCGATGAGGAACGCTCCCGCGGCGTAATAGCATGTTCTGCCGGCAATCATGCTCAAGGTGTGGCCCTTGCCGCAGCTCAAGCAGGCATAAAGGCCACTATCTGCCTGCCCGCCGGCGCACCCATCTCAAAAGTTGAAGCCACTAAAGCGCTCGGCGCGGAAGTGGTTATGGTACCCGGAGTTTATGACGACGCATACCAACGAGCCCTTGAGCTACAGAAAGAGAAAGGCTTGACACTTGTACATCCATTTGACGACCCCCTCGTTATAGCCGGACAAGGCACCATTGGACTTGAAATTATAGAGGAGATGCCCGATGTTGAAGCTGTAGTAGTACCCGTTGGCGGGGGCGGCCTCATTTCTGGAGTGGCTTTCGCAATCAAGACACTTAAACCCGAAGTAAAAGTCTATGGAGTCCAAGCCGAAGGCGCCCCTTCGATGGTCCATGCGCTGGCCGACGGAAAGCGGGAAGCACTTGATCGTGTCTCTACTATTGCCGATGGCATTGCAGTAAAGGAACCAGGTGAAAACACATTCGATCTTTGCAGCAGCTACGTGGATGAGGTTGTAACGGTCAGCGATGATGAGGTAGCCGCTGCGATCCTCACACTCATAGAGCAGCAAAAGCTTGTGGCCGAAGGTGCCGGTGCCGTTTCCGTGGCTGCAGTCATGTTCAATAAAGTGCCGGTAAAAGGCAAGAAAGTGGTATGTGTAGTCTCCGGTGGCAACATCGACGTGACATCATTGAACCGCGTCATAACACGTGGTCTCGTGAAAAATGGCCGCGACTGTACTGTCACTGTCCTCCTTTCTGACAAACCAGGACAACTGTCAAAAGTATGCAGCGTTATCGGCGATCTCGGGGCAAACATCCTATCCGTAGAGCATAAGCGCAATTCAAAAAACACCGACATAAACGGATGCAAACTCCATATTGACATGGAAACACGAAATCACGAACATATCGATATAATCCGCCGTGGCCTTGAAGAGGCCGGTTTTACGGTTGAATAATCTCATATATCGCCCACTAATGGACCTCCGGAGCTTTTCGCCATTCACCCTCAATATCCGCGGAAACATCCACCGCTTTGACCAACCGGCTGTGATGGGGATTGTCAACATCACACCCGATTCATTTTATGCGCCTTCGCGCACGCAAACCCGCGAGGATGTAATTCGCCAAACCGAGATTCACATCTCGCAAGGAGCCGACATTATAGATGTGGGAGCCTATTCATCGCGTCCGGGCGCCGAGGAAGTCTCGGAAAGCGAGGAAATGCGCAGGCTTGAAACTGCTTTGGAAGCCATACGCAGCGTTGCCCCGGATATACCACTTTCCGTTGATACATTTCGTGCCAAAATTGCTCGGGAAGCTATTACCAATCTCGGAGCGGATATCGTAAACGATATTGGCGGTGGCAATCTTGACCCTGACATGTTTGAAACGATTGCCGAACTCCGTGCGCCATACATACTCATGCACATGCGTGGCACTCCTGCCACAATGCAGTCATTCACTGATTATAACCATGTGACTGTCGATGTAATTTCGGCTCTTTCATCGTCACTTGCGCGTCTTGAAGAGTTGGGGGCAAACGATATTATCATCGATCCCGGACTCGGTTTTTCAAAAACGATGGAACAAAACTACACGCTCCTACGTGATTTACCGTCTTTCAGCGCCATACTCCGAAAACCTATTTTGATCGGCCTATCCCGTAAGTCAATGCTTACACGTCCGCTTGGCATCACCCCTTCTGAGGCTCTCTCAGCCACTACATGTGCCAACACCCTCGCTCTGATTAACGGTGCCGCGATTCTTCGTGTCCATGACGTCAAGCCTGCGGTAGAAGCCCGCACCATCGTCAGCCTCTTCAACTCTAACACATAACTCCCCGCCAAGCAAGCCAATGATTTCATTTTCACTCCTCGATGCTTTTGACATCGCCATAGCAGCCTTCCTACTGTTCTATATCTACCGGATCATGAAAGAATCCGGCACGCTTAACGTGTTTTTCGGGCTACTTGCTTTCATAACTGTGTGGCTTATAGCTTCACAGATTCTTGAAATGAAACTCATTGGAACGGTCCTTGATAAGTTTATGTCCATTGGTCTAATAATAATCGTGATTCTTTTCAAGGACCAGATCAAGCGCTTCTTGGTGGAGCTTGGCGACCATAAACGTTGGAGAGTGCTCCGAAAACTGTTCCATCATTCGCGCTCAGGCTCACAGGATGCCGATTCTTCCCGCTCTTTCATCTTCCCTATTGTCTATGCATGCATGAACATGTCCAAGACACGTACGGGCGCCCTGATTGTCATCGAGCAGTCAGTATCGCTCGAGCCCTACGAACGGTCAGGCGACCGCATCGACGCAACCATAAATTCACGCCTGATTGAAAATATTTTCTTCAAGAATTCACCACTTCACGACGGTGCCATGATTATTGCCCATAACCGTATCCAAAGTGCCGGTTGCATACTTCCTGTCAGCCATGACACCAACATTCCGCGCTCACTCGGCCTGCGTCACCGGTCTGCATTGGGAATATCTCAAGCCACGGATGCATTTGCC
>CAJUSN010000157.1 GCA_910589095.1 uncultured Muribaculaceae bacterium
CGGCAGCGGATTCGAAATGTATGTGCAGGACCGTTCAGGTGTCAGCACCGACGAGTTGCTTTCAGTGACGCGCCGATTTATTGATTCACTGAATACCAGACCAGAGATTTCACGCGCCTACACAACCTTTGCCACCGAATATCCCCAGTACATGGTTGAAGTGGATGCAGTGAAATGCCTCCGTTACGATGTGTCCCCGGCCGATGTCCTTTCCACTCTTGCGGCGTATGTGGGTGGTTCCTATTCGTCGAATCTCAACCGCTTCACCAAGTTGTACCGTGTCATGATTCAGGCAATGCCTGACAGCAGGCTCGACACCGAGTCGCTCAAGTCAATGTTTGTGCGTTCGTCAACCGGGAGTATGGTGCCACTGTCCAATTTCCTCACTTTGACCCGCGTGTACGGCTCAGAGAGTCTTTCGCGATTCAATCTGTTTCCTGCGATATCGGTTTATGGCGAACAGGGCGAAGGCTACAGTTCGGGTGAAGCATTGAAAGCTATTGAGGAGGTGGCCGCTACGGCTCTTCCATCCGGTTATGGTTATGAATTCGGAGGCATGTCGCGTGAGGAAGCATCAACAGGCAACACCACTGTAGTTGTGTTTTCCATTTGTCTTGCTTTCATATATCTAATTCTGTGTGCCCTTTATGAGAGCTTGACAGTACCGTTGGCTGTTATAGCCGCCGTGCCTTTCGGCTTGGCAGGCAGCTTCCTGTTTGCACGTTGGTGGGGCCTTGAAAACAACATCTACATGCAGATTGGTCTTATCATGCTAATTGGACTGCTGGCCAAGACTGCCATTCTCCTCACTGAATATGCCACCGCCCGCCGCAAGGAGGGGATGGGGCTTGTAGCCTCGGCCATATCCGCTGCAAAAGCGCGTTTCCGACCCATAGTGATGACCTCAGCGGCAATGGTGTTTGGCATGTTGCCCCTCATGTTCGCATCGGGGGTTGGCGCCAACGGAAACATTTCGGTAGGTGTGGCCACCGTGGGAGGTCTTCTCCTCGGAACTCTTGCGCTCGTCATGCTGGTACCTGTGTTTTTTGTCCTTTTCCGCGGTCTTCATGAAAAGTGGGCACGGCCCAGAAGGTGACTTCAATCGCCAATATGTACCGAAAGCCTGTTTTTATAGACACACTCTAACTATTGAGTATTGTCCGACTTGATGATTTTTGGCAACTTTGCAGCCGAAATTTAAACCAGTATTTACAAAACGCATTTCAAATGAAATTAATAAAGAAATTACATCTTTGGCTCTCTGTCCCGTTCGGCATTTTCATCACTTTGGTGTGCTTTTCGGGCTCCATGCTTGTGTTTGAACAGGAAATCACGCGAGCACTTCGGGCAGATGTATATTACACCGGTGAAACAGCTTCCTCGCAGTCGCTCGGCTTGGGAAAACTTATGGAAACCGTGCAATCAACGCTCCCTGATTCTGTTTCTGTCACAGGAGTGACGGTTTTTTCCGATCCTTCGCGTACCTATCAGGTCAATCTCTCCAAACCGGCTCGTTCAGCTGTCTACATCAATCAATACACCGGGATGGTGACCGGAAGCAATGAACGCATTGCATTTTTTGATACAATGTTCAAACTCCACCGTTGGCTCCTTGACAGTGCCAATCCTCACGGAAACGGAGTGAAGATTGGCAAGCTTCTTGTAGGTATCTCGACCATCATATTTGTGGTGGCGCTCATCACCGGTATAGTGCTGTGGATTCCTCGCGTTAGGAAAAAACCCCGGAAGTTCCTGACCATCTCCTTTGCCAAAGGTTGGAAAGGTTTTTGGAAAGGTCTGCATGTTGCGGGAGGTGTTTACGTCACTCTCTTTGTGCTTGCCATGGCGTTGACCGGTCTTACATGGTCCTTCCAGTGGTACCGCAATGCATTTTATGCCGTGTGCGGTGTGGAGCAAACCTCAGGCTCCCGTCATGGTGGCCAACATGGTGCCGACAAAGGTAAGCGCGAGCATGGAGGAGATAGCAAGACAAATGTCGAAACTCGTGAAGCTTTTGCAGGCTGGGACATGGCCCTCCAGCAGTTGCAAGCCACAAACCCCGATGCACGACAAATCACAATTTCAGGGCAAACAGCAACCGTCACACTCAATTCAACAGGTAATGTGAGGGCTGCTGACTCATATGCCTTTAACCCTCGCTCCCACCGTCTGGAACTGTCCAAGGCGTATAGCGAAGCTTCAGGTGCCGACTGTATCCGCGGTTGGATCTACTCCGTTCATACCGGAGGCTTTGGCGGCGTGTTCACCCGCATCATCTGGTTCATTTCTGCATTGCTGGGAGCAACCCTCCCTTTGACAGGATATTATATATGGATTCTCCATCTTCGTAAAAAGAAAGAGAATCCACACAAGTAAGTATCGGCTACTTACAGCAAAAACAGATAATTTGGATTTGAAGCTTATTTGTGCTGACTGAACAGCCAGTTGCGAACCGGTGTCAGCTTATAGGCGTAGTCAAACGAGTACATATGTTCGCTCCCCCGGCCCGATGCCGGAAGCACTGAACGAGGCGTGAAATTTATGATGTTGATTGGTGCACCCTCGTCAAGCAATTTGGTTGCCAGTGCGTCCTGCTCTGACTGGGGGAGTTTTGCGCTCCATTGAGCGTAAGCATATTTTCTACCATCTTTTTCAGCCGCCTTCTCAAGCACTTCTATACAGGGATAGGATTTTCCGCTGTTGCCAGCCGTGATGTAGGTGAATGTGTGCTGCGCAAGCTCATCAAACTTTGATGTGTCCCAGTGGCAATCTACAAAAATCGAAGCGGCGAACATGTCGGGATAAGTAATATTATAGTACATTGAAATCATTCCGCCCATGGACTGTCCGGTGGTGTAAAGCCGTGAGCGGTCAACACGGTTCTCTCTTGCCACCTGGTCGACCATACGGATCACCATGTCCACCTCTTCTGTGTGCTCGTAGGCATCGTTTACAGCCACGCCGGAGAACTGAGGCACCAATACATAACAGGGATGTTCCTTCTGCGATTCTTCAGTTGCCCACACCAAGGCTCCGTAGCCCTGCGTGAGGGGAGTGGTGTAGGATTCACCCGGAGTGCTCGCATCGGCCATAAACAAAACCAATGGATAGGTGCGTAGCACATCAAGATTCTTTGGTACAAAGAGATTGTACTTCATGGTTCTTCCTGTTACCGGATCATTGAACACCATTTGTTTGAATTCAGGAACTTCTGCCTTGATCATGGCCTGAAGAGTGGCGTCGGACGACTTGTCAATTGAAGGCCCACCGCCAGGTGTCCCTAATTGTATGCCGCCTCCGCCTTTGGGTGCAGCAGGATTGCTGACAGCATTATTTTGAACGGCTGCATTAGCTGTGGATTGACGGCTGCAACTCCATAAAAAGAAAGTGAGACCACCGATGGCGGCTGCCACCGCCGTTACGCATATTGTGTGAAGGATTTTCATAATTATTTATTAGGTAAATTTATTTATTTTATGTATGATGGATTCTTTACTCTGTTTTAGTGAGCCATCATTTTTATAATACATTTTTGCCCGAATTGTTTAAATCGCATTTAAAAATTATTGTTCCTTGCCTGATTTCCAATACGACACTCTAATTTTAACAGATTCTCTGCTTTGGTGGGAATAATGTAGACTTTAAAAACTTTAGCGCTGCACGTAATGTTATTCTATCAGACGTGTAATTTCGCCTTTATCCATCCGTTAATCGCCCTATCCGTTGATTTTATCTATGAATCTTATTTTCTAATTTAACACACTCATCAGCATGTCGTGGCTAATTGAAACTTTTCGAACCTACCCGTCCATACCGATTTTTCTTACAATCGGTCTCGGGTTCTTGATCGGTAAATTGAAGTACAAAACTTTTTCGTTGGGTACTGTTACATCTGTACTCCTTGTTGGAGTGTTGGTCGGGCAGATGAACATTCCTATCGGTGCGCCGCTCAAGTCGCTTTTCTTTCTCATCTTCCTTTTTGCCATTGGATATAAATGCGGGCCGCAATTTGTATCGGCCATACGTGGCCAGGGTATAAAGCAGGTTATATTCGCTGTGGTTGTTTGTGCGCTCTGTCTTATTGTAACCTGGGGTTGCGCGAAAATCATGAATTATAACACTGCTATTGCCACCGGATTATTTGCCGGCGCCCAGACCATCTCGGCCGTTATCGGTGTCGGAACTGACACCATCAGCACTCTTCATCTGTCGGCCGCCGAGAAGCAGCAGTTGATAGATTTGATTCCGGTGTGCTATGCCGTGACCTATGTTTTCGGTACCATCGGTTCTGCCTGGATTCTCGGTAACCTTGGACCGGTTTTGCTTGGAGGTTTGAAAAAAGTACGTCAGCAAACCAAGGAACTTGAGCAGCAGCTCAATCACTCCTCCTTATCTTCGGATCCTGCCTACATCAACGGTAACCGCCCCATCGTGTTCCGTGCATATAAGGTGACGGCCGATCATTTTTCTACTCCTCAGACCGTTGCACAGATTGAATCGCACTTTGAGAGTCTCGGACGCCGATTGTTTGTTGAGCGCGTCCGTCAGGCTTCGGATGGTTCCATCGTAGCTCCTTCGGCCAACATGGTTATTAACATGAACGATGAGATTGTACTCTCCGGCCGTCATGAATTCATTATCCAGGATGAAAGCTGGATTGGACCGGAAATTGATGATGCCGCTCTCCTCTCATTCAATGTTGAGAAAACCAAGGTGATGGTTACTAAAAAAACTGCAGGTCTTACGGTTGACCAGCTCCGTGCGAAATCATTCATGTATGGTGTGATGATTCAGAGCATCACACGTCAGGGCGGTGTTCCTATCCCTGTGCTTGCACAGACAAAGCTCGCTCAGGGTGATATGCTCACAATCCAGGGCTTACCTCAGGAGGTTAGTGCAGCAGTGGGTCAGATTGGCTGCGAGGAACACCCTACAAGCCAGACTGACATGGTGTTCGTTTCGCTCGCAATCGTGATAGGTGCGCTTGTAGGAGCCTTGACACTTAATATTCACGACATTCCTATCAGCCTCTCCACTTCCGGCGGCGCTCTCATTGCCGGCCTGTTCTTCGGATGGTTACGCACAAAGCGCCCCTCTGTAGGCATTATTCCCGATGCTTCGCTTTGGTTGATGAATAATTTGGGACTTAACATGTTCATCGCAGTGATTGGTATTCAGTGCGGTCCAACATTCATCTCCGGTGTAAAAGAGGTGGGATGGATGCTTCTTGTGATGGGTGTGGTTTCTACA
>CAJUSN010000158.1 GCA_910589095.1 uncultured Muribaculaceae bacterium
GATCTACACCGGCACACTCACCGTCACCCTGTTTGGTGAAGACTCTGTAACTCCCGATACTGAGGTAAAATTCCTCACCATGAGCGATGACACCTACACCCTTCTGCTTGAAAACTTCGGTGGCGAAGGTGACGACAACATGGGAAGCATCGAAGTACCCGGTATCACCCGTGAAGGCGACAACCTCTCCGGCCATGCCGACAACATCGTCCTCATGGGCGGTTCAATCCAGGCCACGGCTGACCTCACCGGCGTGATCGAAGGTGAAGACATCACCATCAACCTTGACGTGGTATGGGCAAGCGGCGTCGAAGACCTCGGCGACGTACACATCCCCGTTGTATTCACCACCAAATCCTCAGAAGAACCCGTTCAGCTCTCATTCCGCCGCAAGTACACCGACGGCTCCAAGCGTTACTACAACGAAATCTCCTATCTCGTAGGCGAAAACACCGAAATCCAGACTGCTTATTACACCGCTGATCCCACTGCCGAGGATTACTTCGTGACTCCTCTCCAGAACCAGTGGCAGGAAGAAGGCGCATATATCGATCTCACCGACAAGATGATCGAAATCCCCGTTGACGCCGAAAACTTCACCATGATCCTCAAGGGCCTCTCCGGTTCAGCCATCAACTGGTCACAAAGCTGCGTATATGTCGATTGGAACGGAAACGGTTCATTCATCGACGACGGCGAAACCAACGGCGTGATCAACCGCGACATCAAACCCAACCAGACAGGCGGCGGCATGGTTATGACCGAGACCGGCGACCGCGATGTAATCGACCTCCCCGCCGACGTGAATATAGGTGACACATTCTCAATGCTGATCTGCCTTACCGAGCCCAAGGGCGTGGATGGTACAGGTGACCTCTGGGGCACCAGTTGGGAATGGTCCACCGAGATCTTCAACGAAAACCTATGCTCGCTCATCAACGGTCAGGCTTACGGCCTCACCCTCAAGATCACCGACAGCCTGGCTGCCATTGACAACGTTGCTACCGACGCCGACAACGCTCCCGTAGAATACTACAACCTCCAGGGTATCCGCGTTAACGCTGACCAGCTCGTACCCGGCATCTACGTTGTTCGTCAGGGCAACCGCACCGCCAAAGTTCTCGTGAAGTAATTCACCCGAATCTCATAAACTCAAAGCGCGAGGCCACTCCGGCCCCGCGCTTTTGTTTTCACCCCGCTCACCATAGGGTAATTCGGTCGATAGCTATTATAGCTAAGATAGCTATTGTAGCAGGATTTCTGATTCAATAAAAAAACTCCATGAGCAATGAAGTCATGGAGCTTTGAAGTGCGCACGAAGGGACTCGAACCCCCACGTCGTAAGACACTAGATCCTAAGTCTAGCGCGGCTACCAATTACGCCACGTGCGCTTAATTCGGGTGCAAAGTTAGCATTTTATTTTGACTTACCAAAGAAGTGACTTAAACTTTTTGCAAACAATTTGCAAGATTTGCGAAATTGAATTGCAGAAACCCCAAAAGTAACTTATCCGTATACAGAGGGAAACTTAGAAAGCTTATAAAATCAATCACGGTGAGCGTGGACATTCCGGCGAAACATTCCGGAGGCCGTGGCCGTTATTATTTCAACCAATGAGCTGAATTCATATGAACCGTCAGGAGTGCTTCTCTTGACAAACATAGCATATTGATTTGAGTTCATAATGCGCCTATTCATCAATAAATAACATGGACAACCAACCCGCTACACAAAAAACCGACAAACCGACTGAACGGAAAAGCCAGAGCCAACGTTTGGCCTGTCGGTGCGTGCGCTGCATGGGGGAACGTCCTTTCATATTTATACTTTCTGCTCTTGTCGGTGTTGGAACAGGCATCATGGCTTGCCTGCTAAAGCAAGCGATAGCGCACATATCGGAGCTGATTTCAGCACATTTGCCATCACAGGGGCCGGATTGGTCGTTATTGGCTGTGCCCGCGGTGGGAGTGATGATAGTTGTGGGACTAAAGCATTTATGGTTCAAGGGAAACATTAGCCACGGGGTAAGAGTTATCCGGGAACACATAAAGAGCGATAATGCGCATCTGCCCACACAAATTACTTATTCACCACTTGTTTCCACGGCAATAACCCTCGGGCTTGGAGGTTCGGCGGGTGCCGAGGGCCCGATTGCGTTCAGCGGAGCGGCGCTTGGGAGCTGTGCAGCGCGTGGGTTCGGGATTACCGGGCGGATGGCAATGATAATGATGGCTTGTGGCGCGGGCGCAGGTATAGCCGCCATATTCAAGGCACCGATAGGTGGCGCGCTGTTTGTGTTGGAGTGTCTTCGTATGGGGTTGGGCTCGTTCGGAGTTATGGTGCTCTTTGTCACAACGCTCGTTGCAGCTATCACGGCCACCGCTCTGCAAGGCTTCACCTTGGATCTGGTGATGGACCAGGTGACATATTATAATCCACACATATTGCCTTGGGCCTTGGCGTTGGGTGTGTTCTGTGGAGTCTATTCGCTTTATTACAGTTACATAATGAAATTGATAGAGCGATGGTTGAACAGGATGCAGAATCCCTGGATAAAAGGTTGCCTTGCCGGTGTGCTGACCGGTGTGTGCCTGCTGCTCTTCCCATCACTTTACGGCGAAGGATATAAGGTGATGAGCCAAATGCTTAACGGCAATTTCAGTGCTTTGACTTTCGGCACAATGCTGTCAGGTGCCACGCCAACACCGGGCTTGATACTGATTGTTGCCACCGGGATACTCGCCATAAAGTGTTTCGCCACCTCATTGAGCTACAACGGAGGTGGCGTGACAGGAGAATTTGCACCAACGCTATTTGCCGGATGTTTCGCCGGTTACGTATTCGGAGCGGGTTGCAATTATCTGTTCGGGACTGATCTGCCGGTGAGCCAACTGGCATTCATGGGAATGGCAGGGGTGATGGCGGGTGCCATACGCGCTCCACTTATGGCAATATTTCTTGTGGTGGAAATGTCGTCGGCCTATTCGTTGCTCCTGCCATTGTCTGCCACGGCATCCATTTCGTTCGGCATTGTGAGAGGCTTCACTGCCGACAGCTTCTTCACACGCAGAATGGACCGAAAAAACGGACTGATGTGGAAACTTCTGCGACTTATGCATCTGAAGTGACATTAGAGCGCTTGACGCGGTTGTATGAGTCAGCGCAAAAATGTATTTTTGCATCATGAAACCGAGCAACTCAACCCCCGACATTATAGAGATCACATCGCTGAATGATGAACGAGTGGCGATTTTTTCATCACTCACAGAAACCCAACTCCGTTCACGCGTAGACCCCTCGCAAGCCATATTCATCGCCGAAAGTCCCAAAGTGATAAAGGTAGCGCTTGACAAGGGACACGAGCCGCTGGCACTGCTATGTGAACAGCGACACATAACGGGAGATGCAGCTGAAATAATTGGGCGAATGCCTGGCGTTCCCGTCTATACCGGCACCCGGGAGGTGTTGGCTTCGCTCACAGGCTATACGCTGACACGAGGTGTGCTGTGCGCCATGCGAAGGCCTGAGTGCAAACCATTGGCGGAAATTGCTGTGAATGCACGTCGCATAGCGGTGATCGATTCCGTTACAGACACCACGAACATAGGCGCTATATTCCGCTCGGCAGCAGCCCTTGGGATAGATGCCGTGGCGCTTACGCGTCAGTCTTGCGATCCGCTCAACCGACGGTCAGTCCGAGTGTCAATGGGGTCGGTGTTTCTCGTTCCGTGGACGTGGGTGGATGACCCGATTGAAGACTTGAAACGGATTGGATTCAGAACGGCCGCTATGGCACTTCGTGCCGATTCAGTGAATGTTGATGATGCGGCACTTATGGCTGAAGAAAAGCTTGCCATCATACTCGGTACGGAGGGCGACGGGCTGGCCGACAGAGTGATAGATGGGGCGGATTACACGGTTTGCATACCGATGGCCCACGGTGTTGACTCATTAAATGTGGCGGCTGCATCAGCTGTGGCGTTTTGGCAGCTGACACGTTAACCGAAAAGCGAATGGAACACAATCACTCACGACCGGCACGTGAGGAAAGATAGCGGTGCCCAATACGGCAATAGAGGCATTTGTGCTGCTCACAGTACTGCCTGCGGAGCTGAAGCACGGCCTGGGAGGTGAAAGCATCCCGAGATTTAACACCGGCACGCTCAAATAACTGGACCACAGTATTGCTCTCGGGCGGAAGGGATTGAAGAAGTTCAATGGCTCCATCGGTCAAAGAGCTATTGTCATGCACCAGCCCATAGGCCATTTGCAAGGGTACAACCGCATTTATTACCAAGCCGGCAAGTGAGCCACGGCTTAATGCGGCCGGCACGCGGCCCTTTGCTGCTCCGAATGTGAAATGTGAAAGCCAATAAGGCGAGAGCTGTGGTGAAAAAAGCTTGGAAGCGTCCTCGACAGTCTTCACGTCAAGAATCCTTGCAAGCATGCGGAAACCGCCGGCAAGCATTGCAGCAAGAGTGGCTATGCGGCGGTGTGGGAAGTTTCCGGGCCGCATCCGTGCCATCTTCCATATCATGCCATCGGGCTTCCGGAGTCCGAATTTATGAGCCAGAAAACTATACTCGCGACGCAATCCATCTACATACTCACCCCATGCACGCTCGTCGTCAAGAAGACCGCTCTGACCGAACAGGAGAGCCTCGATGGAAGTAAGCGAGTCACTGTGTTTACCCACAAAAATCAGTGGTAATGAAAGAGCCAACCGCTCGAAGGGATCACCGTTAACGCCAAATCCAAGCGCTCGCGCCACAGTGACATAGCACGTTGATTCCCAATCGCCTTTAAATCGCAGCAGAAGATCATCAATGCGGGCGGTTTTACCATATATCCTTTCGTAGGCAAGAGAATCTATCCATGAAGAGATGTGCAGCGGAGGAATATCAGCAATCAAGGTAGCACACGGGAGATCAATGTCGGAACGCCCTACAAGATCGCGATACTGATCGCTGAAGGAGGGATTGCATGGCATGCGCATCTGAGGGATGACCTCGCCATTTGAACGGCAGATTTCAGTGTCGTCCTTATACACCACATGCAGAATAACGGAATCGTAGGCAACGTTTCCATCATGGCCATGCCTGTGCCAATCACTTGCCCTGACATGTATCTCAACGTCGCCGGCCCACAAACGGCCGCCAATTACTATTTTAGCATTGAAAAAGTCAGGACCGGAGCCTGTGTTGATA
>CAJUSN010000159.1 GCA_910589095.1 uncultured Muribaculaceae bacterium
TACATGCTGCTTGATGAAGCATCGGTAACAGGTACGGCCAACCTTATTATGGCCGCATCTCTTGCCGAAGGCGTAACAACTATTTATAATGCCGCCTGCGAGCCTTACGTGCAGCAGTTGTGCAAGATGCTCATCAGAATGGGCGTAGAAATAGAAGGCGTTGGTTCCAATCTCTTGAGAATTTACGGTGTGTCAGAACTTCACGGTGCAACGCACAGGATTCTTCCTGACATGATCGAGGTGGGGAGTTTCATTGGAATGGCTGCCTTGAATCGCAGTTCCATCACCATCAAGAATGTAAGCTATGAGAATCTCGGAATCATACCTGACAGTTTCAAGCGGCTCGGTATCCAGCTTGAACGCAGAGGTGACGACATATTCCTTCCGGAGCAGGATTGTTATGAAATAGAAACCGCTTTGGATGGCTCGATACTTAACATTGCCGATGCCCCGTGGCCCGGTCTTACCCCCGACCTTCTTAGTGTAATGCTGGTTGTGGCAACGCAGTGTCGCGGAAGCGTACTGATACATCAAAAAATGTTTGAGAGCCGATTGTTTTTCGTTGACCGACTAATTGACATGGGCGCTCAGATCATGCTGTGCGACCCTCATAGAGCTGTTGTCATCGGACTTGACCATAGGTTGCCCCTCAGAGCCAACAATATGCTATCCCCGGATATTCGTGCCGGTATTGCCATGCTTATAGCTGCCATGTCGGCAACGGGGGTAAGTGAGATCGGTAATATAAATCAGATCGATCGTGGATATGAAAATATAGACCATCGTCTGCGTGCCTTGGGAGCCCACATTGAGCGAAGAGATTAAAAAGCGGTAAAATATTTGGTGGTGGTCCCGATTATTTAAATTGGGACCACAAGCATCGGGATGTCCGATTGAAACAGTAGTCTATGAGCCAATCCTGGGTTGAAAAAACGTGCAAATGCATTTTTCTTTTTGTTTGGCACCACTATGATCTCCACACTATACTGATTGATAAGCCTGCGGAAATCTTCATCAACAGATGAAATATTCATCTCATCAATAGAAAACTTATGAACAGGGTAATGGGACAAGCAATAGTCCTTAAGCCTTGAAAGAGAAGCTGCGACATCGCCGGTGAATTTCTTTGACGGCAACTTCACAAGGCATATCTCCATCGGTTTAGCCGGAAGAAGTTTGAGCATGTTATCAATCGCCAATATGTCCTGCTGATCGAAATTGCTGAAAAATACGATATGCTTGAAATTGCAGCCTGTGTTTTTAACGCCTTCACCTCCCGGAATGGTCAGCACGGGTAAGCGGCACGTATCAAGCACCTCGGCCGCAACACTTCCCACAAGTTCTCGTGCCTTGTCATCGGCCATTCGGGTGCCCATAACGATAAGCATTGGCCGGTGTTCACGTGCATATTGGTTGATTACATCCTCCGGAACACCTTCTGATATTTGGTGTGTGAATTTTACCGGTGGAATTTCTCCATTTTTTATTCCGCTGACTATTTTGTTTTCCAGCTCGCTCATGCTGGCCTTTGCAGCGCACATAGCATTATCGGTAGCCACATCATGAGCCTGATCATTGTCAAAATTCAGGTTGTCGTTAAGTTGGGAGCGCTTGCTGTAAACAGGGTCAAGAAACGAATGGAGTAGGTGGATGGATGCTTCGTGTGTTTTGGCGAGACTGAATGCCAACTCGCACGCTTTGGATGAGTGTGGAGAAAAATCTGTCGGTACAAGTATCACCGGGGTATCGTTTTCCTCAGCCTTCTCAATCCCGAACACTTCCGGATTCTCAATTATTCTGAGGGCAACGGGCAAATCCTCCTCATTTATTCTTACTCTTACTCCTGCTGTGACTTCAGGATTACTGAGGTTTACATTTTGAAGCGTTGCTTTCACTCCCTCTCTCTCAAGAAGGTTTTTAAGGGCACATGCATGCCGGAGGGTGTGTATTGCAACAGTAATCATATTCACCGACATTTCTTTTTTTGTGGGGAGAGAAAGAGAGAGAGGAGAATGAGAACTGTTTGTTTGTGTTCTGCCGGATCAGTCAGCTTGTTCAGCCTTGAGAATCTCTACGGCCATGTCGTAGATGGTAGTGTCGTCAAGAACAACGATACCTCCGTCGGGACCCGGCTCGATGTGAACTCCTACGTTCTTACCGAATTCGTAGTTGCTTCCTCCGAAGTAGTTTCTCACGGTTTGTACAGTTATGTTGAGTTTATCGGCAATCTGGTGAGTTGCGCCATCGGGCAAGCTGTCTTTAATGCGACGGAGCTCATTGAAAGTGATTGTTTTAGCCATAATAAATCTATTTTTAGAGTTAAGGAATATTCTAAGGTTCTTGTTTCGGTTATAAATGTAGGACTAAAAAATAATATGACAAAATTTTCGGCATGTTTTTTCTTCAATTTTGCCTAAATTTTTATCTGAAAACGATTACTGCCTCTTCTGAGGATCTCTCTGCGGTCTTTTATAAATAAGGAGAGTAAGTAGTATAGCCTAAACAGCAATCGCGACAATCAGGTTGAAATTGTATTGATTTTTTAAGGTCCTATATAATTTCCACCTCTGAAGAGTTTATCCAAGCGCGGTGGTCATTATCAAACATAACATCATACCACATGGTTTTGATGGAATCCGTTGGCGAGGATATGGAATCGACTATCACAACTTTTGCACCTTCATGAAGCAGCATTGCCTCTTCTGAGCGGCTTTGTGGCGCGCGCGGGCTTGTAGAAAGTATTGCTGACGGAACCTTCACGATTGCTGTGCTGCGTGATCGTGATATCGCATTTGCGTTTATGGCGAAAACAATGGCTATAACAGAGAGTACCAGTGTGGCACCTCCACCGAAAAAACCTATTTTTCTTACTGCCACTCCATTGAAGAATATATATAGGGCAGCTGCTACGATGGTCATGACAAACAGTGAGAATGCTATCCATGCCCATCCATTTGATGACATTATGTTGGTTATATCCTCGAATGTTCTTGATAGGAAAGAGCCTTCGTAGCCTTTCTTATCCACCAATTTACTATTGACTAATGCGAGATTGTCTTGTATTTCTTTGTTACCGGGATCAAGACGAAGCGCCCGCTCGTAATCAATCACTGCTTGGGCCGATTTGCCCAACCTATAATGGCAGTTCCCTAAATTATAATAGAGTTGCCACGAAGTTCCCTCTGTTTTCATGTATTCTTCATACAGTTGGGCAGCTTCATCATACTTGCCTTCCATGTAGGCTGAATCGGCTCTTTCGTCCAATTCGGCACTGTGCGCTGCTTGAGGTAATAAAGCAATAACCATAAGAATTATTGCAGTATATATCTTGGTCATAACTATAGCTCTAATTTATTGTTACTTTTTTGCTTTTGTTACTGACTCCATAGCGTTGATGGATTCAATGCCTTCGGTATAAATCTTCTCAAGATGCTCCTGCGAAGAGTCGGGGGTGTAACGTGCCATTTCACATTCATCAAGTACCCGTATCACTTTTTCACACAGCGCGTCATCAGCTCCGTAGCCTTTGAGTTCGGCATGGATGTTGTCGCGCGACAATTGTGACACCGGGATGCCGAGTTTATCACTCAGATAGCCCCACATGGCACGCAGAAGTTCTTCGTGAAACTTGTCACTATTTCCGGCTTGCATGAACGAATTTGCGAGTTTGAGTCGCTGACGGGCAACCTTATTTGCCTTTGCAAGTCTGCGGCCGCGCACGTCTGCAGCAAGTGCTATACGGTGGCCGTAGATTTTCACTGAGGCTATCAATCCTGAAATTAGTAGAACGTAGAGCATCCAGTACCACCAGGTAGCAACAACGTTAACATGGTTCACTGTTGGATTTTTCTCGCCTGTGACAATGTGATAGATATCCTTGTTCTTGATCTCTACATCTTTTTTATCTACCGACTCATTTCCCTGGGTGACAGTAATGGGATAACTCGGCGTTGTTAGAGTGACATAGTCATTTTTGGATGGATCGAAATACACGAAGGTATCTGATCCAATGGTGAATTTTCCTACATTTTGAGGCACGAACGTATATTCAGTGGTCATGCTTCCAGTCACGTTGTTTCCAACAACTTTCGTATCATAGCTGGTCTTTGGTGCATACACTTCAAATTCCGATGGAAAATCAATATCGGGCTCTTTCACATACTTGATATTGCCGGTGCCTGTGATAGTGTATATCAATGTGGCCGCATCATTAGTTCGGAATTTGTTTCCTACCAATCGGCTTGACACACTAAACTGTCCTACTGCGCCACTAAAGCCTTCAGGCTTGGGCGTAGGCAATGGCTTTATGTCAATTGATGCAGTGTTGGATGAAACCTGTATCTTACGCTCACGTGGTGTAGACATGGTGAGAAAACCGAGATTGGTGTTGTCGTACTGCACCACATTTATATCATAGTTACCTGAGTTTATGGTTAGCTTACCCGACTTTTGCGGGTATATGATACATTTCTTCAACAGAGCCACTGCATATGTTTGGCCATTATAAACTTCACGCTGATTCAGCGAACTTTGGAAATTAATTTCTTCAATCAGGAATCCGTCAAAGCTGGGTTGTTTAGTCGGGAAGAATTGCGATATACCGAACTTGGTGTAGAGCTTTATGGTACACTCAATCGCTTCCTGTTCATAAGCCGTCGGCTTTGAGAGGATTATACGTACAAAAACATCTTTTGATGACACACCTCTGTCCGCCGACTGAGTTTCTATGTCATCAATGGAAACTGGCCGATTTGAAGGTGACTGCGGTTGGGTATTTCCTCCTGCGCCTGCCACCGGCGAATCGGTAATCTTTAGAGTCTGTGGTTTTGTTTTCAGTGTTTTGCCGTTTGCCTGTATTGTGGCAGCACCTATTGTGTAGTCACCCTTTTGGTCAGCCCGATAGTAATATGTGTAGTCGGTTGATGACTGGGAGGATGTTTGGCCGTTGCCCGATACTTGATAGCTTTGGCGCGTCGATGTTGAGTTGTGCAGGAGTGTGCAACCATTGATCTGAGGCACCTTCAATCCTGATCCTTGTGCGTTTGTCAGGCGGTAGGTGACATAGAACTTTTCCCCTTGATAGACTCTTTGGGGGGCTTGCACGCTAAATTGCTGTGCGGAAGCAACAACCTGTCTC
>CAJUSN010000160.1:0-560 GCA_910589095.1 uncultured Muribaculaceae bacterium
TTGCTTGACGCCGACGTCAACTATAAGGTGGCCAAGCAGTTCACCGACACTGTTAAAGCCAAAGCCTTGGGCCAGAACGTCCTCACCGCCGTGAAGCCTGGCGAGATGATGGTGAAGATTGTGCATGATGAGCTCGCAACGCTGATGGGAAGCGAGACCGCGCAGGTGAATCTTTCCGGAAATCCCACCGTGATTCTCATGTCAGGTCTGCAGGGTTCAGGTAAAACCACTTTCTCCGGTAAACTCGCACGCAAATTCAAGAGCGAGAAGGCACGCCGTCCGCTCCTCGTGGCCTGCGACGTGTACCGTCCCGCCGCTATTGACCAGCTCAAGGTGTTGGGCGAGCAGATTCAAGTTCCTGTTTACACCGAGGATGGCAACAAGAATCCTGTTGAAATAGCGCAAAACGCCATTAAATATGCTAAAGCCAACAATCTTGACCTTGTAATCGTCGACACCGCCGGACGTCTTGCCGTGGATGAGCAGATGATGCAGGAGATTGCGGCTATCAAGGACGCAATCCGTCCGCAGGAAACCCTCTTCGTGGTCGACTCCATGAC
>CAJUSN010000160.1:570-5128 GCA_910589095.1 uncultured Muribaculaceae bacterium
CATGACAGGTCAGGATGCGGTGAACACTGCCAAGGAATTCAACGATCGTCTTGACTTTGACGGTGTTGTTCTCACAAAGCTTGATGGTGATACCCGCGGTGGTGCTGCCCTCTCTATCCGCACTGTTGTCACCAAACCTATCAAATTCGTCGGTACCGGCGAGAAACTCGACGCTCTCGATCTTTTCCACCCCTCGCGTATGGCCGACCGTATCCTCGGCATGGGCGACATCGTTTCGCTTGTCGAGAAGGCTCAGAATGCCTATGACGAAGAGGAGGCCCGCAAGCTCACCAAAAAGATTGCCAAGAATCAGTTTGACTTTAACGACTTCCTGTCCCAGATTCAGCAAATCAAGAAAATGGGAAATCTCAAGGATCTCGCCTCGATGATTCCCGGTGTGGGCAAAGCTATAAAGGATGTTGACATCGACGACAATGCATTCAAAGGAATCGAGGCCATAATCCAGTCCATGACCAAGGAGGAACGTGCCAATCCCGGAATAATCAACCAAAGCCGCCGTCAGCGCATTGCACGCGGTTCAGGAACGACAATCGTTGAGGTCAACCGCATGCTCAAGCAGTTCGAGCAGATGCGTAAGATGATGAAAACAGTTACCGCCATGAAAAATCCCATGAAGATGATGCGCGGTATGCGCGGACAGCGTCGCTGATCAATTTTGTTGAACTCTAATTCACTGACTAATGACACTTATCGACGGCAAAAAAATCTCATCCGACCTCAAGACCGAAATCGCCGCTACGGTTGAGGATATGGTGGCCAATGGCCAAAAACGTCCCCATCTCGCTGCTATTTTGGTGGGTCACGACGGAGGAAGCGAAACCTACGTGGCCAACAAAGTAAAAGCTTGCGAACAATGTGGCTTCACTTCCACTCTCATCCGATTTGAGGACACTGTGACTGAAGAGGAGCTTCTGCAAGCCATTGACCGCCTCAACAACGACGCCGATGTTGACGGTTTCATTGTTCAGCTCCCGCTCCCTCGACACATCTCGGAGCAGCGCGTCATCGAAGCCATTGACTATCGTAAGGATGTGGATGGTTTCCATCCTGTCAATGTGGGCCGCATGTCCATCGGATTGCCTTGCTACGTTTCTGCAACTCCTTTCGGTATCCTTGAGCTCTTGCGCCGCTACGATATCGAAACACGTGGCAAACGCTGTGTGGTTCTTGGACGCAGCAACATTGTAGGTAAACCCGTTGCTACACTCCTCATGCAAAAAGCTCAGCCCGGAAACGCAACCGTTACCGTGTGCCATAGCGCTACGCCTGACATAAAGGATATTTGTCGCGAAGCCGACATTATAATTGCCGCACTTGGCAGCCCCGGCTTCGTTACAGCCGATATGGTCAAGCCCGGCGCCGTTATTGTGGATGTGGGCACCACTCGCGTTCCCGATGCCACCCGCAAGAGCGGTTTCCGCCTACGTGGCGACGTGGACTTTGATAATGTGGCTCCGCTTTGTTCATTCATAACTCCTGTTCCCGGTGGGGTAGGGCCTATGACAATTGCTTCGCTCATGCACAACACCCTCCTTGCCGCACGTCACGAAATCTATTGAAATTGATTTTTTCATAGTTTTTGAGCTGGGAGCTGCCGAATTCATCGGTAGCTCTCGTTTTTTATGACGCCCGCTACTTAAGGTCTTGACTTTGGTTGCCGCGACTCTCCGCATTTGCATCTTTTCACGTGTTTTATGAAAAATGCATGTAAAATAAAGTGAATATCTTTGTTGTTATAAATATAATTGGCTAAATTTGCTACCGTACATCCGGACTGTCACTTTCTTCCTTTTGCCAAGTCCGCCAATGTGCGCGGCATAATTTGACATAGTGCCGGTCAGACTCATAACTGAAATTTTTTAAATCCTTAAAACTATATTCGATTATGGAAAATAACGACGAACTCTTGAAGTCAGTAACCATCAAAGCTGAGAAATGGCTTGGCGAAGGCTACGATGCTGAAACTCGTGCCGAAGTGAAGCGCATGCTCGACAATTCAGATAAAACCGAACTCATCGAATCGTTCTATCGCGATCTCGAATTCGGTACCGGTGGCCTCCGTGGAATCATGGGCGCTGGTTCTAACCGCATGAACATCTACACCGTAGGTGCCGCTACTCAGGGCCTCGCCAACTATCTTAAGGAAGCTTTCAAGGATCTTCCTCAAATCAAGGTTGCCGTTGGTCACGACGTGCGTAACAACTCTCGCCGTTTTGCTGAAGTGGTTGCCGATGTTTTCTCGGCAAATGGCATCAAGGTGTATCTCTTCGATAGTTTCCGCCCCACTCCCGAACTCTCTTTCGCCATCCGTCACCTCGGTTGCCAGAGTGGTGTAAACATCACTGCCTCTCACAATCCCAAGGAATACAATGGCTACAAAGCTTACTGGGAAGATGGCGCGCAGATCATCACTCCCCATGATGTTAACATCATTGACCATGTAAACAAGATTGCCGGTGTTGAAGAAATCAAGTTCAAAGGCAACCCCGATCTCATTCAGATCATTGGACGCGACGTTGATGAGCCCTACCTGGCTGCTGTAAAAGGTCTCTCTCTCAGCCCCGAGGCTATTGCTAAACACAAGGATCTGAAGATTGTCTATACTCCTATCCACGGTACTGGTGTCAAACTCATTCCCGAATCGCTCAAAAACTACGGGTTCGAGAACATTATCCACGTTCCCGAACAGGATATCACCTCCGGCGACTTCCCCACCGTTGAATCGCCCAATCCCGAAAATCCCCCCGCAATGGCAATGGCTATTGCAAAAGCCAAGGAAGTCGGTGCCGACCTCGTAATGGCTTCCGACCCCGATGCTGACCGTATCGGTGTTGTCCTACGCGACAATAAGGGCGAATATGTGCTCATCAATGGTAATCAGATTGTGATGATTCTCCTCAACTACATCATGACCCGCAATGCCGAACTCGGACGCCTCACAGGCAAGGAGTACATTGTGAAGACAATCGTTACCACTGAAACCATCAAGTCGATTGCCGATGCCAATAACATCACCATGTACGACTGCTACACCGGCTTCAAATGGATTGCCGCTGTGATTGCCGCCAACGAAGGCACCAACCGCTATCTCGGTGGTGGTGAAGAAAGCTACGGTTTCCTCGCCGAGGATTTCTGCCGCGACAAAGATGCCGTTTCTGCAATCTCCCTTATGGCCGAAGCTCTTGCTTGGGCTAAGGAAAAAGGAATGGACTTCCTCCAGATGCTTCAGGACATCTATCTCAAGTACGGTTACTCTCATGAAGTTGGTATCTCCGTGGTTCGCCCTGGTAAGTCCGGCGCTGAGGAAATTCAGGCAATGATGAAAAACTTCCGTTCGAATCCTCCCAAAACTCTCGGTGGAAGCGAAGTGGAAATCATCAAGGACTATGATTCTCTGAACCTTACCAATGTCAAGACAGGTGCTGTTGAAAAGATGGACATGCCCGTCTTCTCTAACGTTCTTCAGTACTTCACTGCCGACGGCACCAAGGTGTCCATCCGTCCTTCCGGTACTGAACCCAAAATCAAATTCTACATCGAGGTACATGACAAGATGACCTCTGCTGAGGATTATGATGCTGCTAATGCACGTGCCGATGAAAAGATCAATGCTGTAAAAGCTGACCTCGGAATCTAAAGAAGTTTATATCGCTTCGATTACTTTTGTAATACTTACACGGCGGCGCTCCATTATATGTGAGCGCCGCCGTTGTTAATCTACTTATTGGTTTAGGCATGTTCTGAGTGCTTTGACATTGTATCTTTGCGTTCAATTGGGTATAATATTTACTCATTTGTTTGAAACTCTGAATATGCCGGCACACGCTTTTTTCATACCTGCTCCCGCCTATCATTATCTCCCCCGTGATTATGCCGCTCAATTTGAGCGATGGATCGGCTACCGGCTCATTCCGCCGGTCCGACGCATAATTGCTCATCTTGAGTGTCAGCGCGCCCGACGGCAACCACAGCGGCTTTTCATCACCTCCTCGCGTGAAGATCCGGCCGATAGAGTACTCCGTGCCGTGCTCGCTGATTACATCCGCTTCCGGTCCACTCTCACCAACCCTGGTGAGCCATATTGCGTCGCTGCTCCAAAACGTGACCAACTCAAGCCGTTCCTTAAAAAGGGTTTATCTCTACCCGTTACATTCCGTAAGCCCGAGGTGGTCCGTGGCAATACATTCCGCATGGCAATCATCCTCGATGCCGATCTAATTTCCCATGGGCGCGACCTCTTTCGCCGTCTGTGGCGCTCCGTTGTTTCCTGTCTGGACTTCACTCACCATTCTCTTCTCATTGTCCTCGGGACTCCGCACCCGCGTTCCCGTCTGAACCCATTCACTTGCCGCCTCCGCTCCGGTGCCTTCCCTCACATCTCCCTATCCTCCACCCCCTCTGTTATCAATCACGTCCAAAACCCTAAGCTCTCTAAAGTCCCTAAAGTCCCTAAAAACCCTAAAATCCCAAAGCTCCCGCCCCCGTCCTTCCTCCTCTCATCTTCCTCACTTAAGCGCCGCCGCAAGCGCCCCGGCCT
>CAJUSN010000161.1 GCA_910589095.1 uncultured Muribaculaceae bacterium
GAGGTGTACCTGGTCGGCACGCATGTCGGCACCGATGAAATGCCGGAACTCTTCGGGCGAGATCTCGCCAAGACCTTTGAATCGGGTTATTTCGGCGTTTGAGCCGAGGAGGCCGATGGCATTTATGCGTTCTTCGTCGCTGTAACAATAGTAAGTGTCCTCAGCCACTTTCTTCGGACGTGAGCCGGATGAGCGTTTGGATGTTTTTTTGTTGCGCACGCGGAAGAGAGGCGTCTCGAGAATGTAAACATGGCCACGTTTCACCAAGTCGGGGAAAAATTGGAGGAAGAAGGTGAGCAGGAGCATGCGTATGTGCATTCCGTCCACATCGGCATCCGTGGCTATGATCACTTTATTATAGCGCAGGTTGTCCAGTGAATCCTCTATGTTGAGAGCGGCCTGAAGCTGATAGAATTCATCGTTTTCATACACCATTTTTTTTGTCTTACCGAATGTGTTCTTGGGCTTTCCCCGGAGGGAGAACACAGCTTGAGTTTCCACGTTTCGGATTTTGGTGATGGAGCCGGCTGCCGAGTCGCCCTCGGTGATGAAGATGGAAGACTCGAGCTTCTTTTCCTCAGAGCCGCGCGTGTCATTGAGATGTACGCGGCAATCTAGTAGCTTCTTGTTGTGAATATTGACCTTTTTGGCTTGCTCGCGGGCTTTTTTTGTGACACCGGCCATGGCTTTGCGTTCACGCTCGTTGTCCTCCACGATTTTCTTTATTGCGTCGGCCGTTTCCGGGTTGCGGTGAAGGTAATTGTCAAGGTGGGTTTTAACAAAGTCGCCAATGGCTTTGGCCACAGTTGGCCCGTCGGGTCCCATCATTTGGGAGCCGAGCTTGGTTTTTGTCTGGGATTCAAATACCGGTTCCTCCACTTTGATGGCCACGGCAGCCACCATTCCGTTGCGTATATCGGAGTATTCGTATTGGGTTTTACCGATGAATTCCTTTACAGTTCGGGACACAGCCTCCTTGAAAGCAGTGAGGTGTGTGCCACCCTGAGTGGTGTGCTGACCGTTTACGAATGTATAATACTCCTCGCCGTATTGCGGGGCATGGGTTATGGCTATCTCGATGTCGCCCTCTTTGATGTGGATTATGGGGTAGCGGGGATCGCTTGTCATGGTGTCGGTCAAGAGGTCGAGAAGTCCATGACGAGAATGGAACCGCTGCCCGTTGAACATGAGTGTAAGCCCGGTGTTGAGATAGGTGTAGTTCTTGAGCAGGGGTATGATGAAATCATCGCGGTAGCGGTAATCGGTGAAGATTTTGGGATCAGGGGTGAATTCCACCAGAGTCCCGTTGGGCTGGTCGGTATCGGTCACCGGAGTCTCGCTTATGATGTTGCCACCCGAGAAGCGGGCTTGTTTCATTTTTCCTTCACGCACGCTTTGCACCATAAAGTCACAAGAAAGTGCATTGACCGCTTTCACACCAACGCCATTGAGGCCGATGGATTTTTTGAATGCCTTGGTGTCATATTTTGCACCGGTGTTGATTTTCGATACGGCATCGGTCATCTTACCCAAAGGGATTCCACGACCGAAGTCGCGTACCGTGACGGAGCTTTCTGTTACCGTGACATCCACCTGCTTGCCGAACCCCATCATGTATTCATCGATGGTGTTGTCCAGGACTTCCTTGAGCAATACATAGATGCCGTCATCGGCATTTGACCCGTCGCCGAGTTTGCCGATGTACATTCCGGGACGTTCACGGATGTGTACGTTCCAGTCAAGAGTTACAATGTCATCTTCGGTATAGTTTGCAGCCGGAGTCGCGGCGTCATCAAGGAGGTTTTCTTCGTCGGTCATTTCGCGTGATTATCAAGTATGCAAAGTTACGAAATTTCCGACTATTATGCAAGCCTCATTTCAAAGCGGGCCGCGCTGCTGCTCACTGGTAGAGATAGCGTTTGATGGAGCGTTTGGGCGTTTTCTCGAATTCGTTTGCCCGGAGCTGAATCTCATCCACACGCTCGTAGGGAGCGGTGAGTTTGTTGAGCTCTTTGCGCACCTTTTCCATCACCTGCGGCATCATGTCGGTGGTGAGGCGTGCTTTGTCCATGGCTTCGAAGTCGGGGTACACAAGGGCCACGAGCTTGTTGCCTCTCTGCACAACGAGGCTTTCCGATACGTAGGGGAGATTGTTGAGCTTCGCTTCGATCTCTTCAGGATATATGTTCTGTCCGGAGGAGGATAGAAGCATGGTTTTGTAACGCCCTTTGATAAAGATTGTTCCGGCGTCGGCAATAGTGCCCATGTCGCCTGTGTGGAGCCAACCTTCTGAGTCGATGACTTCGGCTGTGGCTTTAGGGTTCTTGTAGTAGCCCTTCATCACATTATCCCCTTTGACGCAGATTTCGCCCGGTATGTAGGCTTCGTTATCGGAAAGTACTTTGGAGTACATCAATCCGGGGAGGGTTCGGCCCGATGAGCCGGGGATGAATTTGTTCCAAGGGGTGTAGCTTATCAGCGGGCCACATTCGGTCATTCCGTAGCCCACGGTGAAAGGAAACTTTATCTTGAGCAGGAACTCTTCCACTTCATGATTCAGGGCGGCTCCACCAAGTATGAGTTGGTAGAATTCGCCACCGAACGATTCGCTCAGCTTGCGGCGGATTTTGGAATAGATGGTCTGGCGCAGAAAGGGAATGGCCATGAGCCGTTTCATGGATGGCTTGCTGATTATGGGGACAATCTGCTTGCGATAGATCTTTTCAAGCACCAGCGGCACTGAGAGTATGAGGGTCGGGCGCACCTCCTGCATGGCTTTGATGAGCAGCTTCGGTGTTGGCATTTTCCCGAATACCCAGATGTGGGATCCAGTGGCTAACGGAGTCAACATGTCGAACGCACAACCATAGGCATGAGCCAGCGGGAGGAAGCCGAGCGAGCGTGAGCCGGGATAGTGGAGCTTGGACTCCATCCCAAACACAACATTGCCGCACAGATTGTTGAGTGTGAGCATCACTCCTTTGGAGAATCCGGTTGTGCCTGAAGTGTAGTTGATTTCAGCAACCGAATCCTTGGGGAATGTTCCGTAGGCCACGTTCGAGGGTCCGAATCCATGGGGAAAGCGGCGGTTGAAAGCTTTGTTGAGGCCTGTGAATATCTTCTCCATTTTGTCCTTGCCGTTCATGTGGTCGGCGAGAAGCTGCTGCGACTCGAGTGACATGACAATCTTTATGGCCGGCATGTGGTCAAAATCAAGGTGTTCCCAGAGCTGGTCGCTCACGAAAAGCATCACCGAATCACTGTGGTTAATGATATGTTGCGCGTCCTGTGGGTTAAATTCAGGAAGAATGGGCACAATGACCGCTCCATAAGTGAGGGTGGCCATGAAGGTCACAACCCACGAAACGGAGTTTTTCCCAAGAAGGGCCACTTTGTCGCCGGGCTTCACGCCGCACATTTCAAAAAATATGTGGGTGCGAGCTATTTTCCGTGCCAGATCGGCGTAGCTGAGGGTTGCTCCTGTTACATAGTCGGTAAGGGCAGGGCGCTCCCAATGTTCGCGGAAGCTGCCGGCATATATCTGTAGTAAATCTTCGTTAAGCATGTCAGAAAGGTGCTGATGTTCTATCATTAACTAACGCGTGCGGTGCGCAGTTGGTTGTGGATTTGCCGACAAAGATAGTATATATTTCGTAAACAATGACTAACTTTGCATTAATAGAAACCGATAAGGACAAAAAATGCTACTGATACATTGCTGTTTTTAGTCTGGTGAAAGAGCTTAAGTCGGTTTCCGTGAAAGCGAAAACAGGCATGTCTGAGCAAAGAATGTGCCGTTAAATGAAAGAATATGACCCCTACGCATATAACCGGCCACGCCAAGGCCATGTATCATACATTCGGATGCAAACTGAATTTTGCTGAAACAGCATCGCTGTCGCGCTTGCTGGAGGAACGTGGTGTGACCCGGGCTGACAAGACAGATGAACCTGACGTGATTGTGATCAATTCATGTTCCGTCACAGAGCTCGCCGATAAAAAATGCCGTCAAACGATCCGTTCGCTTGCCCGCAAACATCCGCAAGCCGGGATTGTGGTCACGGGTTGTTATGCACAGCTGAAACCTCAAGAGGTGAAAAGTCTGCCCGGCGTGGTGATTGTGGCCGGGGCTGATCAGAAAGGTATGCTGCCCGATATGATCACTGATTGGCTTGAGGCCGGACGTGAGAGTGTGGAAGTTTCCGCCCACCGCGACATATCCCGTTTCATCCCTTCATGTTCGCGCGGCGACCGCACTCGCTATTTCCTCAAGGTGCAAGACGGGTGCAACTACTATTGCTCATATTGCACCATTCCGCTTGCGCGCGGCCATAGCCGCAGCGGAGAGATTGGTGAGATAGTGGAACAAGCTCGGAAGGTTGCAGCCGAAGGTGGTCGTGAAATAGTGATTACCGGAGTGAATATCGGTGATTTTGGATATGGCCGTGACGACAATTTTTTTGACCTCATCCGGAGGCTTGATGAAGTGGAGGGGATTGATCGTTACAGAATATCCTCAATAGAACCGAACCTGCTGACAGATGAAATAATTGAATGGGTTGCGAAGAGCCGGGCGTTTATGCCTCATTTTCATATCCCGTTGCAGGCAGGCGATGATGAGGTCCTGAAATTGATGCGCCGTCGCTATGACACGGCCCTTTTCCGTCATAGAGTCGAGACAATCCGTTCGGTGCTTCCCGAGGCCTTTATCGGTGTTGACCTTATTACGGGTGCCCGAGGTGAGACCAGAGAGCATTTCGAGCGGTCAAAGAGTTTTATTGAGTCGCTGCCTATATCGCGTCTTCACGTGTTTCCCTATTCCGAACGTCCGGGCACACGGGCCATTACCGAGATAGACCATGTGGTTTCGCAAGAGGAGAAGCATCTGCGCAGCCGGGAAATGATAGAGCTGTCGGATAAAAAGTTGTCCGATTTTACCCGCCGTTTCGTGGGGACGACCAGACCGGTGCTGATAGAACATACGCTTCATTCGGACGGAACGATGTCGGGCTTTACGGACAATTATCTGAAAGTGCGGTTCAAAGCCGATGGGTCAATGGCCAACAGCGTGCAGCCCGTGCTGATTGAACGCGTGGAAGGAGAAGATATTTACGGAACATTACAATGT
>CAJUSN010000162.1 GCA_910589095.1 uncultured Muribaculaceae bacterium
GGCGTTTCCGCATCTCTGACCATAGCGCGGAGCGTAGCAGTGGAACATATTCCGGCTTTAATTTCATTCATAGCGGGTCAGTCTTGGGTGTTAAGCATTGGAAATATCTGTGGGAACAAGGTGGGGGAAGTGACCAGGATGGACACATTGCGGTCGGAACGGAACGATTCCCACATGCAACCAGTCTCCTGTGCTATAAGCAATCCTGCCGAAACGTCCCAGTCATGCAGATTCATCTCCCAATAGCCCTCAAGGAATCCGGCAGCTGTGTAGCAGATATCGATGGCTGCCGATCCCAATCGTCGCAGTCCCCTTATGCGGGGAAGCAAGCGGGCCACATTGTCCAGATTATTATCCGGATTGCTATCCTTATCGACAGGGAAACCGGTGGCCAGCACCGAGCGTTCCAACGAGGTTATGTGTGAATGGTGAATTGGTTTGCCGTTGAGTGTGGCCCCCTCTCCCTCCACTGCACAGAACATCTCACGCAGATACGGGGCGTAAACCACTCCCACAACTGTTTCTCCATTATGCTCCACTCCAATTGACACACTGAAATTAGGCAGTCCGGAGCGGAAATTGGTTGTACCGTCAAGCGGATCTATCACCCATCTGAATGATGTGTCACTTCCTGAGGCACCGCTCTCCTCCGAGAGTACCGAATGAGTAGGAAACAGTTCGGAAATCCGCTTGAGCAACACTGCTTCAGACGCACGGTCGGCCTCCGTCACAATGTCACTTTCATTCTGTTTGGTATCCACACGCAGATTATCCTTGCGGAAGAAACTCATCTGAACCTCTCCGGCCTCCAAAGCCATGCTGCGGGCCGCTTCAAGCAATTCCTTATATTCCATCACTCCGTAGTGTTTTCATCGCTATCCTCCTCAGCTGCAATGGGAACCGGACGGCGAAATTCCTCCTTGAAGGAGATAAGAGTTTCAGTTCGCCCTGCTCCCAGGCCCTGCAAACGGTCATGGATCAAGTGAAGCAGATGTGAGTTATTATGAGCGTAGAGCTTTACAAGGAGGTCATATTTACCGGTGGTATAATGGAGCTCCACCACCTCAGGTATCTTGTACATCTCCTCCGTCACGCGGTCGAAATCGGCAGGGTCATTTAGAAAAAATCCTACGTATGCGCAGGTTTCATATCCCACAGCCTCAGGGGCTATGAGCGATTCAAAACCGTTTATGACACCGGCGGCGGTGAGTTTCTGTATACGTTGATGCACTGCCGCTCCTGACACATTACATTCACGCGCAATCTCAAGGAATGGAGTACGCGCGTTGGCTGTGAGCATTTTCAATATTTTCCGGTCAAGCCGGTCCAACTGATATTTCATTTTAGTCGTAGTTTCCACTCACAAAATTACTATAAAAAAACCTAATCGCCGTTGACATTGTTCTGTTTTTAACAAAGTGATTTAAACTTTTCGCGAAAAGTTTAAATCACTTCATCACCTTCATTCTTTTCATCACCTATTATGAATAAAACTGTCCGCCTCTTTGCTCTGACGCTGTTTTTCTTACAATTCATCTGCCCGAATCCCTCCTTTGCCGCCGGAACAACCGATCAGAATGTCGACTCGGTCCCCACCGCCGGTCAGCCTCACCCCATGCCTGATGCGGTAGGTCTCACACTGAGCGGTGGAGGAGCCAAAGGCATCGCTCACATCGGTGTGATACAAGCTCTTGAAGAGAACGGGATCCCCATTGACTGCATAACCGGCACTTCAATGGGAGCTATCGTAGGCGGACTTTACTCAATGGGCTATTCGCCCGATGAAATGATGGAGCTCATCATGTCCAAGCCTTTCCAATATTGGTCAACCGGACGCATTGATCCCGATCTTACGTATTATTTTCTTGATGACGACCCCGGGCCGGCCAACATCAACATAGCTTTCGGCACCGATGGAAGTTCATCCGGCCCGGTTCTCCCCTCTTCCCTTATCAACCCCCTCCCCATGAACTTTGCATTCGTACAGCTCTTTGCACCCTATACTGCTCAGTGCGGTGGAAAATTTGATAATCTGATGGTACCGTACCGATGCGTTGCTTCCGATGTGAACCGCAAGCGCAAAGCTATTTTCTCACAAGGCGACCTTGGCGACTGTATCCGGGCCTCAATGAGTTTCCCGCTGGTTTTCCACCCTATAGAAATCGATGGGAGGCCTATGTATGACGGTGGTATCTACGACAATTTTCCGGTTGATGTGATGCTTTCCGAATTCAACCCCAAAGTTATGATAGGTGTGGATGTGAGCAGTGGAAATACCCCTGACTCTCCTGACTCCAACATGATGGACCAGCTGGAATCACTTATCATGCAGTACAGCGATTACTCCGTACCGGCCAACCGCGGGATGAGACTGAAAATGGACCTTGACCGTTTCGGACTCCTTGACTTTGACAAAGCCCCTGAGATTTACCGTATAGGTTATGATTACGCCATGAGCCTGATGGACTCCATCAAGTCACGTGTGCATCAGCGCAGGGATCTCTCGGAGGTGCGCGCGCGACGTTTAAATTTCAAAGCCAAAACTCCCAAGCTTATTTTTGACTCGGTAAAAGTAAATGGTGGCAGCCGCCGGCAGAACGCTTATTTACAGTCACTATTTGACCGACAAATGACTCAGGACACATTGAGCGTTGATGAGGCTCTTGATGCATATTACCGCGCGCTCACCCCCGGCAAGCTGCGCAATTTCATGCCACGTACTCGTTACGATGACTCCACCCACATGTTCAATCTTGATCTCACAGCGAGTGTAAAGCCTCCGTTCAACGCCTCGCTCGGCGGTTTCCTTTCCACCACCACCAACTCAACCCTCTACTTCTCCGCCGGATACCGAACACTCAGTTTCAATTCGCTGGACCTCAGTGTGAGTGGCTGGCTTGGCCAAAGCTATCTTGCAGCCGAAGCCGATGCCCGCATTCAGTTGCTCAAATCGCGACCGTCATCGTTGGGACTGCAGGCTGTGGTGTCACGTTTGAAATATTTCCCCACAGACCGCTTCTTTTTCCAAACATCGGACCCGACGGTCCTCACTCGTGAGGAATACTTTGGAAAACTACGTTACGCAACTGCGTTGGGGCGCCACGCAAAAGCCGAAATAGCATTAGGCGTTGGGCGAATAGATCAGAAATTCCACAGCATTCCTGATTTCGAGTCAATGCCACGTCTTGAACAAACCATGGGCCAGCTTGCTCTGAAAGCGACCTATAACACGCTCGACAATCGGAACTACCCCACAGACGGCACATACGCTCAAGCCTCATTACAAGGCAACGTAGGCAAGTACCACATTACCCAGAACGGCTCCACTGCCGTTGATCGTTCATGGGGAAGAATCGACCTGAGCTGGCTGCGATACTTTCCACTGGGAAAACATTGGTCACTCGGGACGCGCATTGAAGCCACCGCTACCACAGACAAAATACTCCACTCCTATTTTGCGTCATTAGCATCCTCTCCTGCATATGTCCCTACAGGATCCATGGCCAATATCCTGACACCTTCACTCAGGGCACGCCAATATGCTGTGGCCGGTGTAGAGCCGGTTTGGAAAATAAGCAGTATAATGCAACTGCGCGGCCGACTGGATGCATTCATCCCCTATCGTACACTCCACGAAGGTCCGGACGGATCAGCTCTTCTTGGCCGTCCATGGCATGATCCTAAGCTATTCGCTGAACTGAGGGGCGTGGTTAAGCTAAGCTTCGCTTCCATGTCGGTATATGTGCACTATACCTCTGCTACAAACCACATGGCATCATCGTCGGATCGCTGGAATTTCGGTCTCACATTCGGATTATACATTCCGGCCCCTGGGTTCTTCAATTGATGAGCTTCAACTCCTTGAGCCAAGGAAGCACATGCTCGGCTTTGAAATAATGATGTGGCGGATCCACATTGGCCAAACGGAAAAATGTGGCACGGTCTATCCCCGAAGGAAGTGTGTCAAGAGGTTGACGCATTGACTCATCCTCAAACATAGCGTAATGATGAAACCTGAATGCACCGGGCGCGCCGGCCAATGAATAGGCTTTGGATATGATGCCGAAATCCCGGTCCATCCCTCCCTCGGTACATATCACAGGGCGTGGCGCCAGCGCCGCCACTATGTCGGGGAAGTCAAAGAGGGTGAGGAACTCCGGTATAAGGTGTTCAATAGAATTCGGGAAAGGACGTGCTCCCTTATCATCGGGCTTGTTCATTACCAGCGCGCGTTCACGTGTTCGGCACATGAAATCATTGTAGACAAACGCGTGGATTGAAGGATCCATCACACCCAGCACCATCATAGGTTCCGTGCCAAGCGAGAACCCTGAGATTATTATCCTGTCAGCATCAATCTCCGGACGGGATTTCATCCAATCCAATATAACACGGTCCTGCCATGAAGCCAATCCGAGATAACTCCAGCCCAATTCAAGGAGAAAACGCGATGAGGCCAAATAATCGAAGTAACCGTTATCTGACAATTCGCCGCACGACGGATTGTCGACCGCAACAGCCACCATCCCCTCACGGGCAAGAATACGGGCCATTGCCGCAATTTTTTCATCCGGATCAGCTTCACCTTCAAGCGTGAAATTACCTTGCCGCTCTCCGGCAAGAAGCTCTTTGGTTTGACCAAATCCGGGTATGCATAAAGCCGCCGGAGCAGGCTTGGAAGCATCCACGCCATCAGGAACGAGCATATAGAACGCCACTGTGTAATCCTCCAAAGGGTAAGACTCCCACCGCTCTATGCGGTAACCACTTCTGCGGGCTTCGCCAATTTTACGAGGAGGAGCAACCTGAGAAGCCGGATGACGCATAAGGCGTGTCATTGCCACACGCATACTGTCCTGCCAGGATGCAAACTCAGAGGGTGAAACCGTTGTGTCAACCTGCAGCGAGGGCACATTGCGTCGCATCATGGATTCAACGGCTGAACGGGTTGAAATAGAAGCGCCGGCTATGTCACAAACAGACAATGCAGCCAACGAAAGGGTAAGAAGCATCTTTTTCATGGTGTAAGGCGGAATAATTGGTCTTCAACTGGCAAATATAATCAGTTTTTTGCGTAATTTTGCAGAAAAATAAACAAAAAGTCATTTCCTTAAATTATTT
>CAJUSN010000163.1:0-627 GCA_910589095.1 uncultured Muribaculaceae bacterium
GACCAGCAAAGGACGCATATATTGGTTGCAAATCCGGCCGATAGTTGACCGCAAAGACACTGTAGATGAGCATCTGCTCCAACTTCCCGACAGTGATTTGATACTGCGATCCGACACCGCGCTCGGTCATGGAATGGTTGACAACGTGAGCACTGTAGTCTATGTGCGTCCAGAGGCATTCAACTCCTCGGCCAACTCAATGACAGCCCGCGAAATAGAAAAAATAAACCGCGACCTGACCTCGCGTGGTATAAACTACATCCTCATAGGCCCCGGACGCTGGGGTTCAAGCGATCCATCGCTGGGTATACCGGTGAAATGGCCGCAGATTGCCAATGCGCGCCTGATTGTGGAGTCATCCGTGGGCAATTATCGCATTGAACCAAGCCAGGGCACGCACTTCTTCCAGAATCTCACTTCATTCGGAGTTGGATATTTCACCATAGACACCGGTGGAGGCCACGGATATTACGATGTTGACTTTCTTAACCGCATGGAAGCCATCTACGAGAGTCCCGCTGTGAGAATAGTACAGTTCCCCGTTCCACTCTCCATAGGTATTGACGGAAAGAAAGGTCACGGCGTAGTGGCAAAACCCGGAGTACCGGATCTTCCACAGGAATAACC
>CAJUSN010000163.1:637-5117 GCA_910589095.1 uncultured Muribaculaceae bacterium
TCGGTGCGAAGAGCGTTAGGATTTCCCGGCGACTTTGACAGTGACGAAGAACTCGAGGACGATGAAGAGCTCGAAGATTGCGAGGATCTGATGGATGATCCTGACCCAATACTTGAAGAGCTTGCGGCCTCAGGTGATTCTTCGCTTGCAGCGGGAAGCCAGGGGACCGGCCTGCCCCCATTGTCGGATGAAGAGATCAAAGCTTTTTCTACAGGACTCTTCGATGCCGTGCTGAAATATTTCAACAGTCACCAACCGGAGTTGGTGCAACGCTGCATAGACCTTGACGCCCAGCGGGCTCTTATCATCGAGGAGCTTGACAAAGATGTGAAGGCAAGCCTGAGCTCGCTCACGGATGCGGCATGCCGGCGTGGCGAAAGTCTTTGGGCCGAAAAACAGCAGCGCATGGGGGCCGAATTACTGAAGCTTAAATCGGAGTACAACACAGTGAGACAGCAGCGTGAGGAATTCCAAAATGCGCAACTGTCGGCCACCCGCCAAAAAAGAGCTTTCACGGACCGAATCCGCGACCTTGAAAATCAGGTAACCAACCTTGTGGCCGAACGCGAACAGCTGCAACTTGAGAGCCGAAGCATGGCAGCGCGCCTGAGAGCCATGGACGGAGGCGTCACACCGATCACTTCCGGCTCAACGGAGAAAAGCGACACCTCAGCATCGCTTGAAAAGAAGATACAGGAACTCACGGAATCATTGGCCGTGGCCGAACAGAAAGCTTCAGAGGCCACGACAGAGAACACACGGCTTAAAGAGGAACTTGAAAAGAGCGACACTTCAAGCAAAGAGGGAGCAGCACTTTCGGCCGAATCAATGGATGAGACTCTGAACGAGCTGAAAGAACTGCGCGAAAGCATTGAGCCATTGCGTCACTCGAAAGATGTCGCCGAGGCAAAAGTTATAGAATTGACGAAAGAGAATAAGCAGAGCGACGCGACGATAGCCAACCTTCAAAAGCGATTGGGCGACGAGGCCAAGGCGTCCGAAGAAAAATTGGCTGAAATCGACAAGCTGAAATCGACAATAGAGAACAATCTTTATGCCCACGCCGAGGCCGAAGCAGAATTGCGAGCAGAAATAAAGCGACTCAATGAACTCCTGATAGCTCCACGTGCCACAAATGCGGAAGAGCCTGCGCCTTCAACCTACGCCGCCCCAGCCCCTGCAACCAAACGGCGGAAGAAAAAACGGAAAAGCGGGCATGAGTATTCTGCTCAGTTTCCCGGGATGACTGACGCTGAAACGCAACAGGAACCTCAACCGGTGAAGATATCGGCTATAGATGAGCTGATGGACAGCACAGACTGGTTTGTGGCCCCGGACCCGGTTCCACTGAAAAAAGATCCCGAAGTGGAGGAAAATTTCGGATATAAAGAACCTGCAAAGAAAAATGAAGCACCGGAAGATGACCGTCAGTTGACACTGTGGTAGAATCCGGACTACACCATCATAATAAGAACAGCCAACTATTCCAAGAATATGTACCTAAAGAATATAATGATAAGCATGGGCGTGTTTGCATTTGCAAGTGCTTCCGCCCTTGGGGCCAATTCTTTGGCCGATTATCCCGAACTTGAAAGATATGTGGAAGGCTCGCAGCTTCCGGCATCGCTTCCGCCCCTGCAATACACCCCCGACGGAACAGGATACCTCAAAATTTCCGATGACGGAAAACGGGTAGTGAAACATGATGTGAAGACCGGCAAGGAGGTGGAAACAGTCATAGACCTCACACACACTCGCGAAACCACCCTGGGACATATCGAAGGATTCACCATGAGTCCGGAAGGGTCAAAACTGATGGTTTATGTGAATAAATCCATGATTTACCGCCGGTCATTTACGGCAGAATATTATATCTACGAACTACGTTCACGGCTGCTGAAACCGCGCTCAACTGAGCATAAGCTGCAGCAATCACCAATCTTTTCGCCTGACGGCCGCATGGTGGCATTCGTTGCCGACAACAACATCTACATCAAGAAATTGGATTATTGGTCGGAAGTGGCTGTAACTACAGATGGCGAGAAGAACAAGATAATCAACGGTATTCCTGACTGGACCTACGAAGAGGAATTCGCCACAACATGCTCGATGTGCTGGTCGCCCGACAATCTCACGCTGTGCTTTCTAAAGTACAACGAATCGGAAGTCCCCTCATTCTCCTTCCCGCTCTACGAAGGGAGTTGCAACCCCATGAAGCAGTATGCACTCTATCCGGGAGAATTCACATATAAATACCCGGTGGCAGGTCAACGCAACTCTACCGTGACGGTAAACTCATACGATGTAGAGACACGTAAAATAAAACCTATCCAGCTCCCCGGCACCCAAACGGAATACATTCCACGCATAGCATTCGGACAAGCGCCTGAACGCTTGATGGTAACTACGCTCAACCGCGCCCAGACACGCATGGAACTTTACTGCGTGAATCCCCGCTCCACTGTCAGCAAATCAGTACTCGTTGAACAATGGAAAGCATGGCTTGACCCAGCAACATATGAGGATATTCATTATCTTCCCTCATCGTTTGTGGTCACTTCAAGCCGTTCAGGCTATAAACATCTGTATGAATACAGCTACGCGGGAGCACAGCTTCGACAGATAACTTCAGGTGATTATGACGTGGAAGCCTATTACGGATGCAACGCACTGGGCACTCACTACTACTGCTCCACAGCCTCAGGCGCAATAAACCGCACCGTTAGCTCTGTGGACAAAAAAGGTAAGGTGACCGACCTTTCGCCCCGTACCGGAAACGCCTCCGCAACATTCAGCCCCGATATGGCTTATTATACGATGTGCTACAGCAACACCAAGCAGGCCCCGTCCTATAAATTATATTCTACCGGATCGGCCAAAGAGATTCGCACTCTGCTTGATAACTCGGCTTATCAAAAACGATGGGAAAATGCCCCGAAGCCCGAATTCTTCACAATGACAAACGATGGAGTGACGCTCAACGGCTACATTATCAAGCCCACTGATTTTGACGCCTCCAAACGGTACCCTGTGATCATGTACCAGTACCAAGGGCCCGGCTCGCAGGAGGTACTCGACCGTTGGCACATAGGTTATGAGAATTACTTTGCAAAAGCCGGATTTGTGGTGGTCTGCGTTGATGGAAGAGGCACCGGAGGCCGAGGCAGAGCTTTTCAGGATGTTGTTTACAAACGATTGGGCTACTATGAGTCAAAGGATCAGATTGCTGCGGCAAACTACGCCGCCCAACTTCCCTACGTGGATTCTGAGCGAATAGGAATATTCGGTTGGAGCTACGGCGGATATGAGGCCATCATGGCATCATCACAGAGCAATGCACCGTATGCAGCTGCCGTAGCTGTTGCACCTGTGACCGACTGGCGTTACTATGACACGGTATATGCCGAGCGCTATATGCTCACCCCGCAAGAGAATTCCGACGGCTATCGCGACGCTTCAACCATGGAGTATATCAACAATCGACGCTGTCCGCTGTTAATAATGCATGGAACCGCTGACGACAACGTTCATTTTTTCAATGCCGTTCAATATTCCTCGGCCTGCGAAGCCCAGGGACGATGGCTTGACATGCTGCTTTTCCCCAACATGAACCACTCGATAAACGGATGCAAGGCCCGTAGCGTTGTCATTGCGCGACTCCTTGATTATTTCCAACGTAACATGTAAATTTCCCCGTCTCTCCTCCAAAATACTCCATGCAGCGACGACTTGACAACAGCAAAGGAATTCTCCGACTCTGGACCACATGGCTCCTTGGGTCAGGGATGCTCACTCTGCTCATCCTCCTATCTTTATGGGTTCGGCCACTCTATATGCCGTTTGTGGCATATGGACTGCAACTGATCCTGTTTATCCTCATCCGACGCAACCGTCTTCAGCGCCTCCCCACGTGCTATATATTTCCGTTTGTGGTGTCACGCACTCTATTCTGGTCCGGCACGGTAATGCTGATTATTAATTTTTTACATTCACGGTGGCTGTTCCACATAGTTTTTGATCCGGCCACTGTGAATCCCGACATTCCGTTCATAACAACGCTAATTGTAACCCCTATATCGGCAATAATCAGCTTCTGGGCTCGCACTCACAAGGCCTCGATATCATTTTGCCGTGATTGCCGCATGCGAGCGGGCACAGCAGCCGAACGAGGCTTTCTCGGGATGATTTATACCCGCGAAGGTCAGTATCAGATTCTTGTGGTGCTTATAATCTCGGTGTGTGTTGCAACAATAGCATGGCTTTATTACGCACTGACTTATATAAACACCTCACTCAACCGACCTGACCGATTTGTGTTTTTCTGGGGAGAATTTTTGCTTTGGCTCGCGGCAGGCATATATTTCGGTCTACGCTATCTTGGAATTTGGGGTTACTATTGCCAGGACGTGGAAGGAAGTTCCACACGTCACGGGCGCTCCACCCAACTGCGCTATATAATAATAGCCGATGACCTCATTGC
>CAJUSN010000164.1 GCA_910589095.1 uncultured Muribaculaceae bacterium
AGTGCCGTGAGGCAAAGCCCGCTGCAGATAGACCGTATGGCACGAGTGATGTCCGATACCGGAGCACCAATGGTCTATTCGGATTATTATTTGATTGACGCCGTGGACGGTGCCCCGACTCTTTGTCAGGTGAATTCCTACCTTGAAGGTTCGGTGCGGGATGATTTTGATTTTGGCCATGTGGTGATGGTGAGCCGGGAGGATATGATAAATTGCCTTGCCACACTTCCGGAATATGAATATGCCGGATGGTATGCGCTTCGTTTAGCTCTGAGCCGGCGCGGGCTACCGGTCCATATCCCCGAACCTCTCTACGAAGTGACAGAGGGGGCTGAGGCCACATCGCAGTTCGATTATGTTGATCCGCGCAACCGTAAGGTTCAGCAAGAGATGGAAAAGGCCTTTACGGCCCATTTGCATGAAGTGGGCGCTTGGCTGCAGGCTCCTATGCAAAGTGTGGAACACCCGAGTGACTTCCCGGTGGAGGCGTCGGTCATTATTCCTGTGAGGAACCGCGTGGCCACGGTGACTCAGGCAATCAGGAGCGCTCTATCCCAGGTTGCACCTTTTTCGTTTAATGTGATTGTGGTTGATAACCATTCCACCGACGGCACCACTGAGGCCATATCCTCGATTGCGGAGAATGATGACAGGCTGATTCATATTGTGCCTGAGGAGAAGACACTCGGGATTGGCGGTTGCTGGAACAAGGCAGTGATGCATCCAGAATGTGGACGCTATGCCATACAGCTTGATAGCGACGACCTCTATGCCGATGGCGATGTGATTAGGCGAATAGTTGAAAAATTTCAGGAGGAGGGTTCTGCAATGGTGGTAGGGTCATATCGTCTTACCGACTTTGACCTCAATCCCATACCGCCCGGAGTTATTGACCACAAGGAATGGACCGACGACAACGGTCCTAACAATGCCTTGCGAATAAACGGGCTTGGAGCTCCGAGAGCTTTCTATACCGATTTGGTCCGCCGGTTTCCGTTTCCCGACGTCAGCTACGGAGAGGACTATGCCATGGCGTTGCGATTGTCAAGAAATTACCGTGTGAGTCGCATCTACGATGTACTATATCTGTGCAGGCGTTGGAGTGGCAATTCCGATGCATCGCTATCGCGCGAGAAGGCAAACCGATTTAATCATTATAAAGATACACTGCGCACATTTGAACTTGCGGCGCGTAAAAACATTGACTGATGAAATTCGATACAGAAGAATTTTTCACTGCACAGATGGAGAGCTGGCCGCTGGCTAAAGCAAACTACGAAGCGCTTGCCAATTGCCGGTGCGAATCCGTGATGGTGAAAGGGATGGAGGTCAAGGTAATGTTTAATCCGGCACGCATACGATCATCCGCTGCGGCAGTTGACAGTCGCTCGATAGCAAATCGCCGTTGCTTCCTATGCTCCGGGAACAGACCCTTAGAACAAAAGTCAATGGATATGGGTGACTATGAACTCTTGGTAAATCCTTATCCTGTATTTGACCGACATTTCACCATAGCCTCTAAGATCCACACACCACAGAGCATCACCGGGAGGGTGCGGCCCATGCTGCGGTTAGCCGCTTTTCTAAGTGCCATGACGGTGTTTTTCAACGGAGCCGCATGTGGGGCTTCTGCGCCAGATCATCAGCATTTTCAAGCAGTGCCTACAGAGAAGCTACCGTTGATGACTACCCTTGATGCCGGGGAGGATTGGACGTTGGGCCGTGTTGATGTGGTTGAAGGAGCTGATCCCGATGAGGTTGCTTCGCGGGCGGAAGGACTGCTATGGTCACTTGCACCCGGAGAGGAACCGGATGTCAATCTCTATGCGCGCGTCAAAAGGGATGGGAGGTATCAGTTTGTGGCTGTGCCACGCAGTGCTCACCGTCCTCACAATTACGGAGACGGGGAGGGTCAGATACTCGTGTCGCCTGCGTCGGTTGAGATGGCAGGTGTGGTAGTTGCACCCCGCGAATCAGATTATCAATATTGTCTTAACTCGGAAAACCTTGCCGGCATTTATGATGAATGTGGTGTTGCGGTGAGTAATGCAGCGTCGGAACTGCGTCCGCTGAGTGTAGGGATAGTACGAGCCAAGAAGCTGGAGGTAAAGCTTACCGGTCAATACAATGCCACACCGGCTTTACCTGGCGGTATGGACAATCACCTCACCCTTACACTCTCACCTGACGGGATGGTAGAGTGCGAGGGGAAGAGTTATGCCTCGCTGCTCCTGACACCTGATGGGGATGATGACAGCTTTACTTTAAGCGATGTAGTTATCGGGATAGATTTTCATTGGGAGCAGAAGGAGGATCAATCGTTTCACGGGTCGCTGTTGGTGAAGCCTGATGGAGATGCTCTGCAGGCGGTTAATATTGTGGATGTTGAAACGTATCTGCGCAGTGTGGTGTCATCGGAGATGAATGCCAATGCGCCTGAAGAGTTCCTCAAAGCTCATGCCGTTATATCCCGCAGTTGGGTATTGGCTCAGATAATGCCACCTGCTCATCTGTCTTCGCATGAAATGTTGGAAACAGCGGAGGAAACGGTTAAGTGGTATGATCGCGACGCCCACACGGGTTATGATATATGTGCCGATGACCATTGTCAACGTTATCAGGGATGCACAAAGGCATCGACACCGCAGGTAGAGGCAGCCCTTGAAGCAACCCGAGGCGAAGTGCTAACCTACGGGAATGAACTCTGCGATGCCCGCTTCTCAAAATGCTGCGGAGGTGTTTCGGAATTGTTCTCCACGTGCTGGCAGCCGGTTGATCTGCCATATCTTCAAGCTGTAGATGATCCGTTTTGCGGACGAGCGAGTGCCGATGTGCTTTCGCGTGTTCTCAATCATTATGACCAGACCACCACGGGCTACTATCGATGGGAAGTTAATTATACGGCCAAGGAGCTGAGCGACATTATCCGCAATCGTTCCGGTGTGGATTATGGCGAGATACTTGCTTTGGAACCGCTTCACCGAGGACCTTCCGGCCGTATTGACCGACTACGGATTAGAGGAACAAAACTTACCCGCGTGATAGGTAAGGAGCTTGAAATACGCCGAACATTGTCCGAGTCGCATCTTTACAGTTCCGCCTTTACGGTGCATCCCGGGGCGACTGATGAAAAGGGAGTTCCTCAAACATGGACCTTGAAGGGTAACGGCTGGGGCCATGGCGTTGGCCTATGCCAGATAGGTGCGGCAGTAATGGCTGCTGAAGGTTATGGTTATCGGGATATCCTTAAGTTTTATTTCCCGGGAGCATCCCTGGTGAAAATATTTGACTGATGAGCCGAGGGAGAGTTTCGGGATGGCGGTGGGTGCCGTCGCTCTACTTTGCAGAGGGGATGCCATACGTGGTAGTAATGACCCTTGCGGGTATAATGTACACTAAAATGGGAGTTGGAAATGCCGAAATGGCATTCTTCACCTCATGGCTGATGTTGCCATGGCTTGTAAAGCCGCTATGGAGTCCGGTGGTGGATATCCTGGGTACTAAGCGCGGATGGGTTGTGGCAATGCAATTGTTGCTTGCGGCGACATTCTCGAGCGTGGCATTAGCCCTTCCGGGGGCAGATTACTTCCGGTTTACGATGGCGTCATTCTTCGCTATAGCTTTTTTATCGGCCACTCATGATATTGCAGCCGACGGCTTTTATATGCTCGGGCTTGAGACTCGGTCACAGTCGTTTTTCGTTGGCATACGCACTGCATTCTACAGGGCAGCGATGCTCTTCTGTCAGGGTCCGGTTGTGATGGTTGCAGGATACATGGAGAAGTACTGCGGCAAAATAGCGGAAGGGTGGATGTGGACGTTTTACGGACTATCGACCCTATTTCTTATTATAGCTATTTACAACTCTTTGGCTATGCCCCGTCCGGAGCGCGACCATAGTAACGGAGATAAGTCCGGAACGCAAGGATTTCGTGAGGCACTGGCGGAGTTCTGCAGTGCTTTCGTTACATTTTTCCGGAAGCCGCACATTCTTTCTGCACTTGCCTTCATGGTGCTTTATAAACTTCCTGAAGCACAGATTATAAAACTGATTAACCCGTTTTTGCTACATCCGGTTGACCGCGGAGGACTTGGGCTGAGCACTGCTGAAGTTGGAGTGGTGTATGGAACGGTAGGCATGATAGGCCTTCTGCTGGGCGGAATAGTTGGAGGAATGGTGGTGGCCAAAGGAGGCTTGCGGCGATGGATAATGCCAATGGCGTGGAGTATGTCGCTCACTTGTCTGGCCTTCGTTTACCTTGCTTACAGTAGTAGCCATACGCTTCCTACGGTGGCAGCATGTGTTTTTGTAGAGCAATTTGGCTACGGTTTCGGAGGAACGGCCTATATACTCTATCTCATTTCGTTCTCCTCGGGAGGAGAAGCGCCCTCACCTTATGCAACTTCTCACTATGCCATTTGTACGGGATTCATGACTTTGGGATCGATGCTTCCCGGGATGGCAGCCGGCTGGATAGAGGAACAGTTGGGCTATGGACTGTTTTTCATGTGGACCATGGCGTGTTGCATTGTTACAATCATGACTTCCATGCGAATCAGGCGCCAATTGCCAGCTGAAAAGTAATTATGGTTGCCACAGAGAAAATGACGGGGTGGGAACAGAATGTCAAAGGTCTCTTGCCGCGGTTTACGGGGACTCCGAGCGCCCGCGGCGGCGCTTAGGTGAGTGGGATGAGGTGTAGAAATGGGGTAGAGAAGATTTGATTTAGAATTGTGGGGGATGGTTGATTTGGTATATGGTCGCTTTGCTCCGTTATTGTTGGGTTGTCGGATGGAGAAATGTCGGGGAGAGCGGGTTCGGGGGTGGTTAAGTCAATGAGCGGGAGGGAGCGATTATGGCGGATGGCGCGGATGCGGAGCGTGAAGGGGTTGACGCGGGTGTGTGGGCGGTAGGTGCCGTGGACAATCAGCAGGGAGTGATGGGAGAAGTCCATGCATGGGGCCACGGTGCGCCACACGCGGGAGAAGTAACGTCCACGGTCGGGATAGACATCGGCATCGAGGATGAGAGCAATGCGGAATGTGCTCCCGCGCGGTTTCTCGGGAGCGCGGGAGG
>CAJUSN010000165.1 GCA_910589095.1 uncultured Muribaculaceae bacterium
GTGTTGCAAAATAAATAGTTAAGTAAAAAAAGAATGAGTAATTACGGTTGTCGAGCCACCGTATGTGTGTCGTGTATCAGCCATTTTGATTATTTGAACGGTTGGCTTTCAGGGCGGCTCGTCTGTTAGCTTTTGTAAAGCCGGTTTTCTTTATAAGAGGGATGACCGCAGGGAGGGCTCAAGTCTGTCAGATTGGCAGTGTCGCCACTGTCGCTATGGCAGCCGGGCATCATCCCTGCTGGTTCATCGGGGGGCGGATCAGTTCTTAAAGACTATGTCGTTGTCGTCGTAGTCGATTATGATGGGGCGTTCGCGGTCAACTTTCTGTGCGAGGATATCTTTAGAAAGTTGGTTGAGCACCATACGATGGATGACTCGTTTGACCGGACGGGCACCGAATTCCGGATCGTATCCTTCCTCGGCGAGGAATTTTAGGGCCTTCGGGGTTACTTCGAGCGTGATGCCGTTCTTGGCAAGCATCTTTTGGATGGAGCGTATCTGCAGACCTACGATTTCCTCGATTTCCTGCTCGTTGAGCGGGGTAAACATTATGATCTCGTCGATTCGGTTGAGGAATTCGGGTCGGATGGTCTGTTTGAGAAGCTCGATTACCTCTCCCTTGGTGTTTTCGATGACTTCACCTCGGTTCTCGGGTGTCATCTTGGCGAAATTGTCGCGGATGAGGTGAGAACCCATGTTGGAGGTCATGATGATTATGGTGTTCTTGAAGTTGACCATACGGCCTTTGTTATCGGTCAGTCGGCCGTCGTCAAGCACCTGGAGAAGGATGTTGAACACATCGGGATGGGCTTTCTCGATCTCATCGAAGAGCACTACGGAGTATGGTTTACGACGTACTGCCTCGGTGAGCTGTCCACCTTCGTCATATCCGACATATCCCGGAGGCGCTCCCACAAGACGAGAGACGGAGTGTTTCTCCTGATACTCGCTCATGTCGATACGGGTCATCATGTTCTCGTCGTCGAATAGGTATTCAGCCAGGGCCTTGGCCAGCTCTGTCTTACCGACACCGGTGGTGCCGAGGAAGATGAATGAACCGATGGGGCGGCGGGGGTCATTAAGTCCGGCACGGCTACGGCGCACGGCATCGGCAATGGCCGCGATGGCGTCGTTCTGTCCCACAACCCTGTTGTGGAGCTCGGCTTCAAGATGGAGCAGTTTTTCCTTTTCGCTCTGTACCATCTTGTTGACAGGAATACCGGTCCATCGTGAAACGACATCGGCGATGTCTTCGGCGTCAACTTCTTCCTTGATGAAGGCTTTCTCGCCCTGCATCATTTTAAGTTGCTCCTGTATCTGGGCGTTCTCCTGCTCTTTCTGCTGAACTTTAGAGTAGCGGATTTCAGCCACTTTGGCATAGTCGCCTTCGCGCTCGGCGCGTTCGGCGTCAAAGTTTAGCTGCTCGATGTCTATTTTGTTCTGCTGTATCTTGTTGATAAGTTCCTTTTCGGCTTTCCATTTGGCGGTGAATTCCTTTTCCTGATCGCGGAGGTCGGCGAGGTCCTTCTCTATTTCTTTGACTTTCTCTTTGTCGCCTTCGCGCTTGATGGCTTCACGCTCGATTTCTTTCTGCGCTATGAGGCGTGAGATTTCATCAAGGGCTTGGGGCACGGAGTCGATTTCGAGTCGTAGCTTTGAGGCTGCCTCGTCCACGAGGTCAATGGCCTTGTCGGGGAGGAAACGGTCGGTGATGTAACGTTCCGAAAGGGTCACGGCTGCAATAATCGCCTCGTCGCGGATGCGGACTTTGTGATGGTTCTCGTAGCGTTCCTTAAGTCCACGGAGGATGGCGATGGCAGCAGCCTCGTCAGGTTCGTTGACCATAACTTTCTGGAATCGGCGTTCGAGGGCTTTGTCCTTTTCGAAGTATTTCTGGTACTCATCAAGGGTGGTGGCGCCTATGGAGCGGAGCTCACCACGAGCCAATGCCGGCTTGAGGATGTTGGCGGCGTCCATGGCTCCTTCTCCCTTCCCAGCACCCACGAGGGTGTGGATTTCATCAATGAAAAGGATGATTTCGCCGTCGGCACCGGTGACTTCGTTGACGATTGCTTTAAGTCGTTCCTCGAATTCACCTTTGTACTTGGCACCGGCCACGAGGGCACCCATGTCGAGCGAATAAATCTGCTTGGTGCGCAGGTTTTCGGGGACATCGCCGCGCACGATGCGCTGGGCGAGCCCTTCGGCGATAGCGGTCTTACCTGTACCAGGTTCGCCGATGAGCATCGGGTTGTTCTTGGTGCGTCGTGAAAGGATCTGGAGCACTCGGCGGATTTCGTCGTCACGTCCGATGACTGGATCGAGTTTGCCTTCGCGGGCACGTTCGTTAAGATTGATGGCATACTTGGACAATGCCTGATATGTGTCCTCGGCGCTTTGGTCAGTTGCTTTTTTGCCTTTACGGAGTTCGGTGATGGCCGCTTGCAGATCACGTTCGCTCAATCCGGCATCCTTAAGGATTGTCGAGGCCGGAGAGTTGACGGTGAAGATGGCCATCAGTAAGGCTTCGAGGGTGACATATTCGTCACCTTGCTTCTTTGCCACATCGAGAGCTTTCTGCAACACATCGTTGGATGTGCGGCTGAGATAGGGCTCGCCACCCGAAACTTTTGGCTCGGCAGCGATTTTCGCGTCAACTTGTCGCATCAAAGTGGCTGCGTTTGCGCCGACTTTGGAGAATATGAAGTTGATGAGCGACTCGCCCTCGGTCATGACTCCTTTGAGCAAATGCACAGGTTCAATAGCCTGATTACCGGCACCGCGGGTAATCTCGATGGCTTTTTGAATAGCTTCCTGGGACTTGATGGTAAAATTATTGAAGTTCATGCGTTATGTTGAAGTTGTGAGTTAACGTTGTTTTTGTTTCTTTATCTTAATAAACAAAAATCGTGCCAATAAGTTGACAAGAAAGTGAGATAGGGTAGGGGAAATATGAAAAAAGCCCCTCTTAGGAGCTAAAATGGCCAATGTGGTATGGTTGGAACTACTGACATGTAAAAAACACGAGACCTCCGCTCCGTAAGTGGAGCGAAGGTCTCGCTAAAATAGGGTTTCAGTAATGATGAGCTGATGGGGATTATACGCCCTGGAGCTTGAACTGGATGGGGAGTGTGTACCAAACGTTCACGGCATGGCCGTTCATCTTACCTGGGGTAAACTTGGGAAGAGACTTAACCACACGTACAGCTTCCTTGTCGAGGTCGGGGTCCTTAGAGCGGACAACCTTGACTTCGCCGATTGAACCGGTCTTGGTTACGACGAACTGTACTGTCACACGACCCTGGATGTTGTTTTCCTGAGCCATGGCCGGGTAGCGGATGTGGTCAGAAATCCATTTGAGAAGAGCTACGTCACCACCGGGGAACTGAGGTTTTTGTTCCACAACCTCGTAGACTTTGTTGTCGTCAACGGGTTCGGGTTTCTTCTCTTCAACGATGATTTCTTCCTTGTGCTCACGGACAACGTTGAGGTCGTCAGTACCCTTGTCAAAGTCAGTGGTACCTACGGCTGTGTCGGTGTCCTTGAGTTCGTCCTGCGATTTGATTTCTTCAACAACCTCTTCGTCACGAGTAATCTGGAGCTCGGTGGCTTTCACGGTGTTGAGGATTTCTTCAGGAAGAGCTTCAGGCTGCTGTTCTTCCACGCGCTGCATTTCTTCCTCTTCCTGTTCTTCTTCCTGCTCATCGGCTGAGTAGTCGATGATGGCCTGTTCGATCTGGTCCTCGGGACGAGCTTCGGTTTTCTGAAGCACGGTGTTGGCGAGGAGACCGAGGATGGCCACGAGAAGGAGGACGATGAGGATTACGAGCATTGCACGGTTGTGACGCTTGACTGAAGTCTTGCGGAGCTCATAAGCACCAAAATCTTTATTTTTGCCTTCAAATATAAGGTCAATCCATTCTGATGATGAAAGATCTACATCTTTTGCCATATTTCTTTAGAGATTTTTCGGGTTAATATATATCTGTCATCAACGTATTACTTCGGGTTCTTCTTGATATAGTCAAGAATCATTGCTGAGTCGACTTGATTGATGTTGTCAATCTGGTAACGCGAGATCTGGTTGATCTGCATTTCGTCGAGAGCGCTGATCAAGCTTTCCCATGAAGCTTCAGGAGTGGCCTTGATAATAACAACAGGACGTGTGAGAGTTGAGTCGTTACGAATCTCACGGGCGCGAGCCTGATAGATAGAGTCGTTGATAGCCGAGATGGGAGAGAACTCTTTGGCACGCCAGCGAGCCTTTTCCTTGTCGATTTTCTCGAGTACCTGTTTGTTACGATCATGGAGGATCTTGCGGATGCCTTGCTGGATGTGGCCGTCGTTGCCTACGAAGTGTTCAGCTTTGAGCTTGTTGTTGTCGATAAGACCGTCGCCGTTAGCGTCGGCAATTTCGGGCATACCTTCGTAGTAATATACGGTGTTCATCGGGCGGCCGGCTTCGTTTTTCTTAACGTCGCCGTTGGCATTGCGTTCAGTGGTCAGAATCAAAGTGATAGCTTCAGATTCTTTTGCTTTGTTCATCTGAGTCTGCTCAACCTTCTCATTCGAGGGGAGTGAGATGGTGAGTGTCTGTGACTTAATCATGGTGGTACAAAGCATGAAGAATGTAATCAGAAGCATGTTCATGTCCACCATGGGGGTAAAGTCCACGTGGATAGACATTTTTTTCTGGGCGCCTTTTTTCTTTTTGCCCTTGTCTGATTGTTCTATTTGTGCCATAATGATTAGTCTTGCTCAGTTTTTAAAGCGGTCATGATGCTGAAGCGGTTCATCTTCAGGGTCTGAAGGTTGTCGAGGACGTCATGAACGATGTCATAAGGGGTGTCCTTGTCGGCCTTCACGGCGATACCTTCACCTTTCTTCATAGACTTCTGAAGGTTGTCGTTGCCTGAGTTGTAGAT
>CAJUSN010000166.1 GCA_910589095.1 uncultured Muribaculaceae bacterium
GTGTAAGTAGGTCCGATACCCTTTCCGGTTGTACCAATTTTAGCTCCGCCTTTAGCGCGCTCATTGGCAGCATCAAGCAGGCGGTGGGTAGGCATGATGAGATGCACTTTCTTGGAAATCTTCAATATTGAGCGCAGGTCTACACCCGAACGTTCCAGACTTTCAGCCTCTTCGCGGAAAAGCACCGGGTCAAGAACCACTCCGTTGCCAATAATGTTAGTCTGTCCGTGTTGGAAAATTCCGGAAGGGATGGAGCGCAACACATATTTGCGACCCTCGAATTCAAGAGTGTGACCGGCATTGGGACCTCCCTGGAAACGGGCCACAACATCGTAACGTGGCGTCAGGACATCCACAACTTTGCCTTTTCCTTCATCGCCCCATTGGAGGCCGAGCAGTACATCTACTTTCATGTGTGATTTTTTATGATTGGGTTTTATTAGTTCTTTTTTGTTTTTTTGCCGTCGAGGGAGACTTCTCTTTGTCATTCGCCGCAGTTTTCTTTGAAGCAATGCGACTCTTACGGAAACATGCCGAGCATAATCCGTAGATGTTCAAGTCTATATAAGCAGGATGAAATTTTCCGAATCGCCTTTGATTAAGAATCGTGTCAATTTCCGAATCTTTTATTTCGCGCACCTTTCCACAGGATGTGCACACCAGGTGATAATGCTTTGAAAGTCCGGCTATCTTTTCATATTGAGGAGCTTGCGAGCCGAATGTGTGACGCCTGACCAACCCAGCTTCAATGAGAAGCTCAATGGTGTTATATACAGTGGCACGGCTCACGTGGTAACCATCGGATTCCACAAGTGTGTGCAAGCTGTCTATGGAAAAATGTGACACAGTGTCAAACACCTTTTCCATAATGGCATAGCGCTCGGGCGTCTTACGCATACGGTGCATCTGCATGTATTGCGTGAAGGTTGCCATGGCAGCGAGTTTTGCTTTCTCGTCGGTCATATTGCAGCTTGCTGTTGTTTACCGACAGCAAAGTTACTTATTTTTTCTGAAATTTCCCCAACAACCAACTCCTAATTGTGTGATTGCGGAAAAAGTCAGTGCGAAACATCCCATGTTTCCAACGAGGATGCTTCGCACTGAAAAATACTCTGCTTAGTTCGGCTTAAATGCCGAGTGAACCATAAAATGCGCTGATTATGTGGCCAAGCACTGGGTCGTCGGCTATTTCATCGCTGAGTTGCTGATATAGATCGTCCGGGACAGATACGCCGCTGATGCCCCCACATGCTTTTGATAAATTGTAAAGTGATGTGGCAAGTGCGGTCTGAGAATTCTCGTCAAGTGTAGTTGAAGAGTCTGTGTAGTTCTTAAGTTTTTGAAGTTCTTCTATGGCCTTCATCACTTGGCTCGGATCGTTGTTTGTGGCATTGAAATAACGGGTCGAGCTGTCAAGGATGGTCACAACTTCCTGCACATCTTTTGGTAAGTTGCTGCTTTGGGCATGGGCTGATTGTGCGAACGCGGCAAAAGCAAGGATCATTGCAAGCATTAAGGCTGCATTACGGCAGATTGTTTTCATAAATTTGTGTTTAAGGATTTGTTATAAGATGTTTTTATTCGCTTCTGCTTGATATTTGGCGGTCGCAGACTGAGATTCCGTTGCAAATATATGCTAAAAATTTGTAATATATGCTCTTTGTGTAAATTAAATTGCGAAAAGATCGCACAGGCTAATCTTAAATGACGAGGGAGGCCTGCAGCAGTGGTGCTGACCTCCCTCGCTTTGATTGTTATGCGTTGAAGCGATTATTTGAAAACTTCAAGTGCCGCCTCCATCTTGTCCTTAATGCGTTCGGAGCAAAGGTTTCCTATGGAGCCTTCATGAGTGTGGTTCACGGATCTGTTTGGATGATACTCTCCATTTTGGACCTGCATTCCTATGGTGCGATATGCCTCGCGGAATGGCATACCTGAAAGTGTGAGGCGGTTCACATCCTCCACTGTGAAGAGATAGTCATATCGAGGGTCATTAAGGATTTCTTTGTTCACCCGAATGTGACCAAGCATGAATGTGCACATTTCCAGACAGTCTTTCAGTTCGCTTATCGCCGGGAATATGATGTCTTTTAGAAGTTGCAGGTCGCGGTTGTACCCTAACGGCAGATTGGCTGTGAGCAGGGCTATCTCATTAGGAATCGATTGGATGCGGTTACATTTTCCTCGCATGATTTCAAACACATCGGGATTCTTCTTGTGAGGCATGATGCTTGACCCAGTTGTGTATTCATCAGGGAAAGAAATGAAGCCGAAGTTCTGACACATGTACATGCACACATCCATAGCGAAATGTCCCAGGGTAGAGGCAATCGATGCCATGGCCATGGAAGCCGCTCGCTCTGTTTTCCCCCTGCTCATCTGCGCGGCAATAACGTTATAGTGCATCGTGCGGAATTTCAGCTCTTTTGTGGTGAGTTCTCTGTCCAATGGGAATGAGGACCCGTATCCTGCTGCAGAGCCAAGGGGGTTTTGATCGGCAATTCGGTAGGCAGCTCCAAGCATCTCAACGTCGTCTATAAGGCTCTCGGCATAAGCACCGAACCATAATCCGAATGATGAGGGCATCGCCACCTGCAGATGGGTGTAGCCCGGCATAAGCACATCCTTGAATTCTTCGCTCAATGATTGTAATTCATCAAACAGAACTGCAACACCCGACGCGATTTCTTTCAGTTCATGACGCATGAAGAGTTTCAGATCCACGAGTACCTGATCGTTGCGCGAACGGCCGGAATGAATTTTCTTCCCAATGTCACCGAGCTTTTCGGTAAGCATGAATTCCACTTGCGAATGAACATCCTCTATTCCGGGCTCTATGATGAATTCTCCGCGTTCTATCACCTCCGCAATGTGACCGAGCTCGACGCTGAGCACATCGAGCTCTTCGGTGGTGAGCAATCCAATGCTTTCAAGCATTTTTATATGTGCCAGCGACCCTTGAACATCGTATTTTTCAATCGATTTGTCGGGCTCGAAATTCTTGCTCCAAAGTTTGCTCGGTTTCATTATATAAAGTAATAGTTTAATTTTGAGTGTAAATTTTAGAGAGATTGTTTAAGTAAGCCATGTATTCAGTTATACCCTCGGCTATTTCATCAATCCGGATGTATTCATCGGCGCTATGGCTACGGGCCGAGTCACCCGGTCCCATTTTTAACGAGGGGAACGCATGCATTTGTGACATATCTGAGGTTGTGGGCGACACAAACGGCTTCTTTCCCATGCTTTCGGCTGCCACAACCATTGGATGGTCATGGTCAATCACGGATGCACGTATACGGAATGAACGTGGCGTAAGTGTTGTGTGGCGCATTGCCTCACGGAGTATCTCAACGGTTTTTTCATTGGAATATGCGTCGGTGGTGCGTACATCTATAACCCATGAACAGCGATCAGGCACTACGTTGTGTTGACTACCTGCTTGTATTTGTGTTACTTGCATTCCAATGGGGCCCAGGACATTGCTCTCGTTTGGGAAGTGGAAGGAGCGGATGCGCGCTATATCATCCATTGCGCGATAAAGTGCGTTAATACCTTCGCCTCGTGCAGCATGACCTGAGCGGCCTTCTGTCACACAGTCAAGCACCACGAGTCCACGTTCCGCCACGGCGGGTTGCATACCGGTTGGTTCGCCAATGAGTGCCATATCTATATTGATACCATTTTCAATAAGGTGCGGCAAGAATGCGCGCATACCTCCCTCGCCGGTAACTTCTTCTTCAGCTGTGATGGCAAGCAGCAGATTGAAGGACAGGTTTTTGCTGCGAATTTGCTCGAACGTGGCAATCATACTCACGGCAGAAGCACCGGCATCATTGCTGCCAAGCCCATAGAGAATGCCATTTTCCAAGTGTGGGATATATGGATCACGAGTGTAGCCGGGAGCCGGTTTCACAGTATCATGATGGGAGTTGAGCATAAGAGTGGGCTTTGCTGCGTCAAAGTTTTCTGACACCGCCCACACATTGTTCAGGTATCGCCGTGGCGCAAAGCCAAGCCTATGCATTTCGTCAAAAAGCAGTTTAGCTGTCTCGCCTTCGTTTCGGGACAGGGACGGCGTTTTGATCATTTGTGTAAGGAGAGCTATAGGATCCATTGTTTCTCAAAGGGTTATCGTTGTACCAGCCATAGGATTCAGTAAGTCCTCGGCTGCTTTGATTGTTACGCTCTTAACGCCCTTTTTGACAGCCGAAAGCGCGTTTTCTATTTTGGGTATCATGCCACCAGAAACAATTTCGGTCTCTTTCAAATCCTTAAAAGATGAACCTGTTATTGAGCTGATTACAGAACTGTCATCGGTCTCATCGGCAAGAACACCTTTGCGTTCGAAACAGTAAATCAGATTCACAGGCATAATCCGTGAAGATGCGCAGGCCACTGCTGAAGCCACAGAATCGGCATTGCAGTTAAGTAACTGACCTTCGCCATCGTGGGTGATTGCGCAGAACACCGGTACGAGTTCATTGCGGAGCATATTAGCTATCTCGCTTTCATCCACTCCGTCGTCGCAAATGTCACCGACGAATCCATAGTCTATGGGATTGGCCGGGCGACGTGTCGCGCGGATAATCGAAGCGTCGGCGCCACATAAACCAATGGAGTCACAGCCAAGTGCTTGGAGTTGTGCAACAATGCGCTTATTGATCAATCCGGCATAGACCATTGTTACTACATCAAGCGTAGAGGCGTCTGTCACACGACGCCCCTCGATCATCGTTGTCTCAATGCCGAGTGCTGACGCTAAGGTTGTAGCCTCACGTCCTCCTCCATGAACAAGTATCTTAGGGCCTTCCAGAGCTGCGAATGCTTTGAGGAATTCCTTTAGCTTGGATGGGTTGTTTATCACATTCCCACCTATCTTTACAATCT
>CAJUSN010000167.1 GCA_910589095.1 uncultured Muribaculaceae bacterium
GTTTTGGGCTGGGGGAGGGCAAGGTTTTCGAACACAGAGATGATCTGGGCGGGAGTGGTGTCCTTGGAAGCGAGCCCGTAACGACCGGAAACGATTTCGGGAGCGCCTTCCTGTCCGTAGAAGCACTGAGCCACGTCGAGGTAGAGGGGTTCGCCGTTAGCACCGGGTTCCTTGGTGCGGTCAAGCACAGCGATGCGCTTTGCAGTTTTGGGCACAGCGCCGAGGAAATGCTTAGCTGAGAAGGGGCGGTAGAGGTGAACGGATACCATACCGACTTTTTCGCCTTTAGAGCGGAGATAGTCGATGGCTTCCTGAGCGGCCTGGGTTACGGAGCCCATGGCTATTATGACGCGTTCAGCTTCGGGGTCGCCATAGTAGTTGAAGAGATGATATTCACGGCCGGTGATTTTGGTGATTTCGGCCATGTAAGCTTCCACGATTTCGGGAACTGCTTCGTAGTAGGGGTTGCAAGCTTCGCGGTGCTGGAAGAAAACGTCGCCGTTCTCAGCCATACCTCGGGCCACAGGGGCATCGGGGTTGAGAGCGCGTGCTCGGAAGTCGGCGAGAGCCTGACGGTCGAGCAGGGGAGCGAGGTCGTCCTGGTCAACAACTTCGATTTTCTGAATTTCGTGAGAAGTACGGAAACCGTCGAAGAAGTTGAGGAAAGGCACACGGCTCTTGAGTGTGGAGAGGTGAGCTACACCGGCGAGGTCCATAACTTCCTGTACGGAACCTTCAGCGAGCATGGCGAAGCCGGTCTGGCGGCAAGCCATAACGTCCTGATGGTCGCCAAAGATGCTGAGCGCATGAGAAGCGAGAGTACGTGCAGAAACATGGAACACGCAGGGGAGGAGTTCACCTGCAATTTTGTACATATTGGGGATCATCAGGAGCAAGCCCTGAGAAGCGGTGTAGGTGGTGGTTAATGCACCTGCCTGAAGCGATCCGTGAACAGCACCTGCGGCGCCACCTTCGGACTGCATTTCCTGCACGAGCACGGTTTCGCCGAAAATGTTTTTGCGACCGGCGGCAGCCCAATCGTCAACATACTCGGCCATGGTCGAGGAGGGGGTGATGGGGTAGATGGCGGCAACTTCCGAGAACATATACGAGATATGCGCAGCGGCCTGGTTACCGTCACAAGTCAAGAATTTTTTTTCTTTACTCATAAGTTTATGAAATCTATTGTTTGGAAATGATATTCCTTTGGGTTAAATGTCTCAAATAAGCGGGTAGATGAGATGCTTCAATACACGGTGCGAAGTTACAAAAATATCAAGAAATACGCAAAAAAAATATGGTAATTGGCTGTGAAAACAAGCTGAATACGAGAGGGGGGAGGGTAGGCGTGGAAGACAATGAAAATATTTTGAAAGTTGGTGTGAAAAATGTTATCTTTGCAAGTCGTGGGGTCGTACCCTTTAGAAACAGAAATAAACATAGGCTGTTTCTGAGTAGCTGTTCAAATTAAAACACTGCCATGAAATTATTTGAACAACTACTTAAAAATTAAAACGGACTATTAAACATGCAGATAAGACCATGAAATATACCGAAGAATTGAAAGCAGCGTTGCGGCGTGGCGAATGGGTTTACGGTATCAATGAGGATGTGAGCCGTGAGCTGAGGAAGGTTGAGGACATGTGCCACAGATTCAACAGCCTTTCGCCGTTGGCTCAGCAGGAACGCGAGGAGATTTTGCGTGGCATGTTGGGCTCTGTTGGCGAGGGCGTGGTTGTGCATAGTCCTTTCCGATGCGATTTCGGCTGCAATACGTATATAGGTAACCATGTGGTTGTGAACTACGGTTTTAAGGCGCTTGATGAAGCTGAGGTGAGAATCGGTGATAATGTGTTCATTGGTCCTGACGTGAGCATTTTCACTGTGATCCACGCCATGGATCCGAAGCAGCGAAATGCTGGGGTCATGACTGCGCGCGGGGTCACGATAGAGAATGATACATGGATATGCGGCGATGTGACCATTTTGCCCGGTGTCACGATTGGACGGGGTGCTGTGGTTGGAGCCGGGAGCGTTGTTACGCGAACGGTGGAGCCGGGAGTACTCGTGGCCGGAAATCCTGCGCGGGTGTTACGTCGAATATCTGAGGAAGACCGCTTGGATGAATCGGTGATATTCGGAGAGTTGTAAACATCTAAGTACCTGGTTCTAAAAATTTGAAGAGAAAATGAAAAACATTATTTTAAGTGCCATTGCTATTGGCTTGAGTGCAATTTTTTGTGGGGCAGTGAGTCCGGATGAACGCGAACGCGGAATATGGTTTGACAAGCCGGCATCGTCGGCCGGAGGGCGTCCGTGGCTTAAGAATGATTATTCGGCCACTATGGAAAATCCTGATCCGGAGTGGGAAAGCAGTGCGTTGCCAATAGGTAACGGATGGTTTGGGGGAGCTGTTCTCGGCTCGGTTGCAAGGGAACGGGTTGTGTTGAATGAAAAGACTTTATGGACAGGCGGTCCGGCTACGGGTACCGAGGAGTATTGGGGTATGAACAGAAAAGTGCCTGCCGGACGGCTTGACAGTATTCGCGGGCTTCTGCTTGAAGGGAAGAATCAGGCGGCCGATTCCATTATAGGTGTGAGTTTCAGCGGTACGGTTGGGTATGACCGCAGTCGTTTCGGTTGTTTCACGGAGCTGGGAGAGGTTTATGTGGCTTCGCCGGTAGATGAATATGAAGTGAAAGGCTATTCCAAACTGCTTTCGCTTGACAGCGCGATGGTTAAAGTGGAATTCAATGTTGACGACACCCACGTGGAGCGCCGTTACTATGCTTCGTATCCCGACAGTGTGATGGTGTGGACTTTCCGCTCAAATGGAGGAGATGCACCGCTGCCGCTTGCATTAGGATTTGATTCTCCTCATAAAGTGGATGCTGTGATGGTTTCTGAAACGGCTCCGCAACTCATTTTCAGTGGTTCGTTAGCGGACAACGGCATGAAATGGGCCTTGGCGGTAGCGGTGAGATGTCCTGAGGGGGGAAAGGTAACAGCCGATTCGGAGAAGGGCGAATTGTATGTGAACGGTGCGCCGGTCACAGAGTTCATATTGGCGGCAGCCACTGACTATCAGATGAATTTCAATCCATCAGTGACCGACCCCGCGCCCTACACCGGTAGTCGGCATCCTGTGGAAAAGGTTAACGCGCGCTTGCGCAATGCGTTGAATCTTGGCGGTGATGAATTGTTGGCTCATCATTTGGCTGATTATCGTAACCTTTATGGCCGCGTGCAGCTGAGTCTCAATCCTGAAGAGGAAAGGACAGGACTGCCCACTCCGGCGCGTTTGGAACGGTATCGCAAGGGAGAGGCCGACCCAGGGCTGGAGGAGTTGTATTTCAATTTTGGACGCTATTTGCTGATAGCTTCGTCGCGCGCCGGTTCGCTACCCGCCAATCTTCAAGGGCTTTGGAGTAACAATATAGATGGCCCGTGGCGAGTGGATTATCACAATAATATCAATTTGCAGATGAATTATTGGCCTGCAACAAATACTAACCTTGCCGAGTGTTTCACTCCGCTTGTGGATTATGTGCGGACCATTGTCGAGCCGGGCCGGCGGACAGCACGTGATTATTACGGCGCCCGGGGGTGGACAGCTGCCATATCGGGCAATCCGTTCGGATTCACGGCACCCCTGAATTCAACGCAGATGGAATGGAACTACAACCCTTCTGCGGGTCCGTGGTTGGCTACGCAACTGTGGGATTATTATGACTTTACGCGTGACGAGAAGTGGCTGCGCACGGTGGCTTACCCGATTATAAAGGAGAGTGCCGAGTTTGCGTGTGACCTTTTGAGCGACGCCAAGGGGGTCCTCACACCTTCACCATCATATTCGCCCGAGCATGGTACGGCCGATTTGGGCGCAACCTACGCTGTGGCAGTGACCCGCCAGGTTCTTAGCGATGCCATCGCTGCCGCCGATGTGTGTGGCGATAATAGCGATGAGGTCAAGGAGTGGCGCGCAACGCTTGAGCGACTTGCACCTTACCGTATAGGTAAGTATGGCCAACTTCAGGAATGGTGGGAGGATATTGATGATCCGGCTGACACACACCGGCATACCAACCATCTGTTCGGACTGCATCCGGGCAACAGTATTAATCCGCTTGAAGATAAGGCTTTGGCCGAGGCATGCAAGACAACCTTGCGACAGCGCGGTGATGCCGCCACGGGGTGGAGCATGGGGTGGAAACTGAACCATTGGGCCCGTTTGCTTGACGGAAACCATGCTTATAAACTCTACGGCAATTTGCTCAAAGAGGGAACCGGTCCCAATCTGTGGGATCAGCATCCTCCATTTCAGATTGACGGTAATTTCGGTGGCACGGCAGGAGTGGCTGAAATGCTGCTGCAAAGTCACAACGGAGGCGAGCTCCACCTGCTTCCGTCACTACCTGATGCGTGGCGAAACGGGAGTGTGAAAGGACTCCTCGGGCGCGGAGGATTTGAGGTTGACATTGAATTCGCTGACGGTAAGCTGTCAGGCGCCACCATCCGTTCGCTCAAGGGTGAGCGCTGTGTGGTGCGTTACGGCGACAGCCGCATTGAATTTCCCACCCGAGCCGGAGAGGTGTATAAGATAGATGTTCGTGATGGAGGGATTGCGCGGAGGCTGTTTATACGCTAAAAAGTGTAGGTGAGGGAAATTCCGCCTTGGAGGCCGCCGGATGATGGTGCTATCCAGGATGAGACGTCGAGACCTCCGCTTTCGGGTGCGTGGCGACGGCGATCGGCTCGGCGTGCGAGTTTTCGCTGGTCGCCACGAAAATAACCTGTGAGCTCGTTGATGGGGTCGAGGAGGAATGCTGCAG
>CAJUSN010000168.1 GCA_910589095.1 uncultured Muribaculaceae bacterium
GCTCAATGTAGTGCAGCAAACTGTGCCAATCCTGCTCATCCAGTATCAACTCTATCTCCTCATGCTTGGAAGCGAGGGTATCTACCGCTATACCTCTTAACCCAAGTATGCGATAGAACACTCCCTTTTTGGTGCGGAGCGTGTGTATTCGCGCAAGCGGAATGGTGGTCACTTCGCGCTTGATCACGCCATGCTTGAAAATCAGGTTGCCATCCCGGATGTAAAATTTCTGCGACAGGAAAGTCGCTAAAGCCACCCCGACAGCAAACAGGATGCACCCGCCGGCTACCTCGAGCATGCGCGTGGCAGCCCCGTCAGCGAAATCAAAATCAGCCTTTATAAGATAGGACAGGATGAGAATCCAAAATATATTTATGGCTGACTTAGAGATCTTCAAAAAAATGATGACAAGCGCACCGGGACTCATCCGCTGCGGTACAGAAAAGTCAGTCATAGTTGCTGGTAGAGACGGTCGGTTATCATACTTTTAAGATGTCGGGCCACCTCCTCACTGAGTCCGGCAATCACCAGGGAAGATTCGGCCTGTGCCCCGTTGGTGACCTCAACCGTGAAGAGGCCCATGAGTTTGAACACCGGATTGCGGCTGAGCGTCACCTGCTGTACCTTTGCATAGGGAACAGTGGTCACACTCGGGAATATGACTCCTTTACGATAGCTGATATCATGCTCACGGAGGGCATACCCGCGGAAGCGGTATCCCCGGGGAATAATCATGAGATTGACAATAAAAGCAGCCGCTATCACACACTCGGTAGCCACCGTGATCCACCAGGGCACATCGGTAAGGAGAATCAGGAGGCCAAGTCCCATCAATATAAGATAGCCTATGGTGGCACTGACGATTAAGGCGGTCTTGTAACGGTGGTCAGGCCGGTGGAAACTCAGGTCGGCTACGGGAGTCGAGAGTTCGGGATCAAGTTGGTAGTTGGTCATCGTGTCTCGCAGAAATATTCATTACAACGCTTTCACTGATAAGCCTGCTAAGGCACCCGCAAAAACATCCGTTCAAAATTACAATTTTTTTCAATCAGCCCAAAATTCAACACCCTATTTTCAATATAATTGAAACAAAGCGGCGCGGAAGTCATTCTACAGCGAAGCCAGGTCATTGATAACCTCATGCACGGCATTGATGTCGGGTGGCCATACTGTTGTCGTGTCTGCATTTTATGATTGAAAACTTAACTGCGCAAAAAATCTCCCGACAGTCTGACTGCTTTGCGAAAAGCCGTAGGCTGCCCTTTAACCGTGATGAACAGATGAACAGCGGAGTTGAAAACCACATGCCTTATTTTCTCAGGGCTGCATTTTTCAACGAATTGCCGCCCCTGGTCCAACAGGATATCACGTCCGGCAGAAATCATCAGCACCGGAGGCAACATGGCCAACGAGTCAGAAGAAAGATCAGCCACATCGATATCGGGGTGACTCGCTTCCAGAGTGCCCCGATAAGCAAGATTAAAAAGCTCCATCATCCGGCCGTTCAAGCCATAGCCCTCGGAGTAGGCGTTCCAAGAAACAGAGTTGTCAACACGAGCACGAGTAACAGGATAGAACGTCACAACTCGACTTATCATCCCACTCCGTTTCAAAGCCACAACCAAAGCAAGATTGCCTCCCGAGCTGTCACCACCTACGGCCAACCGACTCACACGCAGCTGCTTCCGAAGCTGATAAATGGTATCGAATGCTGCCAAACAGTCATTCAACCCAGCCGGAAAGGGGTGCTCAGGCGCGAGTCTATACTCCACTGCCACCACTCTAACACCCTCGCCCGCAGCCATCGCGGCACAATAGGCACTACAGCTGCCAAGGCTCCCCTGACACCATCCGCCACCATGAAAATAAATCAGAAGAGGCAATTCTTCCATTTCCCGTCCATCAGGTTCATAGAGCAGCAAGTCCGGTGTCAGACGTCTTGTCTGCACGCCGTCGGGAAGCGGTGTGAATACGCTTCGGCCTTTACGTACCCGCTCATAATCGGCCGGATTGCCCTCAATCGCTTTAGCCAACGCATCTTCCTGCTGTTTGGCAGCGTTTACCCCCAAACCATGTCGAAACGCATCAGCCTCTTTCAACATTGATGCATCAACTGTCATCTCCTTCTCTTTCAACTCTGACATATCATTATACCGTTAAATACTACTTTGACTGCAAAGTTAATAATTACCGCACGGAGATGCCGGTCAAATCCAATAATTATTTCTAACTTTGAAATCGCTACGAATCATGACGTGGCCTCATCCAGGAAGTGAATCCAATCTCCTTGATTTCACAGATGAACTTACCAATCACTCCAATGGTTTATACTGCGCCTAAACAAAAATAACGTAATATGAAAAATTTCAAGCCAAAAGCATGGGTACTCCCCCAGCCCGTATTGATTATCGGAACCTACAATGCCGACGGCACACCCAATGCCATGAATGCCGCATGGGCAGGCCAGTGGGACGCCACGGAAATAATGATCTCCATGGGATCGCATGCCACCACTGACAACCTTAACCGCTGTCCGGAATTCACTGTAGCGTTTGCCACCCGATCAACTCTTACCGCAGCCGACTATGTGGGGCTCTTCAGTGCCCGTAAACATCCCCATAAGCTTGAGAAAACCGGCTGGAAATATGAGCGCGCATCGCAAGTTAACGCTCCGGTATTCGCCCCTTTCCCCATGACACTCGAGTGCCGTATCAAGGAGAAACTTCAAGAATCCGAAACCGGTTACTACCTGGTGGCAGAAATAGTAAACATAGTTTGCGACGAGAAATATCTTGCAGAAGATGGCAAACCACAAGTTGAAAAGATGGATCTGATCACCTTTGACCCTATACATGACGGATACATAGCTTTGGGCGAACGTGTTGGCAACGCTTTCCACGACGGAAAATCATTATGACCGAACTGCAAGAACCGAAGCGGTGTCCATGGTGCGGCGACGACCCGCTCTACGTGCGATATCACGATGAAGAGTGGGGTCGCCCCGTGACCGACAACCGCACACTTTTTGAATTTCTAACGCTGGAAAGCGCACAAGCGGGATTGGCATGGATCACCATTTTGCGCAAAAGGGAGGGCTACCGCAAAGCATTTCTTGATTTTGACTACGAGGCTGTCGCTCAAATGACAGAAGCTGATGAAGAACGGCTGCGAACTAACGACGGAATTGTAAAAAACCGTTTGAAAATTCACTCAGCCATTGTCAATGCCCGCCTGTTTATAAAAATAATCGAGGAATACGGCACATTCTATGATTATATCATTTCGTTTTTCCCTGAGCGGAAAAGGATAGTGAACCGAGTTGACTGCATGGACTCCATACCAGTTTCATCGCCAATTTCCGACGCCATAAGCCGCGACATGAAAAAGCGGGGCTTCAAGTTCTTCGGCACAACAATCTGCTATGCATTTCTTCAAGCCACCGGTTTCATTGATGATCATCTGGACAGCTGTCACTGCAAATGCAGGTAGGTGGGATGTTTGACCGTTAAATGATTTTCAGCTGTTTGGCTCGCCTACACGCTTCTGTCGAGTTCTTGGCCTGCAGCTTAGCCAGAATTGATTGCCTGTGACGGTTGACGGTGTTATGGCTTATGCAGAGCCGTGTGGCCACATCCGCGCTGGTCAGACCAGTGTCAATCAGCGCAAGTACCTCCTTTTCCCGCGAACTCAGAATCAAATTGTCCTCTCCGGAAGATAACTCTATCCAAGTCCCCGTCACAGCGTCGATAGCCGCACTCTTCGCCTGAACATCGGATATGGAAGGACCGTAAATGCACACGGCGAACCTCACCGCATCCGAGTCAGGCTCGTAACAATAATACATCCTGTGCAGCACATCTATCGCCACCCCTTGGCAATCGGTCATCAACAGATGCGATGCCAGATAATAGTCCGGGCGGCGATGGCGCGGTAAGCGGCGCAGGAAATTATAGAAGCGCAACTCGGCAAGGTATTTCCGCTCACACTCTTCATTGGAAAGATGGCATAGAATCTCCCGCTCCCAAATTGAATTTTCACCAACGCGGTCCGACAACCCGAGCCGTTGCGAAAAACGGCCGTGAAATATGCGACTTGCACCATGTTTCAAATCGCTGACCACCACCGTACACCTCTCTACCCTGGCAATCCCTTCAGCATAACTATACACAGGAGACAGCTGCTCCGGATCCAATTCAGGAGCGAAGCTTTGGTCACATAGCAGTGAAGTGAGTTCTTGGCGTGTTGTTTTCATGCAAAATGGTTATTTATAATCATTGCCGGATGAGAATGTGATGCTTAATTTTGCAAAGTTAATGAAGTGATTTAAACTTTTTGCGAAAAGTAAAGAATATCTTAAAAATATTCTCTTCAAAATCAATCTTCATTAATATTGCATTTGAAAAAAGTTTATATCGCTTCAATAAATCAACCGAATATCAAAAAATGACCGAAAAAGAGAAGATGTTTCAAGGGCTCAATTATGACGCCAACAATGATCCGGAACTCATTGCCGAACGCACCGAATGTAAGGAAAAATGCTATGACTATAACGCCCTGCGCCCAAAGCAAACCGAGCAGCGCGCGAAGTTGCTGAAAACGATTCTTGGCAGTGTGGCCGGCGAAATCCTGATAGAGGAACCTTTTCACTGCGACTACGGATACAATATCAGCGTGGGGAAAAATTTCTATGCCAACCACAATTTGGTTATCTTGGATGAAGCGCCCGTAACGTTCGGCGACAACGTTTTCATAGCCCCCAAC
>CAJUSN010000169.1 GCA_910589095.1 uncultured Muribaculaceae bacterium
AAATTTTTGAATTAACTTTGCATCACAAATGAGAAAAACATTTGATGCTTGGCGATTTAGTGTAGAGGCCTAGCACGCCACCCTCTCACGGTGGAGACCCGGGTTCGAGTCCCGGATTCGCTACACGCAAATCAATTATTACGCTCCGGACTAGTCCGGGGCGTAATTTTTCATATAGCGCCAAAGATAGAACTTGTATTTTTGCACATTATTCCTTATCTTTGTGAAATAATCAAATGCCCCTTCCCATGGATGAAGCGACCCCACTTGTGTCAATAATAACCGTGACATTCAATGCCGAAAGCACGGTAGAGGCCACGCTAAAATCGGTTGACAGCCAAACATTTTCCAATTTTGAACACATTATTATCGACGGAGCGTCAACTGATGGCACCCTTTCGATTCTGAGCCGTTACCGTTCTAACAAGAGAGCCGTGTATTCCGAACGCGACCGTGGCATCTATGATGGAATGAACAAAGGTATAAGTATTGCCAAGGGACATTATCTCATATTCCTTAACGCAGGCGACACGTTTCACGCTTCTGACACCTTGCAGAAGATAGCATGTGCGATTACTGATAATGATTTCCCGGGGGTGGTATATGGACAAACCGAATTAGTGGATTCGGAAGGGAATTATGTGGCCGAGCGTCACCTTCGCGCCCCGAAAGATTTATCTTACAAGAGCTTCCAGAACGGCATGGTTGTGTGCCACCAGGCGTTTGTAGCTTTAGCAAAACTGGTACCGCTCTATGATTTGCGCTATAAATATTCAGCCGACTACGATTGGTGCATACAATGTTTGCAACATTCACGCAGGAACATCCTGATAGATGAAACACTAATTGACTATCTACAGGAAGGAACCACTACCGCTCACCATAAAGCTTCATTGAAGGAACGATTCAAAATAATGTGCTTTTACTATGGCACAATCCCCACCCTCATCAAGCATGCCGGATTCATCCCCCGCTATATGCGCCGTAGATCAAAAAATTTGAAACAATGATACTGCTCAACACTACATTCTGCATTTCACCTGCCCATGACACACTTTTCCGCTCCTGGGCAAAGGATGTGTACATCCGAGCTCTTGATGAATGTGGATTCACTGACCGCAAGATGCTGAAGCTCCCGGCAGCTGAAAAAGATTCACTCTGTTATGCCATTCAGTTCTCTTTACCTGATGCAACGAACGCAGAGAAATGGACCGCTGCTGCCCTTCCCGACTTGTTGGCCCAAGCCTCGGCAAAGCCGTACAACTTTCCGCCTGACACTATACTTCATTTCTCAACTATAATGGAGATTGTGGAATAATGAACCAGAGTGACTTCGACCGAGTCATCATTGGAATAGACCCGGGTACAAACTTCATGGGCTACGGCATCCTTGGGGTTAAATCCAAAAAGCCATCGGTCATAGCTTTAGGAGTGATACATCTCAACAAGTTGGGCGATCACTATCTTAAGCTGCGCCGAATCCATGAACGAGTGCTCGGATTGGTAGAACAATACCTCCCGGACGAAATGTCGATAGAGGCACCGTTTTATGGTAAAAATGTGCAATCGATGCTTAAACTTGGACGCGCTCAGGGGGTGGCCATGGCAGCAGCGTTATCGCGAGATGTGCCCATCACTGAATACGAACCCAGAAAAATCAAAATGGCCATTACCGGCAACGGTGCATCGTCAAAAGAACAGGTAAAGGAGATGCTTAAGAGAATTCTGTCCCTTACTGACGACCAACTGTCAATGGAACTTGACGCTACCGATGCCCTTGCGGCTGCTTTATGTCACTTCTACGAATCTTCCCGCCCGATTGCTACCGGCGGGAGCAAAAGTTGGAAAGAATTCATTGCCAAGCATCCCGGCCGAGTAAAGGGGTTGTAAGTATGTGTTCGCAACTCACCTTAAAGGACAATTAACCTATATTGTAAAAACTGCAAAGATACCAAGGTATTCTCCCCCAAATATGGAGTTTTTTTACTATCTTTGCCACGTTTCTATCAACGAATCACTTTAAATCTATCATAAACATGTACAAATTTGATAAGCGTATAGTAATCACGCTCGACGCCGGCGGAACAAATTTCGTGTTTGGCGCAATGCAATCCAATGATTTCATCGTTGACCCGATAACCATGCCCTCAAATGCACAGGACCTCGACTTGTGCCTCTCCACAATGGTAAGCGGGTTTGAACAGATCATAGCCAAACTGGATCAACCACCGGTAGCCATAAGCTTTGCCTTCCCTGGACCGGCTGATTATCCCAACGGAATAATCGGTGGTCACTTGCCTAATTTCCCTTCATTCCGCAACGGAGTGGCACTTGGCCCGTTCCTTCAGGAAAAATTCGGAATTCCCGTATATATCAATAATGATGGCGACCTTTTTGCATTCGGAGAGGCCATCGGCGGCATCCTTCCTGAAATCAACGCCAAGCTCGCTGAGGTAGGGAGTCCTAAACGCTACACAAACCTGCTGGGCTATACCTTCGGAACCGGTTTTGGTATCGGTATGGTGATCGACAATCATCTTAATCGCGGCAACAACTCCTGTGTGGAAACATTCTGTCTACGCCACAAGAATCATCCTGAGATAATGGTAGAAGAGGGTGTTGCCATCCGCGCGATCAAACGAGTTTATGGTGAAGAATCCGGTGATATCAATCACACATTCGAGCCTAAGGATATTTGCGAGATAGCCGAAGGAACCCGTGAAGGTAACCAACAAGCTGCCATCCGTGCATTTGAAGAGTTCGGAGAAGTAGCAGGCGACGCTATTGCCACTGCAATCACCCTGACTGACTCGCTTGTAGTAATCGGCGGAGGTCTCTGCGGTGCCAAGAAGTATTTCATGCCGGCTCTCATGAACCAGCTGAAGGGATTGCTTCACACAGTGAAAGGTGAGGAAATCAACCGTCTGCAGATGAAAGCTTTCAATCTGGACGATGAGGAGGAATTCGCACAGTTCGCTCACGGTGCAGCCCGCCCTATAAAGGTTTACGGATCGGACAAAACCGTGATTTACGACCCGATGAAGGCTACCGGCGTTGCAATTTCCAAACTTGGTGCCAGCAAAGCAATCTCAATCGGTGCCTATTCGTTTGCGCTTGCCATGCTTGACGCAGCAGAATAACGCTACGCCATAGTAAGAATTATAAAAGGCCGCTGAAAAGAATCATAGGATTCATTCAGCAGCCTTTTATTTTTTTGCGATATGTTTAGGAGATGTCTATCGTTTATGGACTATGGTATAACTCTCTGTAATCACCATGTCGACAGGTATGTCAAATTCTGAAATTTCAACCTCATCAAACAGTTGGAAGTCATAGGCCACTCCAACTTTAAAAGCATTGGTGCGCGAGAGCAAACGGTCATAATAACCTTTGCCACGCCCTACTCTATTGCCGTTCTTGTCATACGCCACAGCAGGCACAACAACAAGTTCCATGGTTGACGCGTCGGTCAAATCATCGCCCGCAGGCTCTTCAATGTGAAAAGCTCCGGCTCTGAGTGAGGTAGCCTCGTAAGGCAACACCTCCAAGTCCAAACCATTGACACGCGGAAGAAAAAAACGTTTCATGTTCTTCCACTTATTCAGGAATTCGTGTGTTGAGAGTTCATCGGGCAACGAATGATACATAAGTATCCTTTCGCTCATCCCAAACGCAGCCAATTGTTCAAGACGGCTGAAAACAAGTCGAGCCGCCGAATTTCGCTCAGCCTCACTGAGCAAACGTTTACGCGCACGAACTCTGCGCCGTATGTCGTCTTTATTCATTGCGAATTTAATATGAAAATCAACAAGTTTAAATGTTTTTGATGACAAGCTGATTCCTCATAACTGCCAACGACCATCACTTGGACTTGAACTTGTCAATCACCACCGGGAACTTAGTGCTTCCGGCAGCAAACTGCTTGATAGCTTCATTGACAGCGTTATCGCTCCGGTTAATAACCTCGTAATAGGCAGTGGTTCCAAGAGCATCGCGCGCAATGAGAGCTTTCAGTTGATTAACAATCAAATCACGGGAAATGTTTATGTAATACCACCGCGGGGGGATTTTTTCAGTATCGCGCGCGAAGTATGCGAAGTCTTGAATCAAATCATCGTCGGAAGGGAGCATAGCCAGTAGTGCATTCACATTGACGGCTTTCTTCAATCGGCTGCGATTGGCATCGGCATATTTAAATGCGAACTTCTGTAATAGGCCGGCATTAAACACATCAATATAATAACTTGAAATGCCTGTGGTGTCATTGGCCACATAAATGTCGGGCATGATTCCGCCACCGCCATAGACCGTACGGCCTCCAATGGTGGTGAAAGTTTGGGTGTTGTCAAACTTTATGCTGTCGGGATTGAAGTCTTCACCATGTTTGAAGCGATCAGCAAGCTCCATACTGTAGGCGAGGTTGCCACCCAACGTATAAGGCTTCTGAATACAGCGTCCGGAAGGAGTATAATAACGGGCGGTGGTAAGGCGTAAAGCACTGAGGTCAGGGAGGTCTATCTGACGTTGCACCAACCCCTTACCAAATGAGCGGCGACCAAGCACAACGCCGCGGTCATTATCCTGAATGGCCCCGGCAAAGATTTCACTCGCACTGGCCGAGAACTCATCAAGCATCACAATCAGCT
>CAJUSN010000170.1 GCA_910589095.1 uncultured Muribaculaceae bacterium
TTGCGGGACAAAGAATAGAGATAAAGTGGCTGCCTGACCGTAGGATAATAATAAGATGTGTGGGCGAAGCGCGATTCATTGTCGAGAGCAATGAGAATTCGCGACTGGTGGAAAACACACTGATCAGCATACCTTACCTCATTGAGGGTCGCACAATGGTGGCTGACGTACTGCTCCCTGAAAGCAACAGCCCGGTGGCTTACGAAGCGGGGCGCAACGGCGGAATCACGTGGCGTCATCTGGCAGATTCACCCAGATAGGTGCGGAGCATTTCCGTCACCTGACTGTGGCGCCGGTTCAAGGGGGGAGCATAGATGGTGAACCATTCCTGGGGCTTTTCATCAATGAGTGATGCGGGGCAGTTGCTTTTGAATTCATACATCCTGACATTGGCACCCCTCATATATTCTGAAAAAGCAGCGCTAAGGCGCTGGGCGCGTTCGTGGGAAGGCACTGAATCACGGCGGAACACCGCGGTGATGGAATCTATCAGTCGGGCAGCTCCATGGTCAATTTCATTTACCAGCGCATCATGGCGCGCAATGAAATCAGCATCATCAACCTTATCAGATACAGCCGATTTTGCTGCGGGAGCATCTGCAACCACTGCTTCATGATGGGCTGAGGCAGACTGAGGGAGAGCCGGCGTTTGCGACGCGTGAGTGGAATTGACCACAGCCGGGAGAGTGACCGCTGTATCGGCAACCGTCACAGCAGCCCGGGAATCCTGGGTGGAAATGCCGGAGACGATAAACGCTACTGCCACAACAGCAGCCAATGCCATTGCTGACCAGAGGGAGCGTTTGACCGTCAGGTTCCTCCGGCGGCAGGCTGCTATGGATTTCTTCAAAGCCATGGCCGAGTGGATGCGGAGCGAGGGATTTTTCTGAAGGCAAAGCCGCATGACAGAACGTGGTATGCCCGGAAGATGAAACTCACTGAAAATACGGGCTATGGCCCAAACATCGGCCGATGGAGAGGCTTCATAGTCAGGATTGAATTGTTCGGGAGCAGCATAGCGTGGAGTGCCTCCCGGTTGCTTGAGTATGGCGAAATTTCGGGAGTCGCTCAGTCCGAAATCAATGATGCGAACCGGATAGCCCGACTCTGTTACAAGGATATTGGAGGGTTTGAGGTCAAGGTGAACAATGTCTTTGGAATGAACATAGGCCATGGTATCTATTATGGCCGAAGCAATCCGATGAAGTTCTTCTGCAGAGGGATGATTTTCATTAATGAACTCATCAAGCGGCTTGCCATGCACATTTTCCATGATTATTGAAGGACCCGCACCGGGAATATCGGCAAACTCAACCACGCGAACCACACCCGGATGCGACAATCCGAGCCCAATCTCGAACTCCTTGCGCAAACGCGTTTGCAAAGCTGTTGGAGCGACGGCAGCGGCAGCCACGCTCTTCACCAGCCACACACGCCCATGACCCGTGCAGCAGCCAAAAGTGTGATGACCGTGATGGAACAACTCGGTGTAGTCCTCGTATGAGCTTGTGAAGATATCGGTCTGAGGTACGAATCGCGACACTTCCTGTGGTGATTGCATGATGCAAAGTTAAATAAAATAGGGAGTTTGCGCAATAAGTGGACTTGAAATGGACTTGTAAATAAAGTGGGTATACATTAATTTTGCAATTAGGCAAAGAAACATAAGTCCATACTGCCGTTGCTGAAATCGCCAATCAAACAATCCTTAATACCATCACTCATGCCATACTGGAACCAAAAAGAGCTTGGAGGCTCCGTTAAAATCAAGCCCCGCACGGGAAAACTTGGAGGACAACGCACCAATAGGATCTATAACACTATTGAAGTAGGGGGAAGGTCCATTCATCTGATGAACGAAAAAGCCGTTTCGGCCCGTTGGGTTGATCCGGGCAGAGGCATATTTGAAGTGAGCTTCGAGCCCAACGAGGATGGAAAAATTGTGCGCGCCATGTATCTGGGGCCCGACACCTATGTTCAGCTACCTCCTTCGGTGTCGGCCGAGGAAGCTGCCGGCAAAAGTTGCTATCAGAAACAAATCAACGACGGTATTAAGAGTCGTGGCGGTTCCAATACTCAGCCCAAGCGGAAGCAGGAGAAAAACAAGTCGGACAAACCTAAGGCCAAAGGTTTTTTCGGACTTGACCGATGGTCCACAGCCAACATACTGCTGAGCATAGTTCTGATACCGCTCTGGTGTGCCTGGCAAATATTTAAACTCGGCTTGGCAATCCAACTGTCCAGTGACTCCAACTCCCGCCGCCGCTAAAAAGAAAGCTCATATCAATCATATCACATCTGAATTCCAAAAAAATGAAAAACATCATGCTCAGATTCATGACATTTTTCCTGATGATAACAGTTGCTGCGTTTACCCTGACGTCGGCCCCTTCGCCATATAATAATTATTATTCTCAAGATCCTACCAGAGTAAGTTATTCCTACATAGTTGAGGTTGGTAAAGCATTGAAAATAGATTTTTCGAAATATGATCAGTTAACTTCAGAAGAAACCAAAGTAAAGAATAATGGTAGGCAGAAAAAGTACGACAGATTCAGATTAGTTTACAGTCCGGACCGAAAAAAAGCCGTGGAATACTATACGGACGCTTCGGGCGCCGAGAACATCCTGCGACAAGTTTGGACTAATGGAAAGGTTGAAATGTTCGGGACAAAAAACGGAAAAAAATACTGGTACATGTTCCATAATCCTTCAACCGGAAATGTACTTTTTTGCTATCGATCAACCCCCATAAGTGAGAAAGACATTATTAAGGGAAACGCTTTAAACGGCTCTGCCAAGAATTGTGCAGATATTTATTATCAATACAAAGGCGACGGCAATGATTTGATCGGTATTGTAGGTTCTAATCTTTTTGGCTCTTCTATACTCTTAACTGAGAAACCCATGAGTGCTGCTTATTCTGTTAGTCCTCATTCTGATATACATACTGTAAGCAGTTCAGATTTGGCTCTTTCTGTAAAAACGGTGCCATCAGAATTACGAGAATCATATTCGAAATTATTTACTAAAACTTATCAGCAAAACATCATTAATCTTGCTGTCTCAGTACCGCAGTTGCCTGAAATAATGCCTATTTCTGACCGAATCAGGAAAGAAAATGCTGAGAAGCAGAAACAAGAACAGCTTGCAAAAGAAAAAGCTGAAAAAAAAGCAAGAGAGGACGACATGGCCTATTATATCAAGAAAAATGGTGTAACCAAAGAATTCCTACGATATTATACCTCCAATAACCATTGTATAGAAGCTAAATCGATTGAGAATGGAATGTATGATATATTCTATTATTACATTGGAAATGATGGGCATTTGATCAAAGCTTCGTTCCGTTTAACTAATTCAAGCCTCAAGGAGGATGTATGGCAATTTCTCAAAAAGGATATGTCAAAACATAATCTTAATACTGAAGTATATTTAAGCGATTCTGAAATTAAAAAGTACTATAACTGCGAAATTACCGACGTGGATACCGGTGTAATAATTTATTCTGCGGCAGAAGAAGAAAATAAAAAGTATGAACAGCGTCGAAAGGAAGCAGCCGCTGAGAAAGCTGCGAAAGAGAAGGAAGAGCGCCTGAAACGGCAGAAATTAGCCAAGAAGTATGGCGCAAAATATGTGGATGCGGCACTTAGCGGTAAGTTAATGATTGGTATGCCTCTTGAGCTTGTAATAGAGACTTCCGAATGGTTCTCAGTATCTCTGGATTCAGAAAATTCTTATACTTCCTATTATGATGTTACTAGACACGAACCCACTTACTTGGGCCGTTTTCCGGTTAGGTATGCACACATAGGTGTGTCCAATGGAAAAATATCCTATATTAGGTATGTAAAACGCTGATATCTGTATCTACAAAAAAGTTTTTGAATTTTAATGATTTAAATAATATGAAAATGAAGAGAATATTATTAATTGGTTGCTTGGTGTGTGCCATGCAGATGGGCACGGTGAGTGAAGTTGTGGCGAGCAATCTGCCTGCCACTGCTCAAACCAGCGCCAAAGCCCGCAAAAAAACAACAGCACGAAAGGCCACCGCACCGGTGAAAAAGATAGAATTGGCAGGAACCACCTATTCAGGATCCGGCAATGGTGGAGGCTTGGGAGTAGATATGACAATACGTTTTAAAGAAAATGGCAAATGCCAATTGACATCTGATTTCTACCGTGCATACGACAATCCTGTTACTGTTGAAGGCACTTACTATGTGAATAAAAAGGGTAAAGTGGTGGTGAAATGTCACCCTGGTGAATTTGACGAACCTATTGACTGGACTTTTTCTGTTAAAGAGAATGGTAAAGAACTGAGTTACAACAACTCCGACCCGCAAGCATACGGATCGATGGGCAATGATTTCCTTTTCCTGGAAAAAGAGTAAATTCGGTTGCCAACAACACATTATTTTCATGAATCAAGCGCGCCGACCTCCACGGGCCGGCGCGCTTAATCTAAACCAATCAAATAAACAGTAATGTGAAGTAAATCTAATAAACCAATCAAATCTTTTCAAGTCAGAAGAGGAGGGAGAGGGATGTGTGTGTTTCAAGGAGGAGCGAGGGAGAGTGAATTTCAATAGTGAAGGGAATAAGCGAGGCTGAGGGGAAAGAGAGTCGAGA
>CAJUSN010000171.1 GCA_910589095.1 uncultured Muribaculaceae bacterium
TATGAAATTTCAAAAATAATTCGTAACTTTGCCATTATAATTGGCAAATTATGGACGAAGGGAAAATATTTGACAAAATCATTATAACCGACTCACTTAGCGAGATAGCCTCCGAAGAGATGGAAGGCTATCTCGCTCATGCTTTGTGTCTTGACGGGAGCATGGAGTTTGATTTCAACGGAAAGCATTTCACGTTCGGGCGACATGATCTGATGATAGTTCGCAAAGGTGGGCTCGTGGACAATATGTGCATCTCTGATGATTTCCGGGTTATGGTGATATATATTGATTCGGGATTCGTTGAGCATTGCACACCGCAGTCAAACTACGGCATGAAGGGACAGGTGGCGCTGTTCATGAACCCCGTGATGAAGCTCAATGAAGCTCAATTTGCTCTCTGCCTTCAGGATTTTCAAGGGGTGAAATACCGCTATGATACCATCGGATTTGTGTTCTACGAAGAAAGCATCCGCTGTGCTGTGCAACTCATGATTCTTGATTTCTTCGACTTCCATGCCTATAACTGTGGAGAGGACTCCATTACGCCACAATATGCCGCCGTGATGAACAAGTTTTTCGGGTTGCTTGACAGTGGTGTTTACCGCGAACACCGGGAAGTGACATACTATGCCTCAGAACTATGTATCACACCCAAATATCTCTCGGAGATATGCAAGAAAGTGAGTGGACATTCTGCTAACTTCTGGATCAACCGCTACACATCCCTTGATATTTCCCGGCAGCTGCGCGACAAGAGTCTGACATTTGTACAGATTTCTGACATGTTCCACTTCTCATCCCCCGGCTATTTCAGTCGCTATGTACAGAACAACTTGGGAATGAGTCCTTCCGATTACCGTGAATAACAAATGATGTGTGGGGCATAGGCAGATGCCGGAATCATAAGCAGGAGTTTTTGGAAAAAAATTTGGAAGATTAGCAAAATAGCTTTAAATTTGCGTAATTGATTACGTAATTACGCACGGATATGGATTTTTTTGAACGTACAGGTAAAATGGCAATCGGCAGCAGACTGAGAGTTTTGACTGAAAAGCTGACTCGCGACGCTGCAAGCATATATGGACTTTATGGCGTTGACTTAAAACCCAAATGGTTTCCGGTTTTTTATTCGCTGACCGATGAAAAGCCGAAAAGCGTAACTGCAATTGCACGTGAAATAGGGCAATCGCACCCGTCGGTCAGCACAATAGTAAAGGAAATGATAAAGGCCGGGATTATAGAGGAAGTTGACGACAAGGCGGACCGCAGATGCACACTCATAACGCTTACAGAATACGGCAAAAGTCTGTCCCAAGAACTCATCGCTCAGCTCCGCGACGTGGAGAGGGCTGTAGAGCAGATTTCAGCTGAATGTGACAATGACTTATGGGCAGCCATTGCCGACTGGGAGAAAGCGCTCAGTCGTAAATCCATTCTTGAACGAGTAAAGGAGATAAAGGAACACCGCGAACAATCAGAGGTGGAGATTGTCGAGTATCAGCTTCAATATAAAAAAACGTTCTATGAACTTAATAGGAAATGGATTGAACAGTATTGGGAGCTGGAGCCGCATGACATTGAGGTTCTGGAAAATCCTGAGAAATATATCCTTGAAAAAGGAGGTCATATATTCGTGGCGTTATACAACGGTTTTCCCGTTGGTGTATGTGCACTAAGTCCCATGCCGAACGAATCTGGCTATGATTTTGAGTTGGCGAAACTTGCGGTCAACAATTCAATCCAAAGAAAAGGGATAGGTCGTAGACTTTGTGAAGCGGTAATCAACAAAGCGCGTGAGTTGGGTGGTGAAAAGCTGTTTCTTGAAAGCAATACCCGGCTGAAACCTGCGATAGCCCTGTATCGCAAGCTCGGCTTCAAGGAATTACCGGAGTATCATCCGGCATACGCCCGTGGAAATATACAAATGGAGTTATCACTATAAATATTCAATTGTATGAAAACCAAAGTGTTTGTACGGCGTGAGGAGGCACTCAAAAAGAGTTTCAAGGGGGTGAATCTTGATTCTCTTGCAGTGGGTGAAAAATCAATGGTAACCAAGATGAACTATGTGAAGGGCAACTTCACCACTCTACATTCCCATCCTCACGAACAGTGTGGCTATGTAATTTCAGGCGAATACCATCTGATAGTGGATGGTGAAGAAAAGATTGATGTGATAATGCACCCCGGTGACACATACGCAATCCCGGGCAATACACCTCACTCATTTGAAGTAATAGAGGGTGGAGAGGTGATTGATGTGTTCACTCCTCACCGCGAGGACTATTTGTGACACTCCTCCCGTTAAATTGCAGGTTGGATCAATTTAATATCATGAAGCCACTTGGAGAGACCTAAAGTGTCTCCTTCATGGGATATGAATCCGTGAGGGTGGACGGCGTTAGGCGTAGCATTAACAATTTCAAGTAAAGTTTCATTGGGAAACATATTGGCGTAGGAACAGAACGGCACAATGATTTTTCCAGTGAAATCATAGTCGCATTTTCTAAGAAAAGACACCAGAGGCATTGGGGCAGTGTGCCACCATACAGGACCTCCTACAAAGATCACATCATATCTGTCAATGTCAGTGATTGTGTCGCGTAACACCGGGAATATGCTGTCATTGAGCTCTTTTTTCGCTTCGGACGCACATTCTTTGAAGTCCTCAGGGTAAGGATGTTTTCTTTCAATGCGATAAAGTGTTCCCCCTGTGTGGTGTGCTATCGCTTTGGCTACCTTTTCGGTGTTGCCGCTTCGGGAGAAGTAGGCCACCAGCACAGTGCGAGTCGAGTCGGGTGATACGCTGTCGGAGGTGTATAGAGGCTCCTTTGAACCGGTGAATTTGCTGCAAGCGAAGAGAATAAGTACAGGTATGAGAATAATGAGGCGATTTGTTTTCATATAAAAACATGTTGAATGGAATTACGTGCAAAGTTATTCTGTTCAAGGTGTTCACGATTAATCAAAAAGTCGGTGCATCATACACTTTTTTCTCATTACCCATATGAGGAAGCCAGTTTTCGGAAAAATGGGTAGTAGACACCGAAATAAGTGTAGGTTTCATGCCGGGGAGCATTCTTAAATTTGCATGTTTAAGTGAATGTTTAAAAATTAAACTTCTCTAACAAGGTTGAACTTTAATTTTCAAACATACCCTAAGTGTCTCAATAATTTTGATAATGTAGTGATTTCAAATATGAAGATTAACATTCTTTTATTGACGGCTGTTCTTATGAGTGCATCATGCTCGGAAGATGAAGTTCAAATTAAAAAGGATGATCCAATGAAACCTGATACAGAAATATCCACCGGCGATAACGGTGTGGCAAATGACACGAATAAAGAGAATAAGTTTACGTCAAGATCAACTATAGGCGACGTAACCTCCGATCCGGCATTCGGCGATTTCGGTTACCTGCTGTTTCCGGTTGACCGAAACTTGCCTGACAACATGACGCTGGCACAGGTAAGTTCAGCGAGTGTATATGTATGGTACAGCCATATACAAGTTACCACAACTGTGGATATAATCAATAGGCTGTACAACGATGCAGTGTCCGGCAATCAGATATTTTACCGTATGTACGATGATGCGGAAATTGCGGCAGACCCATCGAAAGCTGATACGGGACTGTTTTATTTCCGTGGCGAAAAGGGTGCCCCGTTTGCCATAACCAATGCCGGAGGCGGTTTTATGTATGTTGGGGCAATGCATGACAGTTTTCCCCATTCACTTGAAATAAGCAATGCCGGTTACAATGCTTTTGCTATTATATACAGGCCGGATGATCCTTATTCGGATTTGGCGAAGGCAATAGAATTTATCCACGACAATGCCTCGTCTTTAGGCGTCAGAGCCGAGGATTATTCTCTTTGGGGCGGCTCGGCAGGAGCTCGAATGTCGGCTGTTTTGGGCAATAAGGCGTATCTGCAACAATTGACAGGCCGTATTGACATTCCGCAGGCGTCGGCTGTAATAATGCAATACACCGGATATACACAGGCATCACCGTATGATGCTCCGACTTATGTATGCGTTGGCTCAAATGATGGCATTGCTTCTTGGCGAACTATGCAAAACAGACTGCAACGTCTTTCTGCAATGGGCATCCCAACCGAGTTTCATGTGTATGAAGGATTAGGACATGGATTTGGATTGGGAATCGGGACAGTGGCTGACGGATGGATAAAGGATGCACTGAAATTCTGGAGGGAAAATATGGCGGCATCTGATAATGCGGGCATTCCAGATGTGACGGTTGATTGATAAACCGAAAAAAGTGTAATTCTTACCGCCATTTTTCAAGAGCCAAGGGCTAAGAGAAGTTGTTCTTTTGATGAATTGTAAAAAATAACACTATATGAAAAACAGAATATTAGGAACTGCATCACCGCTTGAAGTATCGGCTATAGGACTTGGTTGCATGGCAATGAGCCACGGCTATGGAAAACCGGCCGACAAGAACGAAATGATAAAACTTATTAGAACAGCCCATGATTTGGGAGTGACTTTCTTTGATACAGCGGAGGTTTACGGTCCCTATACCAATGAGGAACTTGTGGGTGAAGCTCTCGAACCGATACGGAACGAGGTGAAGATTGCCACAAAGTTCGGCA
>CAJUSN010000172.1 GCA_910589095.1 uncultured Muribaculaceae bacterium
AGAAAAGGAACAGTCTTCCGACCACTATAACCCGAAGGGGGTTCCTGTATCATCCATCCCTAAAGTCCCTAAAGACCCTAAAGTCCTTAATCTCCCTAGTTTCCACCACTGACTTAAAGCCATTCTGTCACACGCTGTCGCACTGCGGCCGACTCGCTCAGCATTTGAATAAAAATACGCATGGACCGCTTATGATAATTGTTGCGTAGCGTATGCACACATCCTGTCATCTCATTGTCCTCCACATCAAGCGCAACCCGACACACGTCACTCTCACCATGTACCGTAGCCTCGGCCAATACGGTCGCAAGCAGTGTACCGCGTATTAATTTTATAAGTATATTCACTTCATTCAATTCAGCTCTCACGTTCAAACTCACACCCTGGCGAGAACAGAGTCGGTCAAGTGCATTGCGCGCCTGCAAACCCTGCGCTGGCAACGCCAAATCGTAGCCCGCAAGCTGATGAAGCGTTACTGACTTGGCTGAAGCCAACGGATGGTTACGGCCAACTATGACAGAAAGCGCATTTTGAAACAGAATGTGACTCTCTATATCCGGCATTGCATCCGACGGGCGAAAAGCAAGCGCGAAATCAACCGTTCTGTCACGCACCATCTCCATCAATTCCGCCATCGGTCGGTAAAACACATTAAGTTTTACCGCCGGATATTGCTTCATGAAGTCCACAAGAGTTTCCGTTAGTATCGGGCTGAATGAATAGGTCACGCCAACGTTAAGAGTTCCGCAAAGTCCGTTGCGCAGGTCCATTAACCGGTCAGCGCATAACTGAGCATCCCGAAGCATCATCCGGGCATACGGCAATAATTCCGAGCCCGCCTCCGTAAGACTCACCGAGTGACTCGTACGCATAAGCAACTGCACATCAAGCTCCTGCTCAAGCTGTTTTATCTGCTGCGACAGTGTGCTCTGTGTCACAAAAAGATTGCGGGCGGCTTCAGAAAAGTTCAAAGTCTCCGCAACTTGTACAAAATATCTTAGTTGGCGCAATTCCATTGGCAAATGTATCGTTTGAAGTATCGAAGTGATTTAAAGTACAAAGTTAATAATTTAAAGTTATTTATATCACTTCATTATCCGTTGAAGATTGACGGCGCGTGGCTTGAAAAGAAAATCTTTTGTACATAAAGATCGGTACAGTAGCTCCTACAACCATACCCACCAGTATGAAGAAACATGTCAGTCCATTTGATGCAAAAAGATAGAAGCAATGGTTGAAATCTTGCTCCCCACCGTTTGACAGGCACATCATCAGCGCTCCAAAGCATTTATAAGCATATATTCCCGGTATCATCGGAAGTAGTGAAGGGAAAAGATAAGTTTCAGCCGGAACTTTGGTGTGAGGCGCTATAAACACAGCCATCAGCCCCACCGCAAATGAGGCTATTGTAGTTGCTGCAACTATATGCAATCCTCCGCCTCCCCAGTTCATCATCAGATATCGCAGCGTGTGGCCAGCAGCGGCAATAAGCGCGCAAAACAAATACGCCCTGCGTGGTGGCCGGCTTATCGAAGCGAACCCTATGGCCGCCAAACCGGCAAATAAAGCGTTAAATAATAATCTCAGAATCATACTACGTGGTTGGTCAAATATTTTTATCGTAGCTTTTAATTAGAACAGCTACTTAAAACATATTTATATTCATCGCTATCATTCCTGCTAACAGACCCACCGATAGACACGCCGTAAGTACAAGTGCGTGCATCAAGCGCCCGAAAGCACAAATGTAATGCCCGTCAATCATATCACTCAGGGAGTTCAAAAAAGGAATCCCCGGCACGAGATAAAGCACACTGGTACCTACGGCTATCTCCGGCGTGGTCCCCAATGAGAACAGACTATCGGCCGAAGCAAGCACCGCACTTATAAATGAGCAAGCTATAAAAGTGACTCTAATGTCACAACCTCGTTCAAGCATCGTCTGCTTCAATGCGTAGCCGGCCATGGTTGCGAGAAACACTATCACCATCGCAATCATGTCGCCTCCAAACAACCGGCAAAACGAGGCATTGGCCACACTCACTAACAAAAGCTCCTGCCACGGACCAATTTCCCCTACCGTATCAGGCAATGCATTGAACCGCGACAATGCCTCGCCGAAATCAACATGGCCGTCGGCTATATCCCAGCTGAGTGAACTCAAACACGTGATAGTCGCAAAGCTTACAGCCCTCGGCTGAATGGTAGTCACGGTAGTCACCGCATCTGTCCTCCCGGCATCATGTACCGTGATGTGCAGATGATGCGGGAGTATAGATATATCCACATCCATACCCCACGCACGCGCTATACGTCCAACGTTCTTTTCCAGCCTTATGCACGTACTTCCGCTGCTGAAAAGCCGTTCGCTGTAGGCCGAAAGAAACTCGCTCCCGGCCTGCAGCGTCGGACTCTGCGTGTCATTCTCCATAGTCATAAGTGTCGCCATTGGTAAATCGTCGGTCGCCCGGAACATAAAACTCTTCCCACTCTTCTCCCACTTCAATCAATTTGAACCTGCGTTCACGGGGAATGTCACTTGATTTTTTCCCATCCGTTGCCCTTCTTGATGAAGTGATTGAACTGAGTGATTTAACTATAATAAGACTCAGCGCCAAAAGGGCAACCGCGCCCCAGATAATAAATTGCATTGACATAATTACGGTGTTTATTGATCATTTAATCGTTTTGCAAAGGAAACAAACAACTCGCAGCTTTAGTAAGCCATTTCAATGGATTTTTTCAATAGCTGCAATCGGAAAGTAGTTGGTCACATTGTAGTGATTTAAACTTTTTCAAATCCAATCATACCCTTAAGTGGCGTGAAAAACATTTTTTAATATTGCGATGTTTTATTAATGATTCTTCTCTAAAAAAACTGAGGTCATCCTGACCTCAGTTTCTAACACCTTTTATTCAATCACATATTATGATTACCGCTGAAATTATCCCCACACACGCAGTTGCTTCTTGGTTGTTGACACACATCGACCGACTCCTTGACTGGGTTGGACTTGAACGTGACAAAACCATTGAGGAGATTATCTATGTTGCCCTCATCGTGAGTTTCGCGCTGTTTCTTGGATGGGTGTTCCGCAAGGTAATCCTGTGGTTCTCACGCAAACTGGTAATCTGGCGCAAGAATCCATTTACCGAAGAGTTGCTCAACGAGCATGTCCTTGGCAAATGTAGCCACATCATCCCCCCATTGGTCATAATGGGATTCATCCCGTTTGCATTCGAGAGTCAGTCCATGGTTCTACATTTCTCCCGTCTGATTCTCTATATCTACACTGTTATTGTGTTTGCTATGGCGGTATGTGTTATCAACACTTTCCTATGGACTCACTTCGACCGGCGCGAAAACACCAAGAATCTCCCATTGAAAGGAATCTTGAATGTTTGCAACGGTTTTGTGTGGATTATAGCTGCTATTATCATCGGCTCTATTCTCCTGGATAAATCGCCCGTTGCACTCCTTACCGGATTGGGTGCTTTCGCCACCGTATTGATGTTGATTTTCAAGGACAGCATCCTGGGTTTCGTTGCCGGTATCCAACTCTCGCAAAATGACATGTTGCGCGTTGGCGACTGGATCGTGGTCCCCTCGACAATTGCCAACGGTATTGTGGAAGATGTATCGCTCACAGCGGTTAAAGTCCGCAACTGGGACAACACTATTGTCACCCTTCCCCCTTACACTCTTGTAAGCTCTTCGTTCCAGAACTGGCGTGGAATGTCCGACAGCGGCTGGCGACTTATCGACAAATCCTTCTCCATCGACATTGACACTGTAGTTCCTGCCACAGATGAGATAAAGCAACGCGTAAGCACTCTCCCCGGAATGGGCGACTACATCAAGAAGATCGAGACCCAAGGACAGGATTACGATCCCGGTGTGGCTGTGGTCAACGGTTCGATTGACACTAACCTCGGGCTCCTCCGTGCCTACATGTGTTACTACCTAATTCACCATAAGCTCGTGGGCACCGACCAGCAGATTCTTGTCAACGTGACCGGTGCTACAGGCGAAGGATTGCAACTCCAGATCTACTGCTATACAACAACAGCATGGACCGCCTATGAGGCAGTCCAAAGCGAAATCTATGAGCATCTTGCAACAGTGGCTCCGTTATTCTCCCTCCGGTTGTACAACAATCCTTCAGGAATGGATATGCAGGCTCTCAAACCTCACACACCCGTACAAGCCATTGCAGCACAGACAGGGTCTCAGAACAAGTAAGCCACTCGCAGATTCCAAGTGGAATTGCGGGCCGAGTAATTGGACAGGATTTTATCCTTAAGCGCATAGGTTACACCCATGTTGTAGCTTGCCGACACCTGCCAATTGCGCTTGATCTCAACACCCAGACCAAAGTCTATTCCCAGCTCTCCAACAGGATACTGCAAACAGTCAATCTTGCTGTGGCCAACAAGGAATCCTACTGACGGGCCGGCGAACACAAACGGTGCCAACGTATCTTCAAACCCATCCATTCGGGTATACTTGTAGCGAAGATGGATAGGAACAACAGCGTAATGCAGATAAGAACGGTCAGTACCGTAACCCTGTGC
>CAJUSN010000173.1 GCA_910589095.1 uncultured Muribaculaceae bacterium
AACACCGCCAAGCCGTCTTTTAACACTTCAACCGCTTATTTACATTGACCCATAATAATCACCCTCTATACTTTAGGGAATGGTCTGTTTTGTCATAATTTTTATGACATTTCCTGTGGCTATTTAAAGATGTAGTATGAAGCTTCCTATATTTTGTGAAGGGCGGTAGTTGAAATAATCGTCAGAAAATATAGCGGGACATGTATTTTGGGCCGTGTTTCTCAACAACAAAAAGTGGCTTTGACCATAATATTTGCACTTAATGCATCATATAATAAGTATTTTTATTATTTTTGCTTCATTAAATGAACTATTGGAAAGCAAAGCCATCGGCAGAACGGCTTTGCACCTTAAAATACAGACAATGGCAAAGAACACGATGGGGACTAAGTTGCCCCGAAAACTGGAGCAGAAAATGGAATTGATGGGAGAGCAAATCAAGCTCGCCCGGCTTCGTCGCAATCTCTCAATAGCACAAGTTGCCGAACGTGCTTCCTGCTCGCCTTTGACGCTGGCGAGAATCGAAAAAGGTTCGCCAACTGTCTCAATTGGTATTTATGCCCGTGTGCTTTATGCACTCCAACTCGATGATGATTTGCTGTTGATTGCCAAAGAGGATCCTCTTGGCCGCACACTGCAAGACCTCTCTTTGAAACATCGCCAACGTGCGTCTAAAAAGGAATAATCTATGGAAAGGCTTTTTGTCTATGCCGATTTCGATTGGCTTGATACTTCGGCGATAGTAGGCGAGTTGTCATTTGACTCTGTGCGGGGCAAGGAGACTTATTCGTTTTCCTACGACAAAGAGTGGCTTGCCAAGTATGGCGATGTGTTTCTGAGCGAGGATTTGCAGAATTTTCCCGGCGTGCAACATACCCGTCCGGAGCGCGACATATCCAAAGTCTGCTGATAAATCGCTTTACAAACGAATCTGACTTGAACATACTTTTGGAGTCCGCAGATGATTATATGCTTTCAAAAGTTAAGGCCGAAAAGATTATTTCAGAGGTCAAAGAGGCGATGAAGTCATGGCAAACTGAAGCGCGTCGGCTCGGCATACCTCAACGCGACATCGACACATTCGTTCCGAGAATCAACAAATGGCTCGTTTAAGTCAGAGGTTACACAAGATAAAATGCGTTTTGTATCTTATTGATACTGCGGAAGATATATCATTAGAGACAAGTCCCCTCCAGCTCCACTGAATTAAAAACGAACTTGCTGGCACTCAAAGAAGTCGCTGAGGGTTCGTTTTTTTATCGTTTTATGCAATGGGAATTCTATGTGACTGGCGAAGTTTTTTGGTTTTGGGAGGGGATTTTAGCTAAAAGTCTGTATATTTGTAAGCACATACATGAGTTTAAGAATATGAAAACCATACGCCTTATTTATCCTCAATGGCAGGGTGGAAATATTGCCCGGTGGATTTCCGGGATGCCTGCTGCAGATGCATCTCGAGGTTATTACCTTGGTGCAATGCTTCTTGATTTTCTGGCTCCAAAAACAGATGATGAAATTTTCACTGTGCCGGTATCCACCGATATCTCTGAACGAATCGAGACGAATGGTGTGCTGGACCGAGGTATCATCAAAAAACAGACCAAAGCTGCTCTTGAAACCTTACGTATAGCCAATCCTGACAGAGTTGTGACGCTTGGGGGAGAGTGCTCGGTAAGTGTGCTTGTGTTTACTTATTTAGCAGATAAATATGCGGGAGATGTAGCCATTGTTTGGGTTGATGCTCATCCCGATATCACTCTTCCCGGTGATGATTACAACGGCTATCATGCAATGGCATTGACTGCATGTATGGGGATGGGCGACGAGGATATAATAGGTCAACTTCCTGCAAAAATATCACCTGTTGATGTTTGTATTGCCGGACTTCGGGAATGTGAGTATCCTTACATTGAGAAACGTGTTGAAGAGTTGGGCCTGGCGCATTTCTCACCATCCAGCTTGGCCAACGATAGTTCTCTGCTGACGGATTGGCTGAAGCACAACAACAAATCAAAAGTGATGGTGCATTTTGATATGGACGTAATGGATCCTGCCGATATCCTTGCCGCGGTGGCCGACGGTCCTTCAGGGGGATTGAAACTAACAGAAGCAGTTCGCATCATAAACGACATAGCCGCTGTCAAAGAGCTGGTGGCGCTCACAGTGGCGGAACCGATGCCTCGCCTCGCCATCCGTCTGAAGAATATGCTGGCTGAATTGCCTCTGATGAAGTAGAAAAAAGGTAGAACCGACAGTGTCACGATGAATTCGCGGTGAAGTGTTTTTTACGGTACAACAGGATATGGACAGAACATTTATGATGGGTTGGAGCAAAGTCTCTTATTATTTATGGGTAATAGGGGCGATTCTCTTGCTCCCGTTAATTGTCATACTGTTGGTTAATGTTCTATTCTTAGGGCTACTATTCTTGGCGCTACTGGGGTTAATAGGCTGGCTCCAATACCGTGTGATGCATGAGAATAGGTATAAAGTGTTTCAGGATGAGGTGGCCGTCAGGATGGTTGGATATAAAACACGTTGTTATCGCATTGATATGATAAAAAGTATCAATTATGTTGACATCGGAACAGATTGGTTTGGCCGAACACCTCCCAACGGGAGGTATCAGTTGGCAGTATATTTTGAAAGAAGCTATCTGAAAAGCGTTGAACCGTTGTGGTTCGGTCCGGTGGATAGGGACGGATTCGTGGCTGCGCTGCTTGAAGTTAATCCCGATATAGTGGTTGACCGGAGTGAAACGCACGTTTAACCGACACGTTATTCTAAAGATAGATAATAGCCACCACCTTCCCGTTGACACTATACGAGGCATTATGAATAAGTAAATGCAAAAGCAAAAAATTGAAGAGCAAGAAATGGTTGACGAATCTCTTAAAAATTATATTGAAATCAACGTATTGCCGCTCTACGACGGTTTTGATGCCGCCCATCAGCGCAATCACGTAGATATGGTGATTGCTCAGAGTCTGGAAATTGCAGCGCATCTTGACGTGGACCTGAATATGGTCTATGCCGTGGCGGCATACCACGATACAGGTTTGACAGCGGAGCGCAAGACGCATCATCTTGTGTCAGGTAGGATAGTCCGTGAAGATATGTGGTTGCGCGACTGGTTCAGCGAGGAACAGATTGAGACAATGGCGCAGGCGTGTGAGGATCACCGGGCTTCATCCAACCATGAGCCGAGAAGTATCTATGGCAGAATTGTTGCTGAAGCTGATCGCTTCATCGACCCGGATACAATCATACTCCGCACAGTGCAGTATGGCCTCGCCAACTATCCCGAACTTGACAAGGAGGGCCACTGGTTGCGGACTCTTGACCACCTTCATGAAAAATATGCCAAGGGGGGCTATCTTCGGCTCTGGTTTGAGAACAGCCCCAATGTGGCGCGTCTCCAAACCCTGCGGGAAGTTATAAATAACGAGGCGCTTCTTCGCGAAAAGTTTGACTATCTGTATGAATCTTTGACCAATCTTCACATCCTTGGCTGCACATGTACGCAATGTCGGCCAAACAAATATCGTAAAATCTTATAGTTGTATGACACTGAGGGAGGAGATTTCCTTTCTCAAGAAAAAGAAATGATCATGGATATTGAAACGGTTCGTAATTATTGCCTGTCAAAACCTTACGCAACAGAGGATATGCCATTCGGTTCGGAATATGTGGTGTTCAGGATCGGTGGCAAAATTTTCTGTTGCCTCGCTCTTGTTCTCGGAAACGTGGTTCAGCTAAAATGGAATCCTGATGAGTTTGACGAGGTTGTCGACAAATATCCTTACGTCCGTCAGGCCTGGCATTGGCATAAACGACACATGATTCAGTTTGACCTCGATGAGACACCTATACCCGACAACGTGGCAAAGGATTTGATGGATCGGGCGTATGCATACGTCCGTGGCAAGTTGCCAAAGAAAATACAAAACCAATTGACTTGATGTGCGGTTTGTCCGTATTGGCAATAATAGTTTGATTGCTTCTATACTTCCCTTTCGGCAGAGTGCTTTGTCAAATCTAAGTTTTTCCCGACTGTAAGGAAGTCAACCGATATAATAATTAAGGTGATGAGTTCCGATGCCGGTATCGCCAGCCATAATCCGCAAACGCCTAAAAGTTTTGGCAAGAGAATAAAGCCCGGAATCATAAAAACAATTCCTCTCAGCAGCATGTATGCAATCGACCGTTTTGCTCGTTCACAGCTCTGATAGTAGCCTATGAACATAATGTTCATGGCAAATGGCAATGCGCACAACCCCAGCATAGGCAATCCTGATTTAGCTATCTCGTAGGCACGCTCGCCGGAGTCAATGAAAATGCCCGCAAGGATGCCTGATCCTACCCACATGCCGGCCGATATCAAAACACCGCACAAAAGCGCGGCTACAAGAGCCACATTCAGGGCTTGACGCACACGTTCGGACCGCCCGGCTCCGTAGTTGTAACTGATAATAGGTTGCGATGATTGTGCCACGGCATTGCTAATAGAGAATATGAG
>CAJUSN010000174.1 GCA_910589095.1 uncultured Muribaculaceae bacterium
GTGGCGGAGGAGCAGGATCAATTATTCTACAGAATTATGCTGATCCACTTGAATGCAGCCTGTGGGTTTGGAGCCACTGGGAGATAGAGGAATACGAATGTATAATAGCCACCTCAGAGGATGATGACACACCGGTGACAGGTCTGATGGCCACGGCGGCCAAAAGCCTTGAGAATAGCACCGTAATAGGTTTTTCATTATATGAAAATTTCGCACTCGTTTTGTATTTCAGCAATAACCGCGAGCTTTACATCTATCTGGAGGAACGGGAAGAAGAGTTTAAAAATCTTGTCATTTGGGAGCTGCTCTCTTTCAAGCGACATTACAGATATTTCGTGGACTTAGACTTTCAGTTGCAAGAGGAGTATTTCGAACGTTAAGATTCCTGGACTTATATACGTTAAGCCATCATCCAAATCACCTGCATATTTTCGCTTTCAAAATTAAAGGAACAAACAATAGGAACCAGTAATCGTAATTTAAAATGAAGAAACTTAAAGTCGTAATTGCCGTTTTGATATGTTGGGCCACTTTTGGATGCAACGCGAGACACGACGGTGTCCACAATACAAATGATGAAAACGTCACTCCAATAGAAAGTGATAGTGACCTAAAAATCAAAAAGCTGACGCTCCTCAATGAAGCTGCAATATATATGAATTTGTATATAAACAATCATTCATCTACCGATTCAATAAAATATGAGAAATTGGTCTCCGATGCTCTCAGGAAAAATTTCTTGGTCAACGAATTGCATAATCTTAATATTATTTTTTATGCGAACGCAAAAAATTTTGAGCGTGCACTCGCGGAATTGGACAGCGTAAGCAGTAATTTCACAAAGGACATCGGTGGGGAATGCTTTAGGGAACTGGTTCGACTGAGGCTTCTCTCTATGAAAGCAATGGCCACAAATTCGCCTAATGAGGCAAAAAATTATACTAAACGGGCGTTGGAAATATCCAAAGCATACTTCAACCAAAACAAGTCTTCTATCAATGATGAGCTCGACTCCTTAGGAGACCATCTACAAGGTAATGAAAAGGTGTGCGTAAACATAATGCAGCATGGCACTTTGCTAATCTTAAATGGAGAGCTCAAAGAATATGATGATTTTAAGACAAGTATCCTTGAGCGGCATCCCAACACACATTTGCTTTTTTCATACTCCGAAGGAATGGCGGATGCGTATTATAACACATATCTTGGAGTTTGAAAACTAAGGATACCCGCTCATTCTCTTATTGTTCAAACGACTCCACGAACTTGCTGGAGCAGCGGACCGACACCTCCCCTATAGGCTTCTACAAAATTTTATAAGGCATTTTCACACCAAGTCGATGGAAATAGCTTACAAGCGGTTCTAATCATAAATCTTAGAGTATGTTATTCCGGATGTTTTCTTTTCCCATTTACCACAAGTCGCTATCAAAAGAAAGGCATTTTTGATATTGGAAGAGTGTTTATGAACAGCAAATTCTAATTTTCATGAAAATAAATCCATTGATATTTAGCATAGGACTGCTATGGAATACTGCATGTTCACCCGGGGGCGCAAACCGAATCCAAGCGTTGCAAACCGAAGATTCAACCGTCAACAGTCGTTCCGAAGTGCTGATAGCACGAGATTCCGATTATATAGAATTAGCTTTTAAATACCAGCTTGACAAGAGCTACCAATCAAGAGTAATTCTTTCTGCCACAGACAATATAAAAATCATTGCTTGGGATTATAATCGAAATGAAAATAAAATCTATTATGATACCGTAAAGATAGAACCTGAGGTTGCCTCAAAAATTGAGAAAATAGTGAAGGATATATTCATCGCTGAGACAGACTCAATATACGTAAGCATGAGTCCTACAGATATTTTCACCAGCGGAGAACCACCAATACTTTCCGTAAGGATCCATCGACAGGCGTGCCCACCAAATTGGCAAGAGAAGCGATTTGAAATACATCTTGGTAAAATCCACGATAACTATCAGTATGAATTTACGCCCACAATGAAGTATTTGTCGGATTTCATGCGTGAAGGCACTTACGGTGTAAGTTTCTACTGACCGGTATAGAAATGTACGCTGCACGGCCGGAGCCGAGCCGTTTTTGCCGTGTCGGGATTTTAGCGTAAATTTGCAGCTCAATTTTCCTCATTATCCGCGCACCACACCCGCGCACCACTCAGCTCTATGCATCAACGGCCTGCAATGGACACCAATCATAGCAACGACAAAATACGCATCGACGTTGACAGCGTGATTCGCCAACGTCTTCCGCGCTATTCGCGCTTCATTCCCCGCGCCCTCACCCGATTGCTGGAAAAGGCAGTGTGCCAGGACAGCCTGAATGAAATGTTGCGCGTGAACCGCGGCAAGCGCGATGCCGATTTCTGCCGTGGCGTCATTGATCATCTCGGCATAACCTACTCCGTCGTAGGCAATCAGCTACTCCCCGCCGACCCCCGCGCCGTTTTCGTGTGCAATCACCCCCTGGGAGGGCTTGACGGTATGATCCTCATCGACATGCTCACCCGACACTACGGACGCCCGGTGAGATTCGTGGTCAATGACCTCCTGATGGCCGTCGAACCGCTGCGTGGCGCATTTCTCCCCATCAACAAGCACGGACGCCAGTCGCGCCAATCATTACAAGCCATAGACCAGGCATTTGCATCTGACTGCCCCGTCATCATTTTCCCCGCCGGACTCGTATCGCGCAAAGGCACCGATGGCCGGATACGCGACCTCGAATGGCAGAAAATGTTTGTCAACAAAGCCATTGAATCGGAGCGCCCCGTAATTCCATTGCACTTTAGCGGGAGTAATTCAAGTTTTTTTTATAATTTTGCAAAACTAAGGAAGCAACTGCACATACCCTTCAACATTGAAATGTTGCGTCTTCCGGCCGAAGTGTTCCGCTGCCGTGGCGCGCGCTTCACCATTTCGGTGGCCGCCCCCATACCATGGACCTCGCTCCGCGGAGGCGCTCAGGCCGCCGCTCAGGCCGCTGAGATAAAGCGCATTTGCTACTCCTTGGAGAAAACATCATCATAACCTTCGCTCACGTGCCGATGACAAATCAGGAAATAATACCACCCGTGCCGGTCCACCTACTCGAGGCGGAACTAACCCCCGACCGCCTGCTGAGAGTGAGCAACCGAGCCGGCAACGAAATATACGTGGTCGACGGACGGGAAGCGCCCAACGTGATGCGCGAGATTGGACGTCTGCGTGAGGTGGCCTTCCGCGCCGGAGGCGGAGGCACCGGAAAGGAGTGCGACATCGACCGCTTCGACCTTATGGAGCCCCCGTGCAGGCAGCTCCTCGTGTGGGACCCCGTGGACAAACAGATCCTCGGTGGCTACCGCTACATCACCGGGCGCGACATCATGTTCAACCCCGACGGCAGTCCCCGAATTGCCACGGCTCACATGTTTCGATTCTCGGACAAGTTCCTAACCGACTATCTCCCAAACACCATTGAGCTCGGACGCTCATTCGTGAGGCTCGAATACCAAAGCACACGCGCCGGCAACAAAGCCGTCTATACCCTCGACAACCTCTGGGACGGACTCGGAGCTCTCACCGTCATCCACCCCGACATACAATACTTTTTCGGAAAAGTGACAATGTATCCCGGCTACTCACGTACATGCCGAAACATGATTCTCTACTTCCTCAACCGCCACTTCCCCGACCCCGACGGACTGGTGAGACCCATCAATCCACTGGTGCCCGACTTCAACACCGCCGAGATGGAGCAACTCTTCCCCTCCGACAACTTCATGGACAATTACCGAACGCTTCACCGTGCCGTACGCGCCCACGGCTACAACATCCCACCGCTGGTCAACGCCTACATGAGCCTGTCGCCCACAATGCGCGTGTTCGGAACGGCCATCAACGACGAGTTCGGCGACGTGGAGGAAACCGGCATCTTCATTGCCTTCTCCGAAATTGTGGAAGCCAAGAAGCGACGCCACATCGAATCGTTCCATCCCTGACACTCATCCGCCGGTAACCGGCAACCTAAAAATCCTCCTCGGAATGTCGACAACTGATCAACCTACACCCCCCGCACCAACCCGCCAACCCGCTCCCATACGGCGCGGAGCCGACTGCGGCATCCTCTTCGGAGCATGGTTCACTGCCATGTTCCTCTCCTACATCTACGCCTCGCAATGGCCCGCGCTCGCACTCCTCACCATGTTCATGGTCCTGGCCGTACCATTCATGCTCTACCGTCTTTTGAAAAAGGAATATCGCGCCTGCGGACCCTCCCTTCAGGTCACATCCATGTGGATCCAAGGCATTGTTATGATTTCAGGCGGGGCCCTGATATGCGCGCTCGTGGCGCTGGCCTATTT
>CAJUSN010000175.1 GCA_910589095.1 uncultured Muribaculaceae bacterium
AAGGGTACAACGGTTTTCGAGACCGTCCCGATCGACCACTCCGGCATCTTTCCTCGTTGGGTCAATCTTATGTGGATTGCGGATGCAAAGGTAGCAAAGATTTTTGTCCTTACCAATTTTTCCGACGTGTTTTTGTGGTAGCCGGTGATGAATGCAAACAGCGATTGTCAATTGCCTGTCACCGCAATGCGCTTGGCTGCTGATTGCACTGAACCGCCATCGGTGCTCACAGTGGCACGATAGATATATATACCTCTTTGAACGCGTCGGCCGCCAAGGTCGGTGAGGTCCCAGCGGATGGGCGCGGAGAGGAACATGTCGGAGCGGTCTGTGACGGTAGTGGTCCATACACGATGGCCGAGCATGTCGTAAATGTCAAGCGTGACGGTAAGGCGTGCATCGGGTCGGTTGTGGGAGAGGTAGAAGTTTGCCTCTGTGGATGCCGGGTTCACGTCGGTGAATATGTCGAATATCTTGGGCTGAGCTCCTTGCTCCACGAAGAAGTTGAGGGTGCGGGTGGCCGAGTTGCCCGATGTGTCCCACACGCGGAATGTTAGGGTGTGGTTGCCTTCAGTAAGATTCTCAAGGGGATAGGCTATGGTTCCTGAGGGTGAGCCGTCGGCCGAGGGTGTGTAGTAGAAGGCCACGTCATTATAGGAGCGTGATTCGTCAAGCTTCAGACTCATCTGATGGCCAATGCCTGCGGTGGAGAGGTTGATGCCTATGTCGTCGCTTACGGCTGCAAGGAACATGGGCGATTCATTCACAACGGAACCGGGAGTGAAGGTGTCATGGTTGAGGTAGGCGTAGTCGACAGTTGGCGCCTGATTGTCAGGCTCGGCTGAATCATCATAGCCATATACATAAAATTGGCGGTTGCAGCCTATGGCTTCGCGACCATCGGTGGCTTTTGCATACATGTTGAGGGCCGCCGGTCGGAAATTGTCGGCCACTTCCGAAGGCATGGCTATGGTAACGTCGAAACGGCCGGCTATGACAGAGTCACGTCCGGCATAAAGTTTGGCTCCCTGCTCCTCGAAGGTCACTTGCTCACCCTGGGTTGGTTTGCCTCCTCCTGTGGCGGCTCCCTGGGAAGTGGTGGAGTATTCGGCGTCGTACATTGACAAGGATATGGTGCCGTTGAAATCATCCATGAGGGCACCTGTCTCATCATAGACCGATCCGGTGAGGCGTACACGCTGACGAGCCATAATGGTGCACTGGTTCTCATCGTTAACTTCTTGGCCGTCGAGCTGTTCCAGAACCACTCTGGGCGAGGGGGTGGCTATGCGCAGGGCCGGGTCGCCGAGCAATACATAGTACATTTTCTGGTTATTGGCATCGTAGCTTGCCGTTGTGATCATTCTGGTCTTGGCCTCACGGCATATATCGCCTATGGTGCGGAAGCGTCCTTGTTCATCACGTTCGAATGCCACGGAGCCGAATGTAGCGGCAATGGTACCGTTGTGTGAAATCATGCTTTCGCGGGTGGGGGCTATCGCGGCAATTACACCGGCATTGTTGGTGAGCAACATGGTTTCCGATCCACAGGGGCTCGGGCCGTCGTGCATTCCGAATGAGCACGTTGCGGCGAAGAGCACCGGCCAGCGGCGGTTGTACATGTTGTTTATGTCCGTGTTGGTCATAACATTTTCTTCAGCCAGTGTGGAGAGCGCTCCGTGGCCTATGTAATTCCACCACATTGTCCCTTCGTCGAGCATTCGGTGCAGACGCTCGCGGCCGCCTGTGCATTGGCCGCCGATGATGTTGAATGCATCGATGTAGACCTTGGTGTAGAACATGTTGGAGCCTGATTCAGAGCTTATGAAGTTGCCGTACTGGCGCTCGGAGTCTTTCATGAACACACCGGAGTCACCGTTGTCGGCCATCATCACCACTTGGTTTTTCCAGTCGCTCGCATAGCTTGCTGTGGCATAGGATATTACTTTGTCAACAAACGTTTTGGCATTGCTCAACGTGTGGATGGGCGCGCGCCCGATGGCAACTGAAGGCACTGATGTAGGTAGGGAGATTCCGGAATCGTCGTCAAGCATGGCGATGGGGTCGTCGGAGGTGAAGGAATCCACCAGCGAGAGTCCGTCGTCGGTCTGCCACGTGGGCATCACGGGCTCGCGAAGAGCTTTCATCTCCGAAGTGAGTTGACGGTTGTCGTATGTGGCGCGACCGAACATGAGGGCGTAGCGTAGGGGGTGGCCGGCCTCGATTCCGCGGTCGTGAACCATCTTCAAATAGTGTCTGAACGCATACACATCAGGCACGCCCGAGGAGAATTCATTGAAAACTTCATCCTGCACCACCACTTGTACCGTGAGTTTGTCGGGGCTGTTGCGGTGGAATTCAGCCAGACGGTTTGCCTCACCGGCCCAGTCACGCACGGTGAATATCACCATGTCAGGATATTCTTCGGGGGCCGAATGGAGGTCTTGATTGGCAACGGCAGCAACATAAGCCGGAGCCGGGAATGATCCACCCGGTTTCCATGCCACATAATTGCGACGGCCGTTGTAGGTGTTGGTCCAGCTGAGTGTTCCAGAGCCCTCTGTGGTGCGCATGCTGCAAATGTCCAAGGGATCGGTGACGTCCCACACTCTCACGTCGCCTCCTTGATGGGTAAGCGTTACCGAGGGAGAGGTAACGGAAAACTGTAGCTGTTGGGATTCAAGCGCTATGGAGCGGGTGTAATTCAATGAAATTCCGTCAAGATTGGCAAATGTGACCACTCCGGCTGGATTATAGGTCACACTGAGGGTTAACCGGTTGCCTTCAAATTTGAAGGGGAGAACGGTGGTGGCACGCGAACCGTGGGTGTAGTTGTTGGTGGCGGCAAGTGCTGTGGTCTGATTAACCTCGGCTCCACTCACGGTGTAGCTTACAGTGGAGCGTGACGATGCACCTGCAGCGAAAGTGGAGCGCACCCACACTTGAGTGTCATCAACCTTTCCGGGCAGTTCGAATGTGAAGTTCTGCGAGCGTGTGTAACGAAAATCTTCTCCAAGCATGAGGTGCCCGGTTTTACCTGGCGACATCTGGTCAACCTCATGATATAGGCGTTCGGTAAATGTGGTGACCGGAGTGGAGGTAACGTTGTCGAATCCCTCTTCCGGTATTTCACGCCGCGAATCAGCCGCTTGGCTATCGGTGATGAAGTAGTAGCCGAAGTTTGAGAACGGGTTGAGGGAATGGTAAAACTGCGAGCCCGTTGCAGTCCAACTGGCCGGTCCTATGGCGTAGAAGTATATACCCTGGGCCGTGGTTACGGATTGCTGCATGGGCAGGTCGTCGGTATAGTTTGCCCGCGACAGTCGATCGGCCAAGCGGCGGCCGCCATAGCCATGCACCGTCACTTTCGTGGGGTCTGTGAATCCCCAGGAGCGTAACGACGAGTTGGAAATGAAATGAATACCGGTGGTGGATACCGAGACTTTCACCCATCGTCCTTTGGAGAGCACGGAGCTGGGGGCATAAGTGTCGGTGGCGAAAGCCAATGCCTGATGCGGATGCAGGAAAGCAACGGTGGCAATGGCAATCGTGATGAGAGAGAATATATGTCGGGAGGTGAGTTTCATACGTAGCTACTTATCCACCTAATTTAACGTAGGATGACCTGTTTTATTGTGAATCGCAGGGTCAGAAGAGCGTAAGTTGGCGGTCAATGAGTCGGAACGACATCCTATGGTAAGGCGTAGGGCCATATTCAGCTATGGCCGCGCGATGGGCTTTTGTGGGGTAGCCTTTGTTCACGTCCCATCCATATTCAGGGTGTAATGTGTGCAAACGGCGCATCTCCTCATCACGGTGGGTCTTTGCCAGGACAGATGCGGCCGCAATGTTGGCAAACCGGCCGTCGCCTTTTACGTAGGTGGTGAAGGGGGTGTCACCGTAAGGAGTGAATCGGTTGCCGTCAACGGCAATTGCTGCCGGACGCACTTTAAGCCCGTCGAGCGCGCGATGCATCGCCAGGATGGAGGCCCGCAGTATATTGATGCTGTCTATTTCGTTATTGTCCACCGCAGCAACGCACCATGCCATAGCCTCACGCTCTATGATTTCGCGTAAGGCGTCGCGGCGCCGTTCGGTCATCTGTTTTGAATCATTGAGCCATGGATGGGAGAACCCTTCGGGGAGGATAACTGCAGCGGCATATACCGGTCCTGCGAGACAACCGCGCCCCGCCTCGTCGCATACCGCTTCGGGTAGAATCTCTCCGGCGGCGAATGGTAATATCTGAGGTTGTGTTTTGGACATTGCCTTATTCCACGAAAC
>CAJUSN010000176.1 GCA_910589095.1 uncultured Muribaculaceae bacterium
AACGGAAATAAGGGAGTGGGCGGCGGCTATATGCCTGCTGCCTACCCCACATTATAGAAAGGCGGTGCTTATTATGGCGAGACTGGGAGCCAGTACGAGGAAACGAGCAGACGGAACATTAGAAAAGCGCTTTACCGTAAATGATAAAAGGTACAGCATTTACGGAAAGAATATGAAGGAGCTTTCGCAGAAAGAGCAGGAGGTAAGGAAAAAGATTGAATCAGGGGTATATACGAATAACCGTAACCTTACGCTTAACAGGTATTTTGATGAATGGCTGGACAGGAAAAGAAGAAACATAAAGGGAAATACCATTAAATGGTATGTGGCATATTACAAAGGGCATATTGCCCCGTGCCTGGGCGATGAAAAGCTCCAGAAGATTGAGCGCAGACGGATATTGGCATTCCAGAAAAATTTGTCAGAAAGTAATCTGTTAATACGGACATGCAATAATATTCTGAAAATCCTTAAAATTATTTTGAATGATGCGGTAACGGACGAAGTCATAATGAAGAATCCGGCAGAGGGTATAAAATCCTTAAAAGAAATCAATGCAAAAGCGGCAGAAACATATCACAGGGCATTAACGGAACAGGAACAAAAGGACTTTATGCAGGAAATGGAAAAGGATTATTATTATGAATAGAGTGGCAAGTTATTACTTGTCAAGATGTTCATACTGGAGGGTGGCAGTGGGTTGGTCACATACTTCTGCAGGGCCGAAGTACTGGATAGGACCGGGGTAAACATAGCAGGTTTCCTGAGCCCACTTGTCGCGCTTGGCAACGAAACGCTGGAAAGGTTTGCCGTCAAGACGCACGAGTGCTTTTTGGATCACAGGCTTGAGCTTGCCGTGGCGACGCTCCATGTTGAACATCATGGAGATGGGCACACCACCTGCGAGCCACTGTACGGAAGGCTTGGTGAGGTTACGGAGTGAAGAGATGTAACCGGTCACACCAGCGTTGATAAGGTTGGCAGCGTTGTAGCCCAGTGCATAGCAATAGTCTGCATCGAAGTTAGAGGGAGCTGCGCAACGTCCTTCGTAACCGAAGAAATGGTGCTGAGGAGCGAATTTGCCATTGTACTTGCCTTCCTTAGCCATCTCTTTCAGACGGTTGGCAACCATTTCAGAGAGAAGTTTCTCAGTTTCGATGAGCGAAACCTGTACGTTTCCGTGGGGGTCGCGGTCAAGGCTGAGCTGACGGGCCACGCCATCGGGAAGTGACGCATATACTTTTGCATTCTTGTCGCAAAGGTTGTCAAGCACGTACTGACGCTGTTCGGGCCATGCCATTTCGGCAAAGTTGGGAGTGCGGGCCAGGAGATCGTTGAGTTCAGCAATGAGGTTCTTCATTGCAGGAATAAACTCGATGAGACCTTCGGGGATGAGCACGGTGCCATAGTTGTCGCCGTTAGCGGCACGCTTTGCAACGATGTCGGCAATGTAGTTCACAACATCCTGCAGAGTAAGATTCTTTTCCTCTACTTCTTCAGAGATGATGCAAACATTGGGCTGAGTCTGGAGTGCGCACTCAAGGGCAATGTGAGAAGCCGAGCGGCCCATGAGCTTGATGAAGTGCCAGTATTTCTTTGCTGAACGGCAGTCGCGCTGGATGTTACCGATAAGTTCGGAATAAACCTTGGTGGCAGTATCGAAACCGAAAGAGGCCTCAACCACTTCGTTTTTAAGGTCACCATCGATAGTCTTGGGAGCACCGATAACCTGAACGCCGGCACCGATTTCCTTGTAATATTCTGCGAGCACGGCTGCGTTGGTGTTGGAGTCGTCGCCACCGATAATCACAAGAGCTGTAATGCCAAGCTGCTTGAGAATTTCAAGACCCTTGTCAAACTGCTCTTTGGTTTCAAGTTTGGTACGACCAGAACCAATGATATCGAAACCACCGGTATTGCGATATTCGTCAATAACATCAGCGGTGAGCTCTACATAATTGTGGTCAACCAGACCGCCGGGGCCCATGAGGAAACCAAACAGACGGCTGTCCTTGTTGATTTTCTTGATACCGTCAAAGAGTCCGCTTATCACATTATGACCGCCGGGAGCCTGACCACCGGAAAGGATCACACCAACGTTGATGGGTTTGCCAACAACGGGAGTGGGGTTTTTCTCGAAGCGGATTTCGGGAAGGCCATAAGTGTTGGGGAACAATTTCTTGATGTCTTCCTGATCGGCTACCGACTGAGTAGCGTCACCTTCAACGGCGATTACCGAGCCGGTGAGTGACACAGGGAGCTTGGGCTGGTAGGCCGAGCGGGCAATTTGCAGAGCGCTTTTTTTCATGCTATATGAAGTATAAAAAAGTTAAGATTATTGATTATCAAGTTTAAGCCTGATGCTGAAGCATCAAGGGCCCATTTGAGTGCAAAGTTCGCAAATATTTTTGTTATAAGCAATTGCCAGCCCAATTTTTATTTATAATTTATAAAGGATGTGTGTTTGCTATGGCAAAGTTGCTGCAAACAAAAAAAGACACACTTTCGTCAAGCGGATAAAAAATGGCAGCGCACTTCTGAAAATTCTGAAGGCGCTGCCGATTATAGGGGCGTTTTTGAAAGCTGTAAAATAAGCTGATTGAGTGGAGGGGAGATTGGGAGGCTGATATTATTTCACCACGTCGTTGAGTTCGGCGCCGGCTTTGAATTTAACCGACTTACGGGCGGGTATTTCAATAACTTCCTTTGTGCGGGGATTGATGCCTTTGCGTGCAGTTTTTTCAGCCACGGCAAATGTGCCGAAACCGATCAAAGCTACTTTTTCACCTTTGGCGAGTTCTTCGCTGATTGTGTTGACTGTGGCCTCGAGTGCAGCCTTAGCCTGCACCTTGCTGAGATTGGCTTTCTCTGCAATCGAGTTGATAAGCTCTGTTTTGTTCATGGAGAATGATTTGTGTATGAAATATTTATTGCGCAAATATAAATATAAAATTCCAACACACACAATAAAATCTTAAAAAAATGACAAAAAAATTAAAATTTCGGCCTACGAACGCAAAATAGCCCAATGTTAAAGCTATTTTTTGTAATTTTGTAAATGAACTCGGCCTTATTGCAATGCGCCGAGCCATACCTGCGCCCGCTGAGGGCCCAACCGTTAATTTGACATCAAATGAATCAGTTCAGTAACATGTGGCGATTTCTTCCGCCGGTCACCAAGAATTTAATCATAATCAATTTCATTGTATGGCTTGCGATGATGGTGTTTCCACGCGCGCTCGGAATTGACCTTACCAAATTTTTCGCACTTCATTACGTCGAGGCCCCGGACTTCAATGTGGGCCAGCTTTTCACTTATATGTTCATGCACTCGCAGGACACGTTTACCCACATTCTTTTCAACATGTTCACGCTTTTCATGTTCGGTACGGTACTTGAACGCGTGCTGGGCGCAAAGCGGTTTCTGTTTTTTTACCTCACATGCGGCGTGGGTGCAGCCATCATCCAGGAAGGTGTATGGGCTCTGACTCTTGAAAACACTGTGATAAGCGAACTTGCAAGATTGAACCACACTTCGGCTCAGTTAATCCAAGAGTGGGTGGCCCGACAACCGGATATACTTCCCATGAACTACAACATTTACAACACAGTTGGTGCATCGGGTGCTATCTACGGTGTACTCCTGGCTTTCGGTATGCTTTTCCCCAACCGGCCTATGTACCTGATGTTCATACCGGTGCCTGTCAAAGCAAAATGGATGGTGGCCGGATTTGTGGTGCTTGAATTGCTGATTGGACTCAGCTCGGCCAACGACGGGGTTGCACATTTCGCACACTTGGGCGGCATGCTCGTAGGGTTCCTCATCATATTCTACTGGAAGAAAAAAGGAGTGATCCATGGCACTTACTATTGATCCCCGCATATCCGATTCTTTTGGCCGCCGTTCGGCCCTGATTTGGTTGTTGGGGGCGAACGTCGCGGTGTTTGTCGCGCTTCGCATCGTAGCCATTGTGGGAGTATTCTCGGCCGGTTCTGAAAACATTGCACACACCATAGAGTATCTGACTCTTCCGGCTTATCCTTCGGAAGCAGTGACTCGTCCATGGTCGTGGATCACATACATGTTCACGCAATATGACCCGTCACACCTGATTTTCAACATGCTTTGGCTGGCATGGTTTGGCATGCTGATGCACCGTCGTTGCGGCAACCGAGTCCTTTTGGCTGCATATCTCACCGGTGGCATAGCCGGCGGTGGCGCATTTTTGATTTGGTCTGTCGC
>CAJUSN010000177.1 GCA_910589095.1 uncultured Muribaculaceae bacterium
AATCAGCCCCCGGCAAATGCCCTGTTTGCGGTGAGGAACAAGGTTATTTCGAACGCAAAAAGAACAATTATTGATTCTTTCATAACTCAACGCTATAATAAACTTAGGCGACGGCTCTTTTGTCAGAGGCGTCGCCTAATGTATTATCTTGTGAGAAAGGGGAGCGGTAGCTCTCTTTTTATTTGTGAGCGTTGTGGATAATATAGTCCTTGACGTTTTGAAACAGTTTTGTGGCAAACACAAAGTCGTTAAGGGCTTCGTTGGTGGCATGGAACAGCTCATCTTTATCGCCTATCCATTCGCGATAGCCTTTATTGATAAATATGATGTTTTCTCCAATTCCGAGCACGGAGTTCATGTCGTGGGTGTTGATAATGGTGGTTATCCCATACTCGTGAGTGATATCGCTCAGCAATTCGTCAATCAGTATTGAGGTCTTCGGATCAAGCCCGGAGTTTGGTTCGTCGCAGAACAGATATTTGGGATTGAGGGCTATGGCGCGGGCAATTGCCACACGTTTTTGCATACCTCCTGAAATTTCGCTCGGATATTTATTGTCAGCTCCTTTAAGGTTGACGCGTTCCAGGCAGAATTGGGCGCGCTCCTTCATCTCAGCCTTTGTCATGTTGGAAAACATGATCAGAGGAAACATTACGTTGCCAAGCACGGTTTCGGAGTCGAACAGCGCTGACCCTTGGAAAAGCATGCCTATTTCTTGACGCAAGCTTTTGGTTTGCTCTTCAGTCATGGCCAACAGGTCACGACCGTCATACAGTATCTGCCCCTCTTCCGGGCGAATCAACCCAACGAGCGACTTCATCAACACAGTTTTGCCTGAACCGCTCTGACCGATTATAAGGTTTGTTTTACCCGTATAGAAAGTGGCGCTTACACCATGCAATATGGTTTTGCCATCGAATGATTTCGTGAGATCCTTAACTTCAATCATTGGAGCATGAGCTTAGTGAGTATCACGTCGGTTAATAGAATGAGGATACTGCTGGATACAACAGCGTTTGTGCTGGCCTTACCCACTTCGAGGGCTCCACCTTTGACGTAGTATCCGCAAAAGGATGAAACGGTGGCAATGATGTAGGCAAAAAACAGTGATTTGATAAGTCCATACCAAACATACCATTCAGTAAACATGGCTTGAATACCATAAACATATCGTGAAACCGAGAAAAGGTCAGTGAACACAGCCACGAGATATCCTCCGAGCATTGATGTGGCAATGCAGAATGCAACCAGTACGGGCATGAAGAATATGAAGCCTACCACTTTTGGTAGCACAAGGAAGTTGGCTGAGTTAACGCCCATTATGTCAAGCGCATCAATCTGTTCGGTGACTCGCATTGTACCTATTTCGGATGCGATATTCGAGCCTACTTTCCCTGCAAGTATCAAGCAAAGAATGGAGTTGGAAAATTCAAGCAGGATAATTTCTCGGGTAGCCAGACCAACAGAGTAGGTGGGGATCAGAGGCGAGGAGATATTCAGTTGCATCTGGATGGCTATCACAGAGCCAATGAAAAGCGAGATTATTATAACCAGTGGTATGGAATCGACTCCAAGTTTGGTTATTTCAAAAATGGTGCGGTTGAAGAATACTTTCCATTTGCTGGGCTTCTTGAACACTTCGCTGATGAACAAGCAGTATTTACCGAACCTTGATATGGAATTAACAAGAATCATCGTAGGAAATTTTAGTGCAAATGTAGTAAAAAAATCTCTATGTTGGTCAAAATGCCTACTTTTTGTTGACAATCCAACCCTTTTTGACTACTTGCCTGATGGCGATGTTTCTTTACTGTGGTTGGCAGGTTGATCACGCCGTGGTTGTGTATTGAATACCCACCGAAGAATGGCCATGACAATTGCTGCATCTATGACCATGCAGGAGTAGGCTTCAAATTCTTCGTAAGTAATCATATTATACAGGATTTGTTGACGTTTGAGGGTAGGGCGGTATTTAATGTCAATCTGTTAAAACATGCTGATTAGAGTCTTATCCCCATAGCGTAAATCAGAATGTCCCAAAGGGCAATTAGTAGTGACAGAATACCAACCGCAAGACTGATATATTTGCGTGGTTTCTTGGCTCCCTTTACTTCGCATAAGGAAACCAACCCTAAAATTATAAAAAAGAATGTATGGATAATTTCACGTGCTGTCATGATTCAACTCAGATCATCATGAGGAATTAATTATTCTTTGTTATTCGGAAAGTACTCCGACAATGGCTATGATCTCAATTCCCACGAGTATCAAACCAAGAACGCCTAACGTGATTTTTTTCTTGCGGGATCGATTCTTGCTATGCAGATAGCCTCCGACAGCTCCTCCGTAAATACCGCCGGCAATTGTCATTATCATTAATATGATTTTATACATATATTTTTTTCTATTAAGACGCGAAATTCCTCCAAAAATTACATCGGTGATTATTCATTATAAAGGCGCTGCGTAAAAATGCCGTTATGAATGTTGAAACAGTGCATTTCAAACTCTTAAAACATAACTTAGCTTCACCCTCTAACAATTATATCAACCATGCAGGCGCCACAGAATAATAAGATTGCGTATACTGCAATCCTTGTGTACTTACGTTTTTTCACATCTTTAATTTTTGATATAACTTTATCGGCTGCTGAATAGACTAATGCAAATACCAAACCGACGGCTACAAATCCGATAACATGACTAAACATATATCACAATTTAATAAATACTGCTATAATGATTGCCACAACGATTAGAACGAATGCTAATCCGTTAATCAACACACCCACAGTGCGAACCGTGGATGGTTTCTGATGCTCCGCGTTATAGAAATTGAAAAGCGCAAGACAGGCAAGGACGCTCATTAATGCATAAAATGAAGTAGCCATAGAGTCATAATTATTAAGATTTTGATAATTAGACTCAATCAAACTGAAAAAATCACACTTTTCGTTAAATATTTATTGGAAAAAATGTGCTCTCAAACACTTAAATTAACAGGGAAATTGCTATGCTAATCAACCCTATCATTATTATGCCACGGCAAATCCAACGCTTGTGTATTAATTTTTGCTTCATTTCCTGCCATTTTTGAGGAAGTCTCTCATATTCTTTTTGAGCATTCAATTGCTTCGCCGCAAACCAAGATAATGTACCCCAACCTATTATTATTAAACCAATTCCGATATATAGTAACACAGATGCCATAGTTTAAACTTTTATTAATAAAACAGAGGTCCTCTCCATTGAGTTCTACACAAATGTATAGCTGTCAAACAATTGCCCCTCAATTCCTACTATCCACAGCGAGCAACGAACCACATACTCCGAAATCAGAAACTCATCCATGCAACGGGCGATATTCACCGCCGCCTTGTCAAGAGCTGCAATCGGCGGACGGTAAGCACCTGCGGCCATACTGCACACATTGCGGAAATTGTTCCACAGCGTCTTTCCTCCGCCATACACACTGCTCATGTTCATTACTTGGGTTCTGAACCGCTTGTATGACAGCAGCGTGTTAAGGTCACGGTTGAATTCCGCGAACGCAGCCCACCTCTCCATCTGCTGAAGGTGGTCAAGTATCACGCTGAACGCATTCGCTCCCGTCACGTCAAGGGCGAGGCTGTTTCTCCTGCGCTTGATAATGCTACCTGTCGAGGTCGCCGGCAGGGCAGTGTCCGCCGTATCCTCCGCCACGTCCACCTCCTCCAGTCGGGCGTTGGCCAGTATCTTCAAGGGGAAGTAGTTCTCTATCGCCGCCATGCTCGCACCGAACATCCGCTTGTGCACCTCATTGTACTCATTGCGCTTACCCATCAGGAACTCCTCCTGCATCCAGTCCGCAAGCTCAAGGAAGTGCGGATCGAGGAAATTCTTTATCTCTTCGATTTTCTCTTCGGTGATGCCCATCTTGCGCAGCTTCATACGTCCGTCGCTCATCTTGTCAGCCATATAGATGTACAGCAGATTACCCTGGGTCAGCTCGTGCTCCTTCATCTCGCCTCCGTCCATGAAGCTTACCGTAGCGTTCGGCAGCTTGCGGTCAACCGCGAATAGGTCTCCCCACTTCATCTTCTTGCCGTACACCTCGCTCACCTTCTCATCAAGACGTTTCAGCGCATCACGGTAGCCGGTATATTCCCTCTCGGTAGCCTCAAGCCAGCCACGCATGAACCGGTTCCACAGATAACCTTCTCCGCGCGCATTCTTCTTACCGAACATTCTCAGCATCTGGT
>CAJUSN010000178.1 GCA_910589095.1 uncultured Muribaculaceae bacterium
CCCATCACTCCCTGCTTATTGTCCACGGCACCTATCGCCCCCACACCCGCGTTAATTCCTTCACGCTCCGCGTCCGCGCAATCCGGCACGACCGCTCCCTCCCACTCATCGACCTCGCGTCCCCCGAACCCACTCTCCCCGACACACCTCCATCTGACAACCCAACAATAACGGAGCGAAACGCCCATATACCAAACCAACCATCCCCAACAATTCTAAATCAAATCTCCCACATCCCATTCCTACACCTCATCCCCCTCACCTAAGCGCCGCCGCGGGCGCTCGGAGTCCCCGTAAACCGCGGCAAGAGTTCTTTGACATTCTGTGGGCGTCCTTGCTACACCGATTTCTTGCCGCAATCCCTGCTATAACAGCTATCCAAGCTATAATAGCTAATTCCCCTCCCATTTCTTCTCGTATCAATCCCATCCCCGTGGCTGAAAGCCACCTTGTCACATAGCCGGGTCCTCGGTATGGCGGAGCCATCACCGAGGGCCCGGTCCCTTCCCACCTTCCCCGCAAGCCCCGAAGGGGGTTCCTGTATCATCCCTCTCCTTCCCTAAAATCCCCTCTCTTCTTGCCCCCGGCTCCACTGCGCCAAAAAGCTGCTGATCCCCTTACAACTTTACCCCCAACCGCTGTATACGTTCGTCAAGCATCCCCTCTGGCATAAAACGCTTGAACGTCTCTACAACGGTATTAACCATCCGTTCCCTCACATAATCCGCCCTGATATACAGCGACACTCGCCTCATTGAAAGATAGTCGCCATCTATTCGGCGCACATTCTCTCGCTGTTTCTCATTCAGCATGGGCAAATGCATTTCCGGTATTATCGTATATCCACCATTTGCATCAACTATCCGTATCAATGTATCCACATTACCGGCTTCGTAGACATGACGCCTCCCTATCCTTCCTTTGCAGAAGCTGAACGCACTCTCTCTCAAACACTGCACCTCTTTCATTACCCACAAGTGTTCGTGTTCAAGCTCCGAAGCATCAAAAACCGGAAGCTTTCGCCAACAGCTCTCCGACAGGTACACCATGAATCGCTCCGTATAAAGTGGGATCTCAAAAATACCCGTCGTCACATGGCCCGTCGTCGCTATCCCCACATCCGTCACCCCCTCCTTAAGCGACTTTATCATCGCCTCCGGGCGCATCTCCTCCACTGAGAGTTCCACTTCGGGATACTCCTGCTGATAAATCCTGATGAAGTCCGGCAACACGTAGGGTGCCACGCTCGGCCCTACAGACATGCGGAATCGGCCTGACACACCTCCCTTACTTTCGCTAACCATCTCCACGAGTCGCTCTGCTTCCATCAGCACTCTTCGGGCATGTTCCACAATCTTGGCTCCGGTCGGCGTAGTGACAACCTTGCGACTCGAACGCTCGAATATACGTACATCAAGTTCCTCCTCAAGCTTTCCAAGCATTGCACTGAGTGTGGGCTGAGTCACATTCAGCGCTGCCGATGCCTCGGCAAAACTCCGATACTGATCAATCGCCACCACATATTTCAATTGCTGTATAGTCATAACCCAATAATAGATTTTATCTATGCAAAGATAACAAAAACCACTTGCACGTCTATCATTTCACGCTTACCTTTGTCAAAAAAATAATCAAACACATGAAACACCTCATTATTGGAGGCGTGGCCGGTGGCGCAACTGCCGCCGCTCGCCTACGCCGAATCAGCGAAGATTCTGATATAATCCTGTTTGAAAAAGGCCAACACATTTCTTATGCCAACTGTGGCCTCCCCTATTATATCGGCGGTACTATTGCCAACCGCGAGAAGCTCCTTGTGCAGACCCCGGAATCATTTGGCCGTCGGTTCAATATCGACGTGCGGGTCAATTCTGAAGTGACCTCCATCGATCCCATCGCTCACACCGTGACTGTGACTGCACCCAACGGTTCTTCCTACACTGAATCCTACGATAAGCTCCTTCTCTCCCCCGGAGCCAACCCCGTTCGGCCTCCCCTCCCCGGCATTGACAACGAGAACATATTCACTCTGCGTAATGTCGCTGACACCGACAGCATAAAAGCTCGTGTTGCGTCAGGCTCGGTTCGTCGCGCGGTTATTGTGGGCGGTGGTTTCATCGGTTTGGAAATGGCCGAGAATCTACTTGATGCCGGTGCCGAAGTCGCAGTGGTTGAAATGGCCCCACAAGTAATGGCCCCGGTGGATTTCTCCATGGCACAGATTGTTCACTCGCATCTGCATGAAAAAGGGGTGAGACTTTATCTCGACACCGCCGTTGCCTCATTTGCCCAAACCACCGACGGAACTCAAATCTCATTTGCCGATGGACGCTCTATTGTCGCCGACATGGTAATCCTCTCCATCGGTGTCCGTCCTAACACTCGGCTCGCTGCCAATGCCGGCATTGAATTAGGTCCGAAAGGTGGTATTAAGGTCAACGAATTTCTGCAAACTTCCGTCAAGGATATTTACGCCGTGGGCGACGCCATTGAATTCACACATCCAATTTCAGGCGACACTTGGCTCAATTATCTCGCCGGACCCGCGAACCGACAAGCTCGTATTGTTGCCGACAATATGCTGCTCGGAAACACCGCTACCTATGAAGGGGCCATCGGCACCTCAATTGCCAAAGTGTTCGACCTTACCGTGGCAACGACAGGCCTGCCGGCTAAACGACTTAAACAAGCCGGCATCCCTTACCTCTCGGCCACAATCCATCCGCTCTCCCATGCCGGATATTATCCCGGTGCTCTCCCCCTGACCATCAAGGTGGTGTTTTCACCCAACGACGGAAAGCTTCTGGGTGCACAGATAGTTGGATTTGATGGTGTGGACAAACGCATTGACCTCATCTCCCAAATTATTAAAAGCAACGGTTCTGTCTATGACCTCACCCGTATCGAACAAGCCTACGCTCCTCCCTACTCTTCGGCCAAGGACCCTGCCGCAATAGCCGGCTACGTTTCCTCCAACATCCTATCCGGTAAAATGAAGCCCATTTACTGGCGACAACTTCGCGACATGGACCTCTCCAGGGTAAATCTCATAGACGTACGCACTCCCATGGAATTTGAGTCCGGTTCTCTCCCCGGCGCCGTAAACATCCCGTTGGACGATCTTCGCTCCCGCATGGGTGAATTATCCGCCGACAACCCTGTAATCCTCTTCTGCGGTGTAGGGCTCCGTGGCTATCTCGCCTCCAACATCCTTATTGGCAATGGCTTCAAAGATGTGCGCAATCTCATTGGTGGTATTAAGACTTTCCGCACTGCCACAGCACCTATTCCCGCTCCGGCTCCTTTCAGTGAATCAATCGCTCCCGTATGCAATAACCAACAAACATCACATCAATCCGCCATGAAAATAGACGCTTGCGGTCTCTCTTGCCCGGGACCCATTATGAAACTGAAAGAGGGGGTGGAAAATCTCTCGCCCGGACAAACCCTTCAAATCACGGCCACAGATCCCGGATTTGCCCGCGACGCAAAAGCTTGGTGTGAATCCACCGGCAACAGCTTCATATCCTCGTCCTCTTCAAAGGGAATGCACACCATCCAGGTGAAACGATCCTCCCCCGGCCAATCACCGGCCACTGCTGTGGCCACCCCGCGTGGCAGAACATTCATCCTGTTCAGCGACGACCTTGATAAAGCTCTTGCCACTTTCGTGTTGGCTAACGGAGCTGCCGCCACAGGTGAAAAAGTAACAATATTCTTCACCTTCTGGGGGCTGAACGCAATCAAGAAAACTACCAAACCCCGAGTAAAAAAGGATATGTTCGGCAGAATGTTTTCCATGATGCTTCCTGCCCATTCCAAACAGTTGAAACTCTCCAAAATGAACATGATGGGAGCTGGACGCCGAATGATGCGCCACATAATGAAGCGCAAAAATGTCGACTCCCTTGAACAACTACGCGAAGCCGCCATCAATGCAGGGGTTGAATTCATCGCTTGCCAAATGTCAATGGATGTAATGGGTGTCCACGCCGATGAACTTCTCGACAATGTTACCATCGGAGGAGTTGCCACCTACATGAACCGCGCCGACAAAGCCAACCTCAACCTCTTCATCTGATCCCCGCTCACAAGTAAAAAACAAGAGCCGACTCCTCGTGTCGAGGGGCCGGCTCTCTTATTGGGATTTTGGGTAGAATGATCAGATGATGGAAGCCTTGATGGTGTCCACAATGTAGCGGACG
>CAJUSN010000179.1 GCA_910589095.1 uncultured Muribaculaceae bacterium
ACTCCTCTTTCAAGAATGAAAATCTTGCGTCCTAGCCGATAGACGAATGGGCCAAAGTAATAAGTCTGGCAAGGCCTAAATCAAGCGAGCTTGTTGGTATAGAGAGCCAATTTGCTTTTGAGATTGGAAGCCTTGTTTTTAGAGATAGTCTTCTTGGCTGCCAAGCGGTCAAGCATAGCTGTAACCTTAACCAATGCGGCCTGAGCTTCGGCCTTGTCGGTCATTTTGCGAAGATTGCGCACGGCGTTGCGGGCAGTCTTAGCATAATAGCGGTTACGAAGACGGCGTGAAGCAGTCTGACGGATTCTTTTAAGCGATGATTTATGGTTTGCCATTGCTTGTTGTCGAGTTTATTAAGGAGTTATCTATTATTGGTAGCCCATAGGAGAATCGAACTCCTCTTTCAAGAATGAAAATCTTGCGTCCTAGCCGATAGACGAATGGGCCAAACAAAACGCTCGGGGCGTAATTGCGAGTGCAAAGTTAGACACATTTTTTCAATTCCGCAACTTTTTTGCAATATTTTTTGCAATATTTTTCCCGGAAGTTGATTTTAGAGCCTTGCGATCGCAGTTTTCAAGACTAAAACGTGCAGCACACAACTTACTTTATCGTTTTATCAGATGGCGTCATGAAGGAGAGAGTTCGGCGATATCCACCAGTTTGTTGATGATGGCGAAAATGGTGAGACCGGAGGGAGAATGTATGTCAAGCTTCACGCTTATGTTGTGGCGGTAGGTTGTTATGGTGTGCACAGACAGGCAAAGCGCATCGGCAATTTCCTTGTTAGCCATCCCTTTTGCCACACACCTTATAACTTCCTTTTCGCGTTCGGTCAATGACTGCAGCTTGTCATCGACACGCTGAGGCCCCATGGACTCGGAATCGCTGTTACGGTTGCGGCGGCGCAACGAAAGTTCCAGCTGTTTTACCTTGGGGGGAGAAGAGTGTATCCTCAATAAGTGTATGGCTTTTCAAATCCCGCTCACAAGTTATCAAGTCGAGGAGCACAGAGTTGAGCGTATCGCCGTTTTTCTGAGGATAGTACCTTATTATAATATCTTTGAGGTCGCGCAGACGGGCGGTCATATCAGCGTGAGGTGGCGCCGACGACTCAAATGTCACCCCTTCCACGAGTTGTCCGGCAAGAAGATTTTCCACGTAAGAAAACACAGTGTCATTCTCGTGATTCATGTGGCGGCGCACTTCATCAACATACTCATCATAATAACGCATGAGGAGACCGCACACCTCGCTCTCCCCGCGATGACCTATCACGTCAACCAGCTTTTTGCCGATCTGAGGAAGAAGATAGTCAAGATAATAATTATGTGCGCGACGCAGATAGCCCATAAGCGCGGAAAGTTCCACCCGCTCCGGATTATAAGGGCGGCGACCGATATAATTTGCCACAGTAAGAAACGTGTCGCAGTCCACATTCTGACGGTCACACACCTCTCCTACCGTTGCGTCGCCAAATCCGAGAGGAATCCCGAAGCGGCTTATGGCAAGCAGAAGCAGACTATTGTCGTCGATGAGATCGCGCACTTTGTCAGTGGCTGTATAGGTCTTGTTCATTGCAAGAATATGCGGAAATTACGATCGGATTGGCTGAAGTGACAATCCGGCATGCAAAAGTAATAACTAAAAAGCACCTGCACCATACCTAATTTTAGTGATTTTTATAGTGAAAACATGATGTTTTTCACTGATTTTATCTAAAAAATATGGATTGCGGGACTTGCAAGCAATGCCGAACTTTGCACCCGATAAACCGATTTTCATCACCCCTACGCAATGAAAAAGATATCTACCATACTGACGGCAGCTGCATTTATGGCTATGCTTCCTGCCGGCGTAAATGCAGAGCCGACCCCGGCCCCGGCCGATACTACCGTATGCAAAAAAGCGGAGCCTAAAAAGGAGAAAAAACACTCACGCTTTCAAGTGGGAGGCTACGGCGAGGCTGTGTACAGCTACAACTTCTACAGCGATGCTTGGAATCGCTATAAGACCACCGAGACCATCAACAGCACCAAGAACGACCACCACAGCCGCGTGGACCTGCCACACGTAGTGGTCTATCTGGGCTACGACTTTGGCAAAGGATGGTCAATGGGAACCGAGATAGAGTTCGAGCATGGCGGCACTGAAAGCGCCATAGAGATGGAAGATGACGAAGGGGGCGAATACGAAACCGAAGTTGAACGTGGAGGCGAGGTGGCCCTGGAGCAGTTCTGGCTTCAAAAGACCTTCAACAAAGCGCTTAACCTGCGCGTGGGTCACATGATTGTGCCCGTTGGCGGAACAAATGTTCACCACATGCCCAACGAATTCTTCGGCGTGTATCGTCCGGAGGGTGACAACACCATCATCCCCTGCACATGGCATGAAACAGGTATCTCGATTTTCGGACAAGCAGGGAACTGGCGCTACGAGGCTATGCTTGTGCCGGGTCTTGACTCCGACCGCTTCGGTCGCGACGGATGGGCCAACGATGCCGCAGGATCACCCTACGAATTCAAGATTGCCAACGCCATGGCCGGAGTGGTGAGAATCGACAACTATTCAGTAAAAGGTCTACGCCTGAGCCTCAGCGGCTACGTGGGTAACACATTCTCCAACACCCTCTCTCACCCCAATGAGACATGGAAGGATGTGAAAGGTACCCTTTCGATAGGAGCGTTTGACTTCGCCTACAGCGGACACAATCTCATTGCACGAGGCGGCTTGGTGTACGGCCATCTCAGCAACTCGGATCAGATCACCATATATAACAAAAAGCTTCGCGCCGATTCGCCATCGCCCAAAACCAACGTGGCATCCGATGCAATCTCGGCCGGAGTGGAAGTGGGTTACGATATTTTCAGTCAGATACATTCCGGGCTTACAGCCAATCAGCGATTCTACATTTTCGGACGCTGGGATTTCTACGACACGATGTTCAAGACGGCAGGCGGCGTACTGAAGTATGACTGGTGCGGACGCAACCGCCTGGCCGGAGGTATCAACTGGTATCCCATCAAGCAGATAGTGATAAAGGGAGAATACTCCATTGGACTTATGCGCAAGCCGTTCAACAACGAGCCCTCCATTTCAGTGGGAATAACCTACGCCGGATTCTTTACAAAATGAACAATTAACCAACATACGAATGAACATGAAAGGAATTACAAAACTGGGAGCTTGTGCCCTGATGCTTTTCAGCATGGCAGCCTGCTCCGACAAAGACGAACCTGCAAACAACTCCACCGAGCTCACCGCACAGGAAGCAGAATTGAAACCTATTGTGGAGGATTATGTGAACTGTACGGTGGTTCCAACCTATCGCGCACTTGCCGACGCCACCATCAAACTGGCAGAGCTTTGCGATGCCATGTGTGAAGCCGGTCCCGCAGGACTCACCGAAGATCAGATCAAAGCCGCCGGTGACCAGTGGATCGCCGCCCGCAAATATTGGGAGCTCAGCGAGGCATGGCTCTTCGGCCCCGCCGATATCTACAGTATCGACCCGCACATCGACACTTGGCCTCTTGACAAGACAGCCATGAACGCTATGCTCAACAACGCGGCTCAGATGGCACTCATCTCCGACCGCGAGAGCGCAGCCAACTTCGTAAACAACCTCGGACAGGGACTCCTCGGCTTCCATGCCATTGAATATATGCTCTTCGAGCCTGCCAACGAAACCACTGCCATCACTTCTCCCCGTCCTGCAAGCCGTTTCACCCAGAATGAACTCTATTACCTCGCTGCCGTGGCCGATGACCTTCGCAACTGCTGCGTGCGTCTTGAAGCCTCTTGGACCGACGAAGGCACCCTCAGCGCTGCCAAGGCTCAGATTCTGGAAGATGCCGAAATGTCATACGACGTTAACTACGGCTCATACATGAAGAATGCCGGCCAAAGCGGATCACTGTACAAGAGCTATGCTGCCGCCGTACAGGAACTCATTGTAGGCGCACAGGACATTGCCGATGAGGTTGGTAACCAGAAGATAGGCAATCCCATCGGTTCAGGTACAGAAGCTGACCCCGACTACATTGAATCGCCCTACGCGCTCAACTCAATCACTGACTTCACCGACAACATCCGCTCAGTGCGCAATGCCTACATGGGCTATCAGACCAGCGACAACGACGGCGAGACTTACCTCAAACCC
>CAJUSN010000180.1 GCA_910589095.1 uncultured Muribaculaceae bacterium
TCGCTTATCTGTGTCATGGGGATCTGGCCGAGATTTACCATCTTGCGGTAGTGGTTGGCAATCTTTGCCGATCCATATATTATTGGCGTACAAAGCTCCAACATGCGATTGTCCTCAAGTGATTTAAGAATCACCTCGTAGCCAATCCCATTTGTGTCGCCATGTGTTATGCCTATCTTTATTTTCTGATCTGCCATGGTGTAAGGTAGGTTATTAATTTACAAAATTAGCAAAAATTCCGCAACCCCTTGATAAATTACACTAAAATTGACAGTTCTACCTCCTCAGAAAGGATGATTGAAGTACCTGCTCTTCTTTTTTTGTTAGCTCGGACAAAAAAAGAATCGGATAACGACGCTTATCGTTTATCCGATTCTTTTTACTACCGGTGAGGGAATTGCACACACTATTTATCCTTCACCAGCATTCCAGTTTCTATTGATTCAGCCACCTGGTTTCCCTTTGTGGCACGGATTATCTCTATGGCAAACGGGAGTGTGGTGCCCGGGCCTTCGGATGTTATTAGTCCGGGTTCAATGACCACCGTCTGTTCAACGTATTTGCCACCATTGGAATTGATTGCGTCGCCCAGTCCAGGGTAGCATGTGGCTTTCTTCCCTTTGAGAACACCCAAAGGAGCAAGCACTACAGCCGGTCCGGCGCAAATAGAGGCTATGCGCCCGTTTTTTCTGAAATGGTTCAGGACGATCTGTTTTAACTCGCTGTTGGCTGCAAGATTCTGTGCTCCCGGATCGCCACCGGGTATGATAATCCAATCGGCGTCGTCGGCGTTGATTTCTGAAATTAAAGAATCGGCTACAAGGGTTTGACCAGTGGCGCCTTTTATTTGAAGATTGTCGCCCACAGCCACTGTCACAACATCGATGGATGCCCTGCGCAGAGCATCGACTGTTGCCGTGGCCTCAACCTCCTCCACTCCGGGGGCAAGGAAGATATAAGAAGTTTTAGCTTTCATACACATTATGCTGGAAATTATTGCAAGTGCCGACAAGGCACCTCTTAAAAAAGAATTGCACATATTGGTTAGGGAAATTAGTTAATAATTCAACATTCCGCGTGCGGTAAGGTTCACATTCTCTCGTTGTTTACTTATATGGTATGGATCACCGAATATTTATGTATCGTATTAGCGCAGTGCACCATAAATTATTGTATCTTTGTGGGTCTGCGAATGCAGATGGATTGTTTAACTTACTTATCAGAATGCAATGAGTGTGGTGATTTTTAAATGGAATCCGGGATTTTCATCCTATACGATGTCACGATTCCTTACAGACTTGGAAAAATGTGCGTTGGCTAATAGTGGTGACATCGGTATGAACTGGTCAATACGTGATTATGACCGTGTGAAGAAAGGTGACACATGCTATCTGCTCAAGGTAGGCTATGGGCAAACAGGGATTGTTGCCTGTGGAACCGTTACGTCAGATTCTTATTCTGACGAGGATTGGTCATGGCGCAATCGCCCCACAAAGTATTGTGACTTTAAATTCGAAGTAATGATCAATCCCGATGCTTACCCAATTCTTGATTCTAAATCCCTTTCGCAAACCATTCCTGACTTTGACTGGACAGGGGGTCCTTCGGGCTTAGTGCTCACCGAATCGCAGGCTCAGTCGCTTGAAGCACTGTGGAGTAATTACATGCAGCGTCAGGCCGAGTATTTTGAAAAAGCTTCTGACCAAAACCTTTTTGTTGAGTTACCCTCCGAGTTGACCGGAACAGTTCCATATACAATGGAGCTGGGTGAGAGCTACAACGGTCAGAAGATAACCCTTAAATTCGTTGAAGGTGAGATTGTTTGCTGTTTGAGAATCTTGAATTATTACAGAACCCTTAAAAAATTTGAAGTAAGATCCTGGCGTGCGCTGCGACACCTTTTCATGCAGCAGTACCCATCTACCGAAAACCTGTCGCTCTTATGTGCCGACCTCTTTCGCCACCGGATTGAGTACACCACCGACTTCTACAAACTCTCCGATGATGACGAAACTGATTGACCCATCACAGATCCTTATTCTATAAACATCATTCTATAAACATCCCCCTTCACTAACTTCACAATACCAACTTGACGAAGAGGCTGCATCAGATATTTGATACACCCTCTTGTAGGGATGTATTATTGCTTTTCTGCGAAAGGAGGATAGTGGCAGCGAGAGAGGAAGTGGTCGATGTCGGATTGGGTGTACCAGTATTTGTCAGCGTGGCGGGAGTAGCCGAGGAGACCGTTGTCGCGGAGATGTTTCAAGTACGGTCTTTGATGCCGAGTCGTCTCATCAATGATTTGTTGTCGTAGATGCGTCTTTATCGGAACTGAGGAGCTGGGCCTGAGGCTATCTAACAAGTTTAGGCAACCTCTTTGGGGGAACTCAACCGTTACCACAAAATATCCTTGCCGTGGACGGTGGGGAACGCACCAAAGTCGTGTTCCCCGTTGCAATGCCTGCCGCAGGCAGAGGTGGTTACAGCTTTGAGAGCAGTTCGGAGCCGGTCATGACATCCATCTTTGAAAATGCGAAGAGTTTCTTGCCGAGGTCTTTCAAGGAGGCTCCGATATGATAGACTTCCTCATCGATTATCATGAAGCGGTCGTGAGCTTTCTGATAGTGATGGAGTGTGACTCCGGGATATTGGGCATTGTGAGCCGCAACATCCTGATGGAGCTGGCGAGAAATTTGGCCATCGTAAATATCAACTGATACTCCGACTTTTCGTTTTGCCAACTGCAAAAGCACTGTATCGTCTATATAGTTGTCGATGACGACAATCCTATTTTGAGCCTTGCGGATGAGGTCGGCAACAAACACGTAAGCATCGAAGATCTGGCCTTGGAAGAAAATACCTTCCTTGGGCTTTTTCTCTTCTCCGAGTTTGTCAAGTATAGCATCCACTTTCTCGTCAGTTTTCAACTGCTTCATTTCAAGCCGTTCCATACGCTGAAATATTGAGGCATTGTTCATGAGGAAATTTCTCATTGCAACAAATGCCTCAATGATTCGGATGCTTGTATGAATTGCCGTCTCGCTCTTTAACACAGCAGACAGCATGGCCACTCCTTGCTCAGTGAAAACATATGGATTTGAGGGGGAGAATTTTATAGTTGTCTTGAACCGGTCACAATTTGCGACCAGTTCCGTTTTCTCTTCATCTGAAATTTGGAATCGGAAACTTTCGGGGAAACGATCGATATTTCGTTTGACGGCTTGATTAAGTGAACGAGTATCAACACCATACAGTTCTGCTAAATCTCTGTCAACCATTATCTGGTGGCCGCGAACGGTAAAGATCCTATTCTCTATTGGAGTTGCGTCAAGGTTGTCACAATTTGTGATAACCTCTATGTCTTTGATGTTTTTTCGTTTGTGCTCCATGATTTGGAAATGCAGTGTTTGTCTTCAAATTTACTATCAATATTCTGATTATCCAAATTATTCCAGTTACTTGGGGAGGCAGGCGTAGCCGAGACGAGGGACTATGGGAGGAATTTGGCGTAGACCTTTTCGGTGACATCGGTGCTACCGTGGCCGAGTAGGCGGCTTATGACAATCATGCTCAGTCCGTCGTTTAGGGCAATGACGACGAATGTGTGTTGCAAGGAGTAAGCGGTTTGTCATTGAGAAAAGCCGCGATTATATCCTCATTAATCTGACCGGGAAACTTTTGATTGTATTCATTCAATTCGGTATCAACCTTATTGACCTTTGTCAGCGGAAGTTTGTTGAAACGAGCACTGTCTGGAACTGACGCACGAATCTTGCCACGACCGTTATTGCCATTAGGATTCCAGACTGCCACGGCAACAGATATATTCATGCTGCGTCGGATTGGTCTGCCACCGAAGATATATTCAATCTCCACAGGATAAACAAGAGACAATAAAAAACGATTGGCAAGTTTATTTGTTCGCTTACCAATCGTTTTGTATTTCAAATATTTAAGCCGATAAGATCGACTGATTTTTGCTTAGTATTCCTCTTCGTTGAAGAAGAAGTCTTCTTTGGAGGGGTAGTCGGGCC
>CAJUSN010000181.1 GCA_910589095.1 uncultured Muribaculaceae bacterium
GTGTGAAGGTCAATTCTCCTATCTCCGCCCACAATGGTAAATGAAGTACCTCCGGCATCGTAGCGTATGTTTTCGGCATGGAAGTCAGTTCCCTTTGTGTCGGCTACCCCATATCGTACGGTATCAACGTTATTTACCTTGCGGTTGGCAATGTAAGGGAAATCATTGTTGATAACGGCAAGTCCGTCGGTAGGTAGTGAGTCTACGAGTTCAAATTTCGTACGCTGCACATTCTCTATGGTCTTGAACGATTCAAGGTGTTGCGGACCCACGGCGGTAACGATACCAATTTGCGGATGAACCAGATCACATATCTCCTTGATGTCATTGAGCTGCTTGGCACCCATCTCGCAAATGAACACCTCGGTGTAAGGTTTCATCATCTCTCTTACCGTACGGATCACACCCAGGGTGGTGTTGAAGCTACCTGGTGTCATTAGCACATCATATTTCTCGGAAAGGATCCGCTCAAGATAATGCTTGGTGCTTGTCTTTCCGTAGCTACCTGTTACACCGATCACCTTTAAGCCCGGCACGGAGCGCAGAATGCGGGCCGCATCGTCATAGAATTTCTTATTGATAGCCTTTTCAACAGGCGAGAGAATCACGATTGATGCCATTATGACAAGCTGCGACGCGCAATAAATGAATGTACCTGCCACTGAGCAACTGAAGAATAATTCGCCGGCGCCGCTACTGTTGATGGTAATGAGTGCCACAACCGCTTCCACAACCAAAGTAATCCCTACCATAGTAGCGAAGATTCGCTTCACTCGCTTAGTCCATACGAGCGGTTTTTTATACTTTCTTGTGAAAAGATGAACGGCGTTGGCTGCAGTAAATAATCCTATCAGGAGCATCCCCCATATTTGGGCTGAAAAATTGACAAGAGCTAACAACGCTACACATAGCCCTATGAGCCGTGGATAGGATGTCGTGTCGCCCGACGAACGCAACCAACGGCGATAACGGTCATTACGATAAGAGTTTTGCTGCATCATCATGATGTCGCGCGAAAATTCTGCAATCAGATTCAGAACCACACACAGGGTCACAATAATGTAAAACACAGTCATCGCCGGGGATGATATGATGGCATTGGTTATAGTCATGATGCTAAGAAGCTTTTTAACACGGCAGCGAATTGCCGGGGATTATCAAGAAATGAATAGTGGCCACAGCCGGGAAAATTCACCAGGCCGGCATCGGGAATGAGACGCTGCATGACCTTTGCATCACGCAGCGGCGTGGCGGTGTCGTTGTCGCCCCAAATCAGCAGGGTGGGAGCTTTGATTGAAGGCATAAGGTGTTTTAGGTCTTGATTCACCGTCTTGCTCAGAATCCCTCTCATCCGTGGCGATGCTTGGGCGTAATCGGCTGAGGAGTGCTTTTTGCGTTTCTCATCGATTATTGCCTGAGCTTTTTCCTTGCCATAGATAAGTGTAGTGATACGCTTTGACGCTTTGAAGGAGTAAACCTTGAGATAATACTTAAGTGACCGGCAGGGCTTTACTCCGGCTGCATCCACCAGGATGAGTTTTTTTACTGGGTGCGACGACGCATACATGATTCCAACACGTCCTCCAAAAGAGTGTCCGAGCAATATCGGGTTATCGATTCCATTCTTTTTAATGAATGCTTCAAGCATTGCTGTGTAATCCTCAACGCCCCAGTTAAATGGTGGTTCAGACGATGCGCCGAACCCAGGCAAGTCAAGATTATAAACAGTGCCGAACCCGACAGCTGTCTTTTCAATACTTGCGAGTGTGGTGTGATTACAACCCCATCCATGCATGAGTATTATGGGTTGCCCCGTACCTTGGCGGGTATAGTGGAGTTTCACCCCGTTTATGTCCATATCTTCGGCAATGGGTTCCGAGAGTTCTGTTCCGGTGTTCATCTATGAAGCGGTGGAAATATTTAACGTCATTTTAGCTTAATTCATGCCGGCTTGCGTTGGTGCGTGGCCATGGCGTTAAGCAGCCACAAAGTTAAGCATAAAAGTTGAAAAAACGCGAATAAATCCTTACCTTTACACTCCTGTTTCGCGTCGTTGCGTGCTAAATGTGCCGATGGCGTGCAACCTAATGTCAGTTTCAACATTCAAAAAATAATGGAAATTACACTTGTTATACTGGCGCTTGCCTGCATTGTTCTTATAGCATTGTATGTGATTCAAATGAAAAAGACTGCACTCGCTGCAGCGGACACTGCCAATCTTGTAGCCTCCAATCAGCAGCTTCACGATGATGCCGAGCGCAGTCAGAATGAAGTTTCACGGTTGCAGGCCGATGTGGCTCGTTTGAATGAATCCTTGGTTCGGTTACGCGAAGAAAATGCGCGCCTCACGGCCGAAGCTGATTTTGGGCGCCAAAGTGTGGCCAAACTTGAAGAAGACAACCGCAGGAGCGAAGAAGCTCTTAAACGTCACTCCCAATCTATGCTTGAACAAAGCGAGGCCCGCTTCAAGGTACTGGCTAATGATATTCTTTCGCAGCACACGTCCCGTCTGGCAAGCACCAATCAGGAGGCACTCGGAACTCTTCTTGATCCCTTGCGCCAGAATATTGATTCTTTCCGTCGCGACGTCACCTCATTCTATAGTAAGGAAGCGGCGGAGCGCTTCTCTCTTCAGGAGCGCATTCGCGAGCTCATTGAAGCAAACAACAGCATAGGCAAAGAAGCCCGGGAACTTTCACTCGCATTGCGTGGAAACTCCAAAGTACAGGGCGATTGGGGAGAAATAGTGCTTGAAACCATACTTGAAAACTCCGGACTGCGCAAGGGTGAGGAATTTGAAGTTCAGCTTACACGTGGCGAAGATGGGTCGTTAATGAAAAACGAAGATGGCCAGGCTCTTCGTCCCGACGTGGTGGTGCGATACCCGGGAGGAAAAATGATGGTGATTGATTCCAAGGTGTCGCTGACAGCTTTTGTGGAATATGTCAACAGCAACAGCGATGAAGAGCGCGAACGCTATGGTCGTCTTCACCTGACAAGTATCACCAAGCATGTTGCCGAGCTCGGCCGTAAAAATTATCAGGATTATCTTGGAGGGGAGACACTTGACTTTGTCATGATGTTTGTTCCGAACGAGAGCGCTTACTCCGCGGCCATGACTATGGACCCCTCGCTTTGGCAAAAGGCCTACGACAAGCGCGTACTCATAGTTTCGCCCACTCAGCTTGTTGCATCTTTGAAAATAGTTTCACAGCTTTGGTTGCATGATCGACAGACACGTAACGCCATTGACATTGCAGAACGTGCCGGGGCCATGTACGATAAGTTCGTCGGATTCCTCGCCGATATGGAAAAAATCGAACGAAGCATCAACACCACGCGCACAGCATTTGATGCTGCTATGAATAAGTTGCGCGACGGAACCGGATCGCTCGTTGTCCGTGCCGAGAAACTCAGAGAACTCGGAGCCAAAGCCGCCAAACGTATTGCAAAATGACAGCTTTGTCTCCGGCTTGATCTCTTCGTGGGTTATGATCTCACATAATCCTTGAGGAGAATTCTCAATTTGTGACGGGCGTAGAATATACGGCTTTTGATTGTGCCAACAGGTAGATTCATTTTCTTGGCAATCTCATTGTAATGATAGCCTGCCAGCATCATGCGGAACGGAGTGCTGTAGGCCGGAGGGAATGAATCAATAGCGCGCTGCACCTCTATGGCCGTAAAAGAGTTTTCAGGCGAGGGGTAGGTTTCAGCCTCTGCTGAATTCAGTCGGAACGAGTCTTCAGAGTCGTCAAGTGTCACACAGTTTTTAGCAGCCCGACGATAATTGTTGATGAAGATGTTGCGCATTATTGTAAACACCCAACCTTTGAAATTGGTGTTATCCTGATATTTATCCTCATTGTCAAGAGCTTTGAGTGTTGTGTCCTGCAAAAGGTCGCTCGCATCATCGCGATTGGATGTGAGCACGCAGGCAAAATTGAAAAGATGGGTCTGTAGAC
>CAJUSN010000182.1 GCA_910589095.1 uncultured Muribaculaceae bacterium
GTGATTTAAACTTTTTTCAAATGCAAGGTTTATTAATATTTTGAGCAGATTTGTCACCTGTGATAAGGGAGTGAAGCGGGCTTCATGACCGAAGAAAGGTGACGAAGATGCCGAAAATATTAATAAAGATTGCTTTTGAAGAAAACATTTTAAAGCAATTCTTTACTTTTCGCAAAAAGTTTAAATCACTTCCATGGCTCGGTTTCCGCAAATATAGCTCTTTTTGTTTGAAAAACCTCGCTTTTTACTGAAAAGTACCCGGTACATTCCAATTGTTGATCAAGTGCGGGTCCATTAGTTATTTCCGTAGATATAAAATAAAAAAGAGATGTTTCACAACATCTCTTTCCCTTTAAACCTTTATCTTAATCTAATACTATGAAAAACACACGTGCAAAAGTATGCATTTTTCCCGGCTCCCACAAAGAATCCGAGGGTGCTTTAATATAAATTTAACACAAAATCTGTTGCATCCCTTTAAATATATCTACGAATAGCTTCAGATACTTATTTTTTGTAAGCATGACGGTAACCTTTGAGCTTTTGCCATGCACCACGTGTGAAGTCGGGTACTTCCACCGGTGCCGAACCATTTTCAATGGAGATGGCCGTGAGTGGAATGAGTGAGCACCATTCCGCCATATCATATACATCCATGTCCAGAGGCAGACCGTTGCGGAGGCAATACACAAGGCGGTAGTCCATGATATAATCCATCCCTCCATGTCCTCCAACTTGCTTGGCCACTTCTCCCACTTCTTTAATAATAGGATGTGTGTAGGCTTCGGTCAGAGCTTTGCGCTGGGCGTCGGTTATATATCCGTGTGCCGACAGGTTCTCGTGGTCGGGGATAGAGTCCGAGGCTATCTGTTCCGGCTCGAACGCATAGCCCTCCGACGGATATTTGTTGGCGAAGCCCTTTGTGCCGGTCAGCTGGTACATGCGGGAGTAGGGGCGCGGATTAACCACATCATGCTGAATATGGAGCGTCTTTCCGTTGGCGGTGCGTATCATTGTCATGGTGTGGTCACCGTTGGCAAATGTCTCCGGACGCTTACCGGTGGTTTTCTCTATGAATTCAGGTGCGTTGACCGATTTTGTATCCATCGCCACCAGGGTGGTCATTCGGTCGCCTCGGTGCATGTCAAGTAACTGGCATGCGGGCCCCATGCCATGGGTGGGGTAGACATCTCCGCGATGCTTGCGGTTGAAGTCCATGCGCCAGTTGTTCCAGTAGTAATTCCAGAAGTCGCTCAGGTTGTGAATGTAAGATCCTTCCACATGGAGCACTTCGCCGAACAGACCTTTTTGGGCCATGTTTAGCGTGTTCATCTCGAAGAAATCATACACACAGTTCTCAAGCATCATGCAGTGACGGCGGGTGCGCTCACTGGTGTCGATGAGGTCCCAGATCTCTTCGAGGCTGGTAGCTGCCGGCACTTCTATGGCCACGTGTTTTCCTTTCTCCATTGCATATTTTGCCATGGGGGCATGGTGTACCCAGTCGGTGGCTATGTACACAAGGTTTATGTCATCGCGGTCGCAAAGTGCTTTCCATGAATCTTCCGCCCCGCCGTAAATTGCAGCCCGTTCCATGCCTGCTTTGTCCAGGTATTTCTGGCATTTCTCCGCGCGGTCCTTCTCTATGTCGCACAATGCCACTATCTTGGTTCCGGGGATGTGGGCGAATCGGTCAACGGCGTCGGGTCCACGCATCCCGAGTCCTATGAATCCCACACGTACGGTGTCAAGTGCCGGAGCTGCGAACCCTACAAGGTCGGTTGCGCCGGCCGGTCTCGCCGGTACCGGTGTTTTGATTGGTTCTGCTGCGGTAGTGGTGATTGAAGCGGCAAGTGCCATAAATGATATGACGCCGCTGATGATGTTACGTAGTTTCATCTTTTATGAAATTATGTTTGATTGGTTGTTTATGTCGGTGGTTGTCCTACAAAATTACAGAAAATCAACAAATCGCGCAAACTTGCCGTGTCAGTGACTCCGGATGTACGGGAAAAATATCCAAAATCGGGTCGCGCGCCCCGGGAAATTTTGAAAAGCGATGGAAAATCGTTAAATTTGCAAAAGCAGTTTCGCCGTGTGTTCGTCACTGTATATGTATGCTTAAATCCAATCTTATAAACCGTGAAAATGACCAGTATGAACCAACTTAAACTTGTTTTTGGTGCGCTTGCTATGATTCTGATAATGGCGGGTTGTTCTAAAACCGATGGGAAAGTAGAGGCCATCCCATGTAAGCTCAAGAGTGAAAAGGAGTGGAGTCTTACCGCACCCGATGGAAAACTCATTGCTGCCGCCGAATATTCACATCGTCCCTCTGCCATGATTGAAGATCGGTATTGGGCACAGAACGAGGACGGTTACTGGCAATTGTACTCCCCATCGGGTGGCCTTATGCCGGTTGTTGACCGGGAGTTCCGATATGTTTCCAATTTCTACGGCGGCAAGGCTATGGTAGCGGAGCGAGATAAGCCGGTGTCAATAATTGACCGCGACGGCAATGAGACCATTTCCCTTGAAAAGCTCGGCTCATATACCCCCTCCCAGTTCTCGGAAATCAACGATGGACTGGCTGTGTTTGCCGTAGATACAGTGCAAGGCGTTGTCAACTTCGAGGGTGAAGTTGTGGTGCCCGCTAAGTATTACTCCGTAAATCAACCGTCATCCGGCCGCATAATAGCCCAAGAAAATGCCTCGCCGGCCTTCTATTCCAGTGAGCCGGCCGATAGCTTCCCTGAATCGCAGATGACAGTCTTTGACTATGCCGGGCAAGCACTTTTTAAAATAAGTTCTCGCAAATATTCCCGTGTGGGCTATAAGTTTATGAATGGGTATCTGCCCGTTGGAACTCATGTGGAAGATAAGGACAACTGGGGCTTGATGAATGCCGAGGGCGAACTGGTGCTTGCTCCCTCGCCATCCAATAGGGCTATTCTCGAAGTGTCAGCCACTCATTTCATTTTTATGGATGATGATGGCAAGTATGGAGTAAAGGCAATTGACGGCACTACGGTTTTAAAAGCCAAATACACGTCCGCACGATTTCTTTCCGACACGCGCATAGCTGTCAGCACCTCTGATTTTGAGGAGGATGACGCTATGCAGTGGGTGGTGATGGACCTCGAGGGTCAAAAAGTGTGCGGCTCGAAATTCTATGACATATCACCGGTGATGGATGGTCGTATGTTTGTGCAAGTTAAGACTGACCGCTGGACCGTAATGTCGGCCGACGGTGAGATTGCCGCTGATGCTCCCCAATACGATGAAGTATATTATGAAATCAGCCAGCCGTCGTACACCATTACATCTGACTTTATTGATATCCCTAAACTTATTGAAGGGGTGGGCATGAGCGCATTTGGCGTGGATAGCCTAACATTTCAGTCTTCCGCTCGCCAGGCGCTCGAACGTCAGGCCCGCTACTATTCATTCAGCAACCAACCGCATCCTTCGAATTATTCCTACACCAATGAAGTAAACATCTTCCCCACTGTGGAAGGTGAGATGATTTCTGAAACAGTGATTTTCCCCTCTAATCTGAGCCATCAGACCTTCCGTGAAGAGAAGGTGATAGATTATGTGTGGGGTAACTACTATTGGTACCACATGAATAAGGTCCCAACTGGTTATGTGTTTACATCCGACAGACCTTCAAAATTCTCCGTTTCATTCAATAATTACGGAAAACTTCGTGGAAAACTCCGCACACTCTACAATGACCTTGTCAAACATTTCTCCAGCTTTGGAACCGTGGAGGACCATAACCGTGCCGCCACTGTCATAGACCTTGGCAACGGACGCAAGGCGCGAATAGCCCTTGAGCCAAACTCGGTGAGTGTGCTATGGGGCAAGCTCTCAGGATCCGACACTTCCATATATTCGTTTGATGCAATCGCGAGGAGCTGTCGTCCATGTTTGCCGACGAGATGGAAG
>CAJUSN010000183.1 GCA_910589095.1 uncultured Muribaculaceae bacterium
CCTTCTGGCGGTAGAGGACCGCGCGCGGGTTGCCGTAATGGATTATGGTCACGTCAAGCAGGCCGTCGGTTATCGAAGCCTGCGGTGCTATGTAGGCGTTGTTGCCATACTGCGATGCATTGCACACCGCCACCACAAACGCACGCTCCGTAATCACCTCCCCGTTGGCCGATATCACATACTCATCGGGGCGATAGGTTATGTATTCCCTGAATGTATTTGACAAATATGTCAGCTTGCCGCGACGTTTGCTCTCAGCAAACTTATGGCTCACCGCAGCATCGAACCCCACGCCGAAGGTGCAGAAAAAGTTGCGTCCGTTCACATCGCCATGGTCACACACCTCAGTGCGCCCTTCGGCAATTATTTCAAGTGCGGCCCTCACATCCACAGGTATGTTCAGATGGCGCGCGAGTCCGTTGCCCGAACCGCAGGGAATGATCCCGAAAGCCACCCCGGTGCCACACAGAGCGTTGGCCGTCTCGTTAACCGTGCCGTCGCCACCGGCTGCAAGCACCATATCGAAACCTTTGTCAACTGCCTCGCGCGCAAACGTCGTGGCATCATCGGCCGAAGCCGTGCGCCTCGTCGTCACCGCTATCCCTTCGCGCCCAAGCCGTTCGGCCACGCGTTCCTCGAGTCCCTCCTTGCGTGAGGTTCCCGAAACCGGATTTATTATGAGCAGAGCCTGTTTCATTTCACCTGCAAAGATAACACTTTCTCACCATACCCTCCAAATCCTCCCCCATTCCCCTCTCCAATCTCCGCATGTCCAACTCCTGCCCCACCCGGCTTACCACATTCTAATCAATTGCCGAAACCTCAACCCACTTTTACCGAAATCGGAGACTCCCAAATATTGTGCAAATCAGAGATTTCTATTATCTTTGCACATATTAAGATGCTTCAAAGCCAGACCGCTAAGCCTGTACGAGTTTACCTTACTTCAGGGCCTTTCGCCATTGGATTCATTCTGAATGAAGACCTCGACGGCTTCCGCAACTATACCAATCATCACTTCAACAAGTAAGTATTTAATTCTATATGAAACACCTTATCTTTCTTTTCTCGGTTCTCATGCTCTGCATAACATCCAGTTGTTCAGATAACAAGGATTACGAACCTGAGCCGCCAATTATGGAGGAAGCTCCGAAATATGTTCTCCAAAATGAGGATGGTACTTACTATGCATTGACATCTTCAACAATATCTTTAAAAACTCCTGACAACAAGACGTTAAAAAGCATTGCCATTGATATTCCCACGCCAGAATCAGTTAATGCTGGATATGGCACTACAAAAGAACTGATATTTGAGTTGGTCGGACTTCAACGATATGACAATGGGGTACTTACACTCGCCCGTTCTCGCGATGACGTGCTTAACGAATTTCATTGTTACGCCATAAAAGTTAACCTTGACCTAACTTCTTCATCTCAATATAAAATCAACGCTGCGGACTTCTACGAAATTTGCAATAATCATTTCATAGCCGGAAAACGGTCGGGTGAATTTTATATTTACAATCAGAACTTTGCTATTGAAAAGAACGGTGTAATTGACGGAAACATTTCAAATTTTGCCGCCTTAGGATATCTAGATTCCAAGTTCTACGCCCTCGCGTATCTTAATAGGCAGCCGCAAAACGATTCAGGATACTTCATTATCAATCTATCGGATTTAAGCTACGTTCAATTTAAAGTTGAAAACGCTTGGGACGTTGCAGCTTCGGCTTTTCCTAATGAAACTAAAGAACCAAGATTAGAGGGTCAAACCTATGCTTTCGTAGATGGACACATCGAAATAACTTATTCTTTTACTTTATATGACGGATCAAAACATGAAGTTATATTGAAATATGACTTACTCGGACACAGTTTAGATGAACACCTTGCTAATAGTCCTGTCAATATAGATTTGGCATACTATGGAACATGGGATGTATATGGTGTTCACTCAGCAGGTGATTTCCAATATTTCTGCAAAGACAAACAACTTCCTTCAAGCTTTAATTATCTTAGAGAGACATACACGGGTTTCGGAGGTGTATATATTATCCGAACATTCCTTGGTGATATAAAAGCATTTGATGCAACTTGCCCTGTAGAGCAGAATAGAGATTTAATTGTCTCAATAGACCCAGAAACCTATCACGCTATTTGCTCTGCTTGTGGTAGTCATTATGATATATTTGAAAATAACGGTGCTCCCATTTCGGGAAATGCACTTGAACTAAAATACGGCATGAAACCTTACACCGTTGTATCTATGGGCTCCGGCTATAAGATAACAAACTGATCCTTCTTTATGAAACCAATCAAAGTAATCACATATTTTATCTTGTCAGTCATCACCTTTGGCTTCCAGTCTTGCGGAAATGAAAATGAACCAAAACTTTTGGTTGAGTTCTCCCTTTCCGACAATAATGATGAATGGTCGGGCGCTGCCACACCTTTTGTTCCCGAAAAGAACACCGCTGAGTTGCCAGAAATTTTCAATGACATGGCTGTGGACAATTTTATAAATAACCTTAACAATTTGGATTAACCGTGAAAACATTGATTTCAATTTTTATTTTATTTTCGTTATGCTTGTGCAGTAAAGCAATGGCACAAGAGCAGAGTATTACTACCGAAGATATTGCTCGATACTATCCTTTCGCATCTCCTGAAGAAAAAGTTGTCATTGATTCTCTTTTTTCAGATTTTGTGGAAAAGCAGAAGGCGGTTCAAGTAACTTCTATTTGCGGTGTGCCTTTTGGGGCTTCTCGTTTGGAAGCAGGACGAGTCCTTCGCAATAAATTCGGAGAACCTCACTATTTATCTGATGATACTCACATTATATAACAATGTAAAGTATGGCGGAATGGATTTTGACTCTGTATATTTCCTTTTCCAGTCCGATGGATATACCTCCTTCTTTAATACCTGCATTTTTATTAAAGACGCAAAAAATAAATCAAGGGCTAACGAAATTATGGAGTCTTACAAAAGGCTTTTAAGTAAGAAATATGAGCCTCTTTCTGAAGACACGGACAATCTTGGATTCAAGAATTTTAGTGGGGGTATTTCTCCCTTATGGAACGGTAATTGGTATGATTTTTTTTCAATGCTGTCTGATGGCATTTATCTAACTGCTGTCCATACGGATGTGATCAAATACAGTGAAAATTTGGTTAGAGATTTTGGTAATAAATATGGGGTTCGCATTGTATATGGTCCATATCAGTACGTAAAAGAAGAATTTTAATGCGTTTGTGCTGCGCTGCCTGTTTTTTCGTGAACCGAATATCGCCTTGCCGCGATTTGACAATTCGGTTTCTCATCTACCTTCCACTTACGTAGAAAGAATCACTAACGGCATGTTTAAAAACTCGGGATATACTAACACTTGAAAAGTTTTTCTTCTGCAAGTTTAGATGGGGATTTTGCGGTGGTTCGCAAAAAAATTCGTATCTTTGCACGCAATAAAACAGTAACGCTTACTTTCACTCCAATCCATAATTACGTTATGTCATTTATTGCAGAAAAAGTGAAGATGGACGGTCTGACTTTCGACGATGTCCTTCTTATTCCGGCTTACTCCGAAGTGCTCCCTCGTGAAGTAAACCTCGCAACAAAATTCTCACGCAACATCACTCTAAACGTTCCGCTCGTTTCGGCCGCCATGGACACTGTGACCGAGGCTGCCCTCGCCATTGCCATAGCTCGCGAAGGCGGTATCGGTGTGATTCACAAAAACATGACCATCGAGGAACAGGCCCGTCAGGTCCACGCCGTGAAGCGCGCCGAAAACGGCATGATCTACGATCCTGTCACCATCAAGCGCGGATCGACAG
>CAJUSN010000184.1 GCA_910589095.1 uncultured Muribaculaceae bacterium
TAACACCGCCAAGCCGTCTTTTAACACTTCAACCGCTTATTTACATTGACCCCAATCAAGTTCTTGCAGCTTCGGCCGCCGCAGCTCCACAAGGTGCAGCAGCGACCACTGTGAGCGGTGAAGTCACCGACCCGTCGGGCGAACCGCTCATTGGTGTAACAGTGGGTATCGAAGGTAAGGGAGCCGTGGCTTCCACCGACATTGATGGCCGCTTTTCCGTTAAAGCCCGTACGGGCGATGTGCTCACATTCACCTACATCGGCTTCTCGCCCACAACCGTAAAGGTAACCGGCGTAGGCCCCATCTCGGTGACCATGACAGAGGACAGCAAAACACTTGACGAAGTGGTTGTGACAGCCCTCGGTATCAAACGCGAGCAAAAATCTCTCTCCTACAATGTCCAGCAGGTCAAGGGCGACGCCCTCACTACCAACAAGGACGCAAACTTCATCAATAACCTTGCCGGTAAGGTTGCCGGTGTCAACATCAACGCATCATCCTCCGGTACCGGTGGTATCTCCAAGGTTGTGATGCGCGGTAGCAAGTCAATATATAAGTCGGACCAAGCACTATACGTGATCGACGGTGTGCCGATGCGTCCTGCCGTTAACTTTGGTTCTGTCGGTCCGTATGCATCATCCGGAGCGACTGACCCTATTGCCGATATCAACCCGGAGGACATCGAATCCATGTCGGTTCTAACAGGTGCTGCCGCCGCAGCTCTTTATGGTAGCGACGCTGCCAACGGTGCAATCGTCATAACCACCAAGAAAGGTCAGGCCGGCAAAACAACGATAAATGTGAGCACAAACCTTGAGTTCAATAATGCTTTTGTAACTCCTCGCTTTCAGAACCGTTACGGGGCCGGTCAGTTCGGAGCCTATGATCCAGGTTCGAATTACAGCTGGGGTGCTCCTATGTCGGCATACAACAATTATGGCTATGATTTTGCCTCTGACTACCTGAATACCGGTACTGTAGCAACCAATACGGTTTCGTTCTCTACCGGCACAGAGAAGAATCAGACCTATGCTTCGGCTGCTTCTGTCAATTCACAGGGTATAATACCGAATAATAAGTATAACCGCTATAATTTCAGCGTTCGTAACACCTCCAAATTCCTGGACGATAAGATGACTCTCGATTTGAGTGCGTCATATATCTATCAAAACGACCAGAATATGGTGAACCAGGGTACATACAGTAACCCGCTTCTTGGTGCTTACCTTGTGCCCCGTAATGTGGACTGGAACTCTGTCAAGATGTATGAAGTGTTCAGCAACACACGCATGCTGAACGTTCAAAATTGGGCATATGGAGATTACGGTATGTCAGTTCAGAATCCCTATTGGGTCAACTACCGCAACATGAACGAAAACTCAAAGGATCGTTTCATGTTCAGCGCTCAACTCTCGTATAAGGTTCTTCCGTATCTAACCCTTATGGGTCGCGTTCGCATGGATAACTCTTATGTTCATGGATCAGAGAAACTCTATGCCACCACGAATACACAGCTCACCGCCAACAGTAGCAATGGATATTACGAGGTTACTACAGACAAGAATAAGCAGGTATACGCCGACTTCCTTGTTTCATTCAACAAAGATCTTGGCGAAGACTTTAATCTTCAGGCCAATTTTGGTGGCTCGATCGATGATAATCAGTACAGCTTCGTGTCAACCGGTGGTGGTATTGCAGATGGCAACGGAGCATTTCCGGGCGTGACCGTAGCGGGCTTGGCCAATAAGTTCTCGCTCAAGAATGTAGCTTTCAATAAGGTGCTTGTTGACCAAGTGAGAACACACAATCAGGTTCAGTCTCTTTACGGAAGTATTGATTTGGGCTATAAAAACACGTATTATCTTACAGTTACCGGACGTAATGACTGGCCCTCTGCACTTGCCGGACCAAAATCAGAAAAGACTTCGTATTTCTATCCCTCAGTGGGTGTTTCCATCCTGTTGCATCAGATGATGGCCGACGCTGGAGTCGATATTAATCCTGATTATTTCTCATTCTGGAAAATTCGTGCATCTTGGGCTTCGGTTGGTACATCTTTCCCCAGCGGATTGTCAAATCCGGGATATGGCTACGATGACGTGACTCATTCTTATAAAACAAAAACCAGATATCCACTGTACAGCCTTCTCCCCGAACGCACCAAATCATGGGAAGTTGGTATGAACTTCCGCTTCCTCAAGGATTTCTCATTTGATGCCACTTGGTATAAATCAAATACCTATGACCAGACTATCCAAACAGGCGTAGCGGCAGGTCCCTATGATGAGATTTTGGTTCAGACCGGTAATGTCGAGAACTGGGGTATGGAATTTGCCCTAAACTATGACCACCGTTGGGGCGACTTCTCATGGACAACCGGATTGACTTATTCGTTCAATAAGAATAAGATCATCTCGCTTGCCGAAAAAGCACTCAATCCTGTGTCAGGTGAGCCCTTGGGTATCAAACAGCTCTCAGTTGGCGAGCATGTGGTGGGCACGCAGTTCATTCTCCGTTCCGGAGGGTCGATGGGTGACCTCTATTCCACTCAAAGCTTGCTTCGCGATGCCAACGGCAACATCTATATTGATGAAAACGGTTCGGCTCATCAGGCTGCGATTACAGATGCTGACGAGTATATCAAGTTAGGATCAGTTCTGCCTAAAGGTAACCTCGCATGGTCAAACACCTTCACATGGAAAAACCTCTCGGCAAGCTTCATGATCAGCGCCCGTCTCGGAGGTATTGTGTTCTCCCGCACCCAGTCACTTCTTGACCAGTATGGTGTTTCAGAAGCCACCGGAAATGCGCGTGACCTCGGATACGTCAGCCTCAATAACGGAGACCGTGTTGATCCCGAGCTCTGGTATTCGACAATCACAGCAGGTGAGACCGTACCTCAATACTATACTTATTCAGCCACGAACGTTCGCCTTCAGTCGGCTTCTATCGGATACCTCATTCCCCGCAAATGGCTCGGTGGAGTGTGTGATATAAAGGTTTCATTGATCGGACGTAACTTGTGGATGATCTATAACAAGGCTCCGTTTGATCCCGAAGCAGTGGCCTCGGCCGGCAACTTCTATCAAGGTATAGACAACTTTATGATGCCCTCGCTCCGCAGCTTCGGCTTTAATGTCAACTTTAACTTCTAAACAAGACACTAACAATGAAAAGCTTAATAAATAAAATTGTTGTAGGTGGCGCTATCGCCCTCTCAACTGTAGCTTGTACGGGGAAATTTGAGGAATTCAACACCAACCCCGATGAAGCTTATGACCTGTCACCCGACGGTTATCTATTGGTGTCAGCACTCTCAAACGTCGCTTCCGTAGTGATTCCCGCTCAGGAGAATCAGATTCAGTATGTGGAGTGTCTGCAGGGTGGTACACTCGGAGGTTATTTCACCGACGGTAATCCGGGTTTTGCCGGCAACTCTATAATGCGAGGTATGAACAATAATGGCTGGCAGAAACAGCTTCTCACTGACACTCCGGGAATTCCGACGCTATATTCAAATATAGCTATCATCAAAGGATACTGCGAGCGTGAGAATCTTCATGTGCCTGTGGCCATTTGCGATATAATTAAGGTGGCCTATATGTCACGTACAACCGATTGCTACGGCCCCATCCCTTATTCCAAGATAACTACTGACGGTGACATTGTCACACCTTATGATTCACAGAAGGATGTATATCACAAGTTCTTCGAAGATCTCGATGAGGCGATTGCCACTCTTAAGGAGTACCCGGGCGAGGCACTTATTCCGTCGGCCGATGCGGTTTATCGTGGAAATCTCCAAAACTGGATAAAGTACGCTAATTCGCTTAAGC
>CAJUSN010000185.1 GCA_910589095.1 uncultured Muribaculaceae bacterium
TGTCTCACGACAACCAACCTTAGTTAACCTTAAATCTAATACCATGAAAAACACGATGCAAAATTATGGGTTTCTTTCAATTCGTGCAAGCATTGACACAAGAAAATAGCCATAGTTTAACACTTATTTAACTGTTTTGGCTAAGGAATAGGGTAGGGCGGTGGCAAATTACCATAATCAACGCCTTTTGCTGACTTTTTGATTCAAAACTATAAGCATAAAAAGCCACTTTGATATGCAGCCTCGTTTGCAGTTGTTAACAGTTGTCGCGAGGTTGTTGATTCTCAGGGTTTTATTTCTCAGCGAAGGGAGCAAACATGGTTGTGGACAGATATTTATCGGCACGGTCGGGGAATATTACAACAATATTGCCTCTTTCCATTTTGCGTGCGGTGCGTATGGCGGCAAGGAGTGCCGCTCCGCTGCTCATGCCCGCGAAGATTCCTTCGGATGATATGATTTGGCGGGCCATTTCAATGGCTTCTTCGCTGTCTATCATCTCTTGTACATCGATTTTGTCAGGATCATATATACCCGGCACAATTGCTTCTTCCATGTTTTTTAGGCCTTGGATATAGTGTCCGCGAACAGGTTGGGCACACACTACTTTCACATCCGGCTTGAGCGCGCGTAGAAACCTGGCCACACCCATTATTGTGCCGGAGGTGCCGAGTGCGCTTACAAAGCAATCTATGCGTCCTTCTGTCTGCTCCCAAATTTCAAGGGCGGTGCGTTCGTAGTGGGCCAGGTAGTTGGCTTGGTTGGAAAATTGATCGGGCATGAAATATTTGCCGGGATTGTCTTTCACCAGTTGTCGGGCGCGACAAATGGCACCGTCCGTGCCGAGGTGGCCCGGCGTGAGGGTGACTTTTGCTCCGTATGAACGGATGATTATGCGTCGCTCCACCGAAACGGCTTCGCTCATCACTATTTCCACAGGGAAGCCGAGCACCACTCCGGCCATGGCCAACCCGATACCCGAATTGCCCGAGGTGGCTTCTATGATGGTCTGTCCGCGGTGGAGTTCTCCGCTCTCGAGGGCAGCTTGCAGCATCCGTAGGGCTATGCGGTCCTTAATACTTCCCGAGGGGTTGAATCCTTCCAGCTTGGCATAGATATTGACGTCCGGATTTGGTGAGAGTTTATTGATGCGCACCATGGGGGTGGCGCCTATGCATTGAAGTATGTTATCGGCAATTTTCATAAGAGTTACGTGGTTTAAAAAAAGGGCGCTTTCGCCGACATCTCGTCGCTAAAGCGCCCTGGGGGAATAGAATTGGGAATGTATAGTTTCTTTATTGTCGGACGTATCAGTTGATGAGTGAGCGTCCGGTCATTTCTTCAGGTTGGGGCACACCCATGATGGAGAGGATGGTGGGCGCCACGTCGGCAAGCTTGCCGGGCTCAACGTGGGCGTCCTTGCGGGAGGTTACATACACGCAGGGCACGGGGTTGAGCGAGTGAGCGGTGTTGGGTGTTCCGTCGGGGTTCACAGCGTTGTCGGCGTTACCGTGGTCAGCTATGATGATAACTTCATAGTCTGATTCCTTAGCTGCCTCAACAGTGCGCTCCACGCATTTGTCAACGGCCTTCACTGCTTTTTCAATAGCTTCGTAAACGCCTGTGTGGCCAACCATGTCACCGTTGGCATAGTTCACAACGATGAAGTCGAATTCCTGGCTGCGTATAGCGTCACAGAGTTTGTCGCATACTTCGAAGGCGCTCATTTCGGGCTGAAGGTCGTAGGTGGCCACTTTGGGGGAGGCAACCAGGATGCGCTCTTCACCTTCGTAGGGGGCTTCACGTCCACCGTTGAAGAAGAATGTCACGTGGGCATACTTTTCGGTTTCTGCTATGTGGAGCTGTTTTTTGCCAAGTTTTGAAAGGTATTCGCCGAGGGTGTTGTCAACGTTTTCCTTGTTGAAAAGGATATGCACACCGGTGAACGATGCGTCATAGGGGGTCATGCAGTAATATTGCAGACCGGGAATCACCTTCATGTCGGCTTCGGGGATGTCGTGCTGCGTGAGAGCCACGGTGAGCTCTTTGGCGCGGTCGTTGCGGTAGTTGAAGAAGATAACGGCATCGTCAGGCTTGATGGTTCCGTCAACGGTGGCGTTGTTGATGGGCTTGATGAATTCATCGGTCACGTCGTTATCATAACTTTCCTGCATGGCTGCAACCATATCGGTGGCTTGTTCACCTTCGCCTTTCACCAAGAGGTCATAGGCCACTTTGACGCGTTCCCAACGTTTGTCGCGGTCCATGGCATAGTAACGGCCTACGATGGAGGCGATAACGCCGGCGCTCTTGGCGCAGTGGGCCTGCAACTCTTCAATGAAGCCTTTTCCTGAACGGGGGTCAGTGTCACGGCCATCCATAAAGCAGTGGATATACACTTTTTCAAGACCGTAATGTTTTGCAATGTCGCATAGCGCAAAGAGGTGGTCGAGCGAAGAATGTACACCGCCATTTGAAGTAAGACCCATGAAATGGATTGCCTTGCCATTTTCCTTGGCATAGGAGAATGCGCTTACAATCTCAGGATTGTTGAGGATTGAGCCGTCGGCGCAAGCCTTGTTGATTTTCACGAGGTCCTGATAAACCACTCGTCCAGCTCCGATGTTGAGGTGTCCAACCTCGGAATTACCCATCTGACCATCGGGCAAACCTACGTTTTCACCGCTTGCCTGAAGCTCGGAGTGAGGATAGTTGGTCAGAAGAGAGTCCCAATAGGGGGTGGGAGTTGAGTAAATCACGTCGCTTTTCGAATGGTTGCCAATGCCCCATCCGTCAAGTATCATTAACAAAGCTTTTTTTGCCATGGCTGATGTATATGTAAGTTAAATTTTTAATCTGTTATTCAATATCCTGTGAGTGTAGCGCCTCTCAGGATCGCTCTCATTCGCAATACATTCTCGCGGGTTGCTTACCGGCTGAAGCGCTACGTAATAACAAGTCGGATTGTTTTCGGTTGCAAATTTACATATTTTTTCTCCCACATGAAAAAAAACGCCTCATTTTCATGCCTCCTCGCCAAGGACCGAATGGTAAATCGGCGTATGTCGGCGCACACGGCGGCGAGCTATTTGTCAAGTAGTCCTATTATGTCGCAGTTGGCTTTATCCACCATTGCATTGTCCAGAGCGGCAAGGTAGATGCGGGTGGTCTTTTCAGAGTCATGCCCCATCCCCTCGCAAATAATGGAAAGGGGCACATTATTGTCGCGCGCTATCGATGCCCACCCATGACGGCTGCGGTGGAAGGTCAGTGCATCGGTCAGACCTATCATTTTGCCAAGTTTCTTCAGTTGGCGGTTCAGCTTGTTATAGGCGTTGATGTACTGTTTGCGGTAGTCAGGCAATCCGGAATCGATAAGCGGAAACATGAACTCGGAGTCGTTCCGGCAGTGCAGGGCAGCCAACGCAGCCATTTGCGGTTCCCATTTCACGCTCAGCTGTTGTCCGGTCTTTTTCCTCCGATAGGTAAGGATGCCGTTCTGAAGATCGCTTTTCCGCAGGAAAGCCACATCTATTATGGCCATTCCGCGCGTATAGAAACTGAAGAGAAATATATCCCGTGCCAGTTCGCCGGGTGAGTTGCGCCTTAGGGCAAGGTTCCGCAGCGCTTTGATTGTGTCGATTGTCACTGCTCGTTTCATGGTTTTGGCAATGCCGGTGTAAACATGCCTGAATGGAATGTTTTGGTCCGTAAGCCCCAACTCCACTGCGCGATTGTAAATAGCCCGGAGATTGCGCATATATATGATGTGCTGTTAGGGCAGAGCCCCCTTTCTGTAAGGTAAGTTTCATAATT
>CAJUSN010000186.1 GCA_910589095.1 uncultured Muribaculaceae bacterium
CCTATGCCCTGATATTGGCACAGGTTGGAGGTCTATATCGCATTCCTGTGGTCATAGGTGCGTCAGAAGCCCAATCTATAGCAATGAGAATGGAGAACATAACTCCGCCACGACCCATGACCCATGACCTCTTTGTAAGTTTTGCCCACGCTTTCGGTGTCAAGCTAAAGGAGGTGTTCATTTACCGCTTTGAAGATGGCATATTCTCATCCGAGCTCACTTTTTCAGATGGGGATCGCACTGTAGCCATCGATTCGCGCACTTCCGACGCCATAGCGATTGCCATGCGAACAGGAGCTCCCATTTTCACCACTCCGGAAATTCTGGAGGAGACAGGTTTTCTGCTTGATGAAACAGCATCGGCCGAGGAAGATCCTGATGAAGCGGCCGGCGCCGAAGCTCCGCGCTACATTGGTGACGACGAAGAGGATGATCTATCGGACGATCCCTTTGCCAATGCCGTGCCTCGCCTCGAGAATTACACCATTGAAGAACTTGAGCGCACCCTCGCAAAGCTCATTGACCAAGAGGACTACGAGGAAGCTGCTCGCGTAAACGAGATTCTAAAACGAAAGAAAAACGGTTAAGCACTCTCTCGCTGTTCCTGAATTTGAAATCATACTAAAAATCATATCATAGAAAAGCCATGTCAATAGTTAAAGTAAAACTCGCCGCGATGAACTTCCTTGAGTTCGCCGTTTGGGGCGCCTATCTTGTTTCACTCGGCATCTATCTTGCCGGTCAGGGGCTCGGCGATAAGATTTTCTGGTTCTACACTGTCCAAGGGATTGTATCGATATTTATGCCCGCAATAGTGGGCATTGTAGCCGACCGCTGGATTCAGGCACAGCGAATGCTCAGCCTCTGTCACCTCATTGCAGGTCTCAGCATGGGAGCAGCCGGTGTGTATTGCTATGTTGCCTCATCCTCAGGGGCCCCGCTTGAATTTGCTCCGCTTTTTACACTCTACTCCATCTCGGTGGCTTTCTACATGCCCACCATAGGACTCGCCAACTCAGTGGCCTACACTGCCTTGAACAAGGCAGGGCTTGACACCGTGAAACATTTCCCGCCCATCCGGGTGTTTGGCACTGTTGGGTTCATTGCTTCAATGTTGCTCACCAACTTCCTGGTAATAGGGGGTACCAAGATGCAAGCTTCATTCTACCAGCTCATCTCGTCAGGAGTGTTTAGCCTCATCCTTATGGCCTACGCTCTCACAATGCCAAAATGCCCCACTGCCAAGGACCGTGCTGAGAAAAAAGACGTGAGCCTTGTAGACGCGCTCGGCCTACGCGCCTTCACTCTCTTCAAGCAGCCTCGCATGGCCATTTTCTTCATATTCTCAATGCTTTTGGGCGTGTCCCTTCAGATCACCAACAGCTACGGTTCCACCTTCATTGATGCATTCACCAGTGTGGCTGAATATGCCGACACTTGGGGTGCGCAAAACGCCACAGCACTCGTATCGCTGTCGCAAATGTCCGAAACCCTTTGCATTCTTCTAATCCCCTTCTTCCTCAAACGTTTCGGCATCAAGGGCGTGATGCTCATTGGCATGTTCGGATGGGTTCTCCGATTTGGCTTCTTCGGCGCCGGAAACCCCGGCAGCGGTGTGTGGCTTTTCATCCTCTCCATGATCGTTTATGGGGTGGCTTTCGATTTCTTCAACATTTCCGGCTCGCTCTACGTTGACCAGCAGACGGACAGCAGCATACGCTCAAGCGCGCAAGGCCTGTTCATGATCATGACCAATGGAGTCGGTGCCACACTCGGCACTTTGGCCGCAGGTGCTATTGTCAACAGTTATGTTTTCTCGCAGCCTGCCGGTGAGGCGCAGATTGAAGGATGGCACACATCTTGGTACATTTTCGCTGCCTACGCACTCGTTGTGGCCATACTTTTCTGGATCATATTCCGCGATAAGAAACCCGTTCCCGAAAACATCGGGCTTGACAAAGCCATTGATATAGACGGCGAAAGTCCCGAAGGCTTTATAACCCTCCCCGACAACAAATCAGAAATATGATAATTTTCTATGCCCCCGACATAGAACGCTCCCTGACTCTCCCGGAGAGTGATTCCCAACATGCGGTACGTGTGCTGCGAATGCAACCCGGCGACTCCCTTGAAGTTATCGACGGAAAGGGACACCGCTTCTGCTGCCGTCTCCTCGACGCCCACTCCAAGCATGCTTCGGTTGAAATAGTGTCCCGACATGACATGCCACTCTGCTGGAAACAGGAAATCACAGTGGCTGTGGCTCCAACAAAACACATGGACCGCATGGAATGGATGGTTGAGAAACTTACCGAAATAGGTGTGAACCGCATTGTACCGCTCCTCTCCGAACGTTCCGAACGCAAAGTTATCAAAACCGAAAGGCTGGAAAAAATCGCTGTTTCGGCCATGAAGCAATCTCTTAAGAGCGTGCTTCCGGTCATTGAGCCTTTAACTCCGGTAAAGGAATTCATAGCCGGTTGTGAAACAGAGCAACGCTTCATTGCACACTGCGACGACGAATCTACTCGCAATCTGCTTGCACGGACCTACCGCCCGTTCACGTCGGCTACCATAATGATAGGCCCTGAAGGCGATTTCTCGCCATCTGAAATAGCGGCGGCACTCACTGCCGGCTGGCAACCGGTAACACTTGGCGACAACCGCCTGCGCACCGAAACGGCTGCCATTGTTGCATGCGACACATTCCACATCATTGACCAACTTCACTAACACTCTCATCATGAACCAAAACATTATCCACAGCATACTCCCCTCCGAATCATTCTTCCTTCTTGCCGGCCCATGCGTGATCGAGGGCGAAAAAATGGCGCTCGACATTGCCGAGTCAATTGTCAAAACCACAGAGCGCCTTAACATTCCCTATATTTTCAAAGGCTCGTATCGCAAGGCAAACCGCTCAAGACTTGACTCTTTCACCGGTATAGGCGACATTGAAGCCCTGAAAGTGTTAGCCAAGGTGCGTGAAACATTCGGATGTCCGGTAGTCACCGACATCCATTCGGCCGAAGAAGCTCGCATGGCCGCTGAATTCGTTGACGTGCTCCAGATTCCTGCATTCCTTTGCCGTCAGACCGATCTTCTCATAGCGGCTGCAAGAACCGGACTCACCGTCAATATCAAAAAAGGACAGTTCCTGTCGCCTGAAGCCATGCAATTTGCCGTTCAAAAAGTGCGCGACGCAGGCAATGACCGTGTTGCTGTAACCGAACGTGGCGTCAGTTTCGGATATCAGGATCTCGTGGTGGACTACCGCGGAATCCCGCAGATGCAATCGTTTGGCTGTCCAGTCATTCTCGATGCCACACACTCGCTTCAGCAACCCAACCAACCAAAAGGCGTAACCGGAGGCCAGCCCGAACTCATCGAGACAATTGCCCGTGCCGGAGTTGCTGTCGGTGTTGACGGTCTCTTCCTTGAAACACACCCCGAACCACACAAAGCCAAGAGCGACGGAGCCAACATGCTCCCACTCGACCAGCTCCCCGGACTGCTTGAGAAATTGGCAGCTATCCGCTCTACCATTTCTAATTTTTAACCATATCTATCATGAAATCTTTTGCCAACATGCTCCCGCTGCTGATCTGCACAGCAGCCGGTCTCTCCATTACAGCATGCAACCAAAAGCAGACAACCCCCACCGACATTGTCAACGAGACATTTTCGGCCGTAACCAATGGCAATTATTACAATGCCGCCCAGTATCTCTACACTGATACCACACTGGCGCTCTCCGATGCCGACACTGCCACATTCGGTAAAATAATGACCGAGACTCTTGCCAAT
>CAJUSN010000187.1 GCA_910589095.1 uncultured Muribaculaceae bacterium
ACCACATAGCGGATATCACCATGGAAATATCGCTCCATCTTTGTCTGGAAATTGCGGTAGCTGCCATCAACATCAACCATCTCTCCGTCCTGAGAAGGTATAAAATGCACCGAACCTATCCGGTAGTCAAGCGGCAACTCATGAAAATATTCATTGGCAGGACCCCAATCCTTCCCAAGATAGTCAATCTCCATTGCGGCATACAAGTTGATTCTGTCTCCATAAAGATTCCGCAGTCGCGCCACCTCTTCCAAATACTTTTTCACATCAACAGTAAGCATATTGCACGGTGACCCAATAGGTATAGGCGAGTGGGGTGAAAAACCCCAGTGCTCGAAGCCGGCCTCGACGGCAGCTTCAACGAACTGCTCCATCGAATAGCGTCCGTCGCAAAACTGAGTGTGAGAATGGAAATTATATCGAGATGTCTGTTGAATTATTTTCTTGAAATCCATATTTTCAGGTAAGTGCATCAAGTTTCACTGAGTTGCAAATTCTTTCGCATGGCAAAGAATAGCATAGTGGCTCCTGCTGCAACTATGCTTCCGGCTGCCAAAGCTGTTGATTGAGATAAACCGAATCCCTCCGGTGATGGGGCTGAAAGTAGGTAAGAGGTGCACACAACTGTCATGAATACAGCCGGAACAAGCGATATAACGTAAAGGCGCGTCCTACGCGCAAGGTACACCGTCACTGCCCAAAGCGTAAACACCGCCAATGTCTGATTACACCACGCAAAGTAGCGCCACAACACATTGAAATCAATCATCATGATCCCCGCTGTCACCACAAAGAGCGGCAAAGCCACCATTAGTCTCCGCCATAACTTTTTTTGCGAGAATCCAACCATATCGGCCATTGACAAACGTGCGCTGCGCAGAGCTGTATCGCCGGTGGTGATGGGGGCGGCTATCACGCCCAGCAGCGCGAGAACACCTCCCGCAACCCCGAGCCATGAGAATGCGACGTCATGCACCAACGTTCCGGCAGTGTGCCCTTCTTCTGCCATATAAGCAGCCAACTGTTCATATCCTCCCGTAAAAGCTACTGCCGCGGCCGCCCATATAAGGGCAACAATTCCTTCAGCCACCATAGCTCCGTAAAATATTGGACGCGCAAGCTTCTCATTAGTCAGGCACCGAGCCATCATTGGCGATTGCGTGGCATGAAAGCCCGAAATGGCACCGCACGCTATACTCACGAACATCATTGGAAACACAGGTAATCCGGCCGGACTGTGACTTGAAAAGCCATCGGCGAAATCAACCGGAATGTCAACCTGCCCAAACAAAAGCACGCCCAGAATACCGGCAGCCATAAAAAGCAATGCAAAACCGAACAGCGGATAGATATTGCCAATCAACTTGTCAATGGGAAGCAAAGTGGCAAGAATGTAATAAGCAAAAATAGCAACTATCCAGAACGTAGTGTCCATCCATTGCGGAGTAAGTGTCGAAAGCAATCCGGCAGGGGTAATCACAAACACCGCTGCCACCAACATGAGAAGCACCACTGAAAACACACGTGTGAAATTCATCACACCTCTCCCCAGCTGGCTGCCTATTATCTCGGGGAGCGAGCGGCCTCCCATGCGCACCGAAATCACGCCGGAACAAAAATCATGGACACCTCCGGCAAAAATAGTTCCCAAAGCAATCCAAAGAAATGCGGCCGGCCCGAACATGATCCCCATGATGGCTCCGAAAATAGGGCCAAGTCCCGCTATGTTGAGAAACTGAATAAGAAACACACGCCAAGGCTTCATTGGCCGATAATCAATATCGTCACGAAGCGTGTCACATGGCATAGGATTGTCCGACTTAGTGGACAATATGCGGTCTACGAAAGCTCCGTAGAGCAGGTATCCACCAATGAGTATAACCAGAGATATGAGGAAAGATGTCATGGCTATCAGATATGTAGGTTAGAGTTGTTATATGATTATTATGCGTACCGAGCCGTTATCCGGTTAGAACTTCTAAAAAGCATGCATTAACGAACCTCCACGCACTTTATACTTTATACTTTTTACTTTTTACTTTTCACTTAATCCCTTCCTTCTCACTCCCTGATTTCGGATTTAACCACATCGTTGACCATGTGACTAAGCTGGGTGCGCATCTGCTCGATGTTCTCTTCAGCCTCAAGGATTTGAAATGCCAACGACGTGTCACCTTTAGCGTAACGCGCACGAAGCGAGAGCAACTCCTCTTTCAGATCATTGAACTCTCCAAGTTGGTTCAGATATTCCCCAAGTAGTTCGCGGGCCTCCGGTTCGGTCAATTGCGAAGCATCAGTTATCACCCTGCCGTCAGGTAGCGCAAAGCGGAAGTCACCTTGCTCCCCACCATGTTCCGAAGCTTCATCTATCGCTCTCACAGCATCAAGATACTTTTTATAGCTCTCCCCTTCCCTATGGGTGGACGCAATGGAGGTTATGCGGGCTCGGTCAATGAGATCAGGCGTTCCGTCAACTGGATAATTGTCGCGCAACTCCTGCGGCACAAACACATACACCGTCACCATCCCGGGAATACGGTTTCGGTCGGTTGCCCACCATCCCACACCTGTGGCATCGTCTATGGCGAGCAGATAATCATCCATGGGTGAATTGTAAGGCATACCAATATTCTGCGGATTCAGATAACGGTCGCCATCGTTACGGGTCACGTAGATATCATATCCTCCAAGCGAGCCATCTCCATTGCTTGCATAATAGAGCGTCATACCGTCCGACAGCAAAAACGGATAATTGGCATCGCCACCAAGCTGCAGATGGTCACCAACCGCATGAGGCTTCTCCCATGAGCCGTCGGCCAGATGGTTCGATTCAACTATTTCCATCTTTCCCGAAGCATCTTTTCGTGACCACAGCATACGTTCTCCCGACTCGGAGACATAAACCGATGTCGGTCCGGCGGTCCTGATTGCCGACGGAAGGTGTGAGGTATCCGTTATGCGACCAGTTGGTGCCGAGATCTTGAAGGCCTTGAAAAAGGCAGGTTTATCCACCACTATCGAATCTATTACAATAACCTTCTCCACTCGGTCAAGCATATTCCTACCGGTTTCGGCTTGTTCCAAAACCTTACGCGCCAACGCATCAGCTTCAGAAGCAGCCTCATGCTTGGAGGCCAGGTATTTTTCAGCGCGGGCGGTAGCTCCGTCGAAGTCATACCCTTCCAAATCAAGCAGCGCAAGCCACGCCTGTGCATCATTGCCACCACGTGACAGATACTGACGGGCGCGAGTTATATTTCCTACTGAATACATTGCTTGGCCTGCACGCAGATTGGCCGTGACATTCGTTGGGGCCTTGTCGGCCACAGAGGCAATAGAATCGGCATTAACCGCTGCGGAGGCAGTGACACCGCAAGCTATCATTGCACCGCACAAGAGCGTATTGAGAAGTTTCATGTTCAATAATATTGTGGATTTTTGTTGAAAATAGCCGTCAAGCGGCTGCTTCAACAAACAAAGTTACACCTTTTTGACCAAAGTTGCCAAGTGTTTAACTATTTTTTTCAGGGGGATCTACCATATATGTCACACCTGACACTTTTCCACACACATATCCTACCGGTGCATTCACTCCTTGGATCAGGTCATCAAGATAAAGGGGCTCCCCCTCTATCACTATAGCACAGCGAAATGTGTTCCCAGCCACAAGGCGGGTATTTTCCGAAGATTCTACCTCGAACATGCAATCGCCTCTGTATCTGAGCCTGCACATTCGCTCAGGTTGCCATTGCAACAAAAGTGTTTGACCGGGCGTCAGTTCACGTGCCACATCCAGATG
>CAJUSN010000188.1 GCA_910589095.1 uncultured Muribaculaceae bacterium
CTTCAAGAGTGTATAGCTCTATTGCTCCCGATAGTTCTTTTTTAGCTTGGATGAACGCATTGGTTTTATCGGCAAATTCCACAAAGCTGAAAAACTCAAATGGGATAATGACTTTACCGTTTTTGTCGATCATGCCCACTTTTCCTGAACTGTTTTCTGCTTTATACAGGCTGTTGCCATCTTTGAGATTAAACAGCAGTTCCTTTTTTTGATACTGAGCGGCACAGCTTAGGACTATAAGGCATGTGCACAAAATGGTTATTATCTTCTTCATTTGTCAAAGATAACCGATTTTTTTGAAATACACAAGTTTACGTGGTCGGTGTGCTTGTGGTCAACAGTTATATAAGCGAAAAGCGATTTAGATGGTAAGAAAAAAATGCGCTACCCACAAGGGCAACGCATTCCATTCCAACATTTATGCTTATGAATTTGAATTACACTCTGTTAAAAAATCAGAGAAGTGTATGGGGTATTTTTTATTTACGTTTGCGCGAAGATTTCTTGGCTGCAACAGTATTTTTTGAAGAAGATTTCTTCACTGAGGCTGTGGTTTTAGCTTTGCTCTTGGAGGTGGCTGCGGTGGTGCGTGAAGCTGCACGTTTGGGGCCATATACCTGAGAGCGTTCGTAGGTTCGCTTATCGAATGTGAACACGTCCTTGTGTGTCACATGGTTTTCGAAGTCGATAATTGCTTCGGGGTTCACGGCGAGACCCATGAAGCGGGTTTCGAAATGGAGGTGAGGGCCTGTTGAGCGTCCGGTGTTTCCACCTTTGGCTATGAGCTGACCGGCGCGCACGCGCTGACCGGGTTTCACGAGGGTGCGTGAGAGGTGTCCGTAAACGGTTTCAAGACCGTTATCGTGACGAATCACCACATAGTGACCGTAACCGGCTGCTTCATATTTCACAAGGCGAACTTTGCCGTCGAAGGCTGCAACTACTGAGTCGCCTACACGTAAGTTCAAGTCAACGCCGCGATGCATGCGACCGAAACGTGCGCGCCATCCGTAGGGTGAAGTGAGGCGACCTTTAACCGGAGCTACATATCCTGTCACATCAATGTCACGTGTGGCAGGTACCTCAAGTCCGGCATAGGCGTTGACCGATTGAGAGTTGAAGTTATAATTGAAAAGTTCGTTGTCGTAAAGGGCTTCACGTTGGCGAACGTCGGCAGCTATATTGCTGTTGATTTTTGCTGATTGGATATCGATGCCTGCGGGACGCTGGTCAGCGATGAGGGCATTGTGCTGTTGATTGTGTGAAGCCGGCAGACGGTATTGGGCTGAAGCTGTGAAACCGGAGAGGATCATTGCGCCGAATGACGCTGCCAAGGCTGCTGTTTTGATAAAATTCATGAGTTAAGGTTGATTTTCTTTATTAGGAGAGAGGGTATTGGAGATTCTGCGTTCTGTGTTTGTTATGCCGTAATGTCAAATTTCGTCGGGTGAATAGATGAACCGGAGGTTCTGAGGAGTCCAATCGAAGAGCTCGTCCTCTTTGAAGAATCGCGGCACTTCCACTTTTGCGTCTTCCAAGCTTGAAGAAGCGTGGATGATGTTTTCCTGGCCGCTCATGGAGAAATCGCCGCGGATAGTTCCGGGGAGAGCCTCACGGCCGTTGGTTGCGCCTGTCATCAGGCGGACCACTCGGATGGCGTCATTACCTTTGAGGCAAAGAGCAATAACAGGGGTTGCCATCATAGATGCGAGGAGAAGTGGAAAGAAGGGACGGTCAACGAGGTGTGCGTAGTGTTCGCGCAGCAGGCGCTCGTCGAGTTGCATCATCTTTATACCGTCTATTATAAGGCCTTTTTGCTGAAAACGGGTGAGGATTTGACCTACCAGACCGCGCTCTATGGCCGAAGGTTTGAAGAGGATAAGTGTTCTTTCCATGACATTATTGGTTTTTAAACTATTTTTGCACTTTTGTTTTGCTGATGTTCAAAGGTATACACAAAGTCCGGTCCAACCAAATCCGGAGAGCTTCTCAGCTTGCAAATTGCTATTTTTTTTAAGAGGGCAAGGTGTTAAGTGGCAGATAATAAGGAATATAGAAAGGAGTGTAAAAATTGGTTAATTATTGTAATATTATGTTTTGAATGTAAAAAGCTGAAAATGCGAGTGTTAATTTGTGTAACATTATAGTACGTTTGTTAACATCTCGGCTGATAGAAAAGGGCCGACGAAATTAGCTGATCATGCTCCAGTCTATGGTCTTGTCGAAGAGCGTGTGCATTTCACGCTTGAGCAGAGCATGTTGCGGGGCTTCAAGAGTCGGGTCGGTATTCAAAAGTTCCTGGGCGTTATCGCGTGCAAGCTGTATGAGTTGACCGTCGGTTGCGATGTTTGCAATATGGAGGTTAAGGCTGAGACCACTCTGCATTGTGCCTTCAAGGTCACCGGGCCCGCGTAGTTTCAGGTCGGCTTCTGCCACGAGAAAACCATCGGTGGTCGAGGTCATGATTGATAGTCGTTTTCGGGTGACTGACGAGATGTTTGGCTTGGTCATGAGGATGCAGTAGCTTTGTCCCTCGCCACGTCCCACGCGTCCGCGAAGCTGGTGAAGCTGTGAAAGTCCGAAGCGTTCTGAATTTTCAATCACCATTATGGTGGCGTTAGGTACGTTGACACCAACTTCTATCACAGTGGTGGCCACCAAGATGTCGGCTTTATGGGATGCAAACCGATTCATCTGCACCTCTTTTTCGGCAGGTTTCATTTTTCCGTGAACGTAAGCCACATTGAATCCGCGGAATGTTTCGCAGACTTGTTCGTAGCCTTCTTCAAGGCTTTTCAAGTCTATTTTCTCATTTTCTTTAATGAGTGGATAGACAATATAGACCTGTCGGCCTTGTTTAACCTGTCGGGCCACGGAACGATACACTTCAAGGCGGGCCTCCTCATATCGGAGAATTGTGGTGACAGGTTTACGGCCGGGCGGCAGCTCATCGATTACAGATACGTCCAGGTCACCGTAGAGTGTCATGGCCAGAGTGCGTGGGATGGGAGTGGCGGTCATCACAAGTATGTGAGGGGGAATGGCGTTTTTTCTCCATAGGCGAGCACGCTGGGCCACACCGAACCGGTGCTGTTCATCAATTACAACGAATCCAAGTTGCTTGAATTGCACGGAGTCTTCAATCACGGCATGTGTTCCTATTAGAATATGGAGTGAACCATCTTGCAGCTGGGCGTGTATTTGTTGGCGCTGACGTGCCGGAGTGGAACCGGTGAGCAGTTTTACGTTTACACCGATTTTTGCAGCGAGTTGTGAGATGGTTTCGTAATGCTGAGTGGCAAGTATCTCGGTAGGCGCCATCAGGCAAGCCTGACAGTCATTGTCAAGTGCTATGAGCATGCACATCAGAGCCACGAGAGTTTTTCCGGATCCCACATCTCCTTGGAGCAGTCGGTTCATCTGTCGGCCCGAGTTCATATCGCGCCGGATCTCTTTAATCACGCGTTTTTGGGCGCCTGTGAGCTCAAATGGCAGGCATTGCGAATAGAAGGAGTTGAAATATGTGGAAATTTTGCTGAAACGGCGACCGCCTATTTTCATTGAGCGCTTCAGTGAGTAGCTCAATATGTTCAACTGAAGATAGAAAAGCTCTTCAAATTTCAAGCGTTCGCGTGCTTTGGCAAGCTCTTCGGCATTGCGGGGATTGTGGATGGTGATGAGAGCTTGGCGCTTGTCCATGAGACGTAGACGTGTGCGGAGCTCGGGAGGCAGGGGATCGGCAACATATTTAAGGCGAGAGTCAATGATGTTGCGTACCAAAG
>CAJUSN010000189.1 GCA_910589095.1 uncultured Muribaculaceae bacterium
GACCGTATTTTACCAAAGCTTCTGAGAATGTAAGACCGCGTGAATCGGTTTCAAAAAAGTCCTCGCGTTGGATTTCGTTGCTGAAACAGTCAAAGGCTCCAGCCATGGCCATGGTGTCGATGATGCGTCGGTTAAGAGCCGAGGATGGCACTCGCTCAATGAAGTCGAAAATTGATTCAAACGGACCGCCTTTTTTGCGTGCGGCAAGAATCTCCGCTGCAACATTCTCGCCTATACCCTTTAGAGCTGCCAATCCAAAACGTATGTCACCCTTAGCATTCACACCGAATGTGGCGAAGCTTTCATTAACGTCAGGCCCCTTCACGGGAATGTGCATTTTCTTGCACTCGTCAATGAAGCCCGACATCTTTTCCGAGTCGTTGCGGTTGCGTGAAAGCACCGCAGCCATGTATTCAGCCGGGTAATTGGCTTTGAGATATGCGGTTTGGAATGCAACCCAGCTGTAACATGTGGCGTGGCTTTTGTTGAAGGCGTAGGAAGCGAATTTCTCCCAGTCGGCCCAAATTTTCTCAAGCACATCGGCCTTGTGTCCGTTCTTTTGGCCACCCTCCAGGAACAGCGTCTTAAGCTCGTTCATTTTCTCGATCATCTTCTTACCCATTGCCTTACGGAGCGTGTCGCTCTGGCCGCGGGTGAAGTCTGCAAGAAGGCGTGAGAGAAGCATCACCTGCTCCTGGTAAACCGTGACGCCATACGTATCTTTCAGATACTTCTCCATCACCGGTATGTCATAGACAATCGGTTCGCGTCCATGTTTGCGGGCAATGAAGTCAGGAATATAATCCATAGGTCCCGGACGGTACAGCGCATTCATGGCTATGAGGTCCTCGAAGGTCGAGGGTTGCAGTTCGCGCAGATATTTTTGCATGCCGGCTGACTCGAACTGGAATGTTCCGGTGGTACGGCCTTCGCAATACAGCTGATAGGTTTTTGGATCGTCGATGGGGATTTTTTCCATATCCACATCAATACCGCGCGTAAGCTTTATGTTGTCAACCGCTTCTTTAATAATTGAAAGAGTTTTCAGCCCCAGGAAGTCCATCTTGATGAGTCCTGTCTCCTCAATCACGCGTCCTTCATATTGGGTCACTATGATTTTTTCCTTTGAATCAGACGCTTTATCCACGGCGGTGCTCACCGGTACCCAGTCAGTGATGTCATCACGGCAAATGATCACACCGCAGGCATGTACACCCGTATTGCGGACTGTTCCTTCAAGTTTACGTGCAAATATAAGCGTCTCCTTGACCAGTTCGTTCGTGGAGTTAAGCTCAGCCTTGAAACCGTCAACATAGTTGTAGCAGTTGTCGAGTGTCGGCTTGAGTTCCTTGCCGTCGACAGTGGGCATGCGCTTCGGTATCAGTTTTGTCAATCGGTCGCTTTCGCTGAGGGGGAGTTGCTCTATACGGGCCACGTCCTTAATGGCAAGTTTCGATGCCATGGTACCGTAAGTGATGATGTGGGCCACCTTTTCCTCCCCGTATTTTTCTGTCACATAGCGTAACACATCGGCGCGCCCGTCATCATCGAAGTCAATGTCGATATCAGGCAGCGAGATACGGTCGGGATTCAGGAATCGCTCGAAAAGCAGGTCATACTTCACAGGGTCAATCTGGGTGATACCAAGGCAATAGGCCACGCAGCTTCCCGCTGCTGATCCACGACCAGGACCTACGCTCACTCCAAGCTGTTGGCGTGCCGCATTGATGAAGTCCTGCACAATCAGGAAGTATCCCGGGAAGCCCATCGTCTTCATGATGTGCAACTCGAATTTTATACGCTCGCTCAATTCCTCGCTCAGCGGGTCACCGTAGCGTTGTTTGGCACCCTCGTAAGCCAGTTTGGCCAGATAGTCGGCCTCGAATTTTATGCGATAGAGTTTGTCATATCCTCCAAGCTTCTTTATTTTGGCTTCGGCATCCTCTTGACTTAACACCACGTTGCCGTTCTCATCACGTGTGAACTCGTTGAAAAGATCCTGTTCGGTGAGGCGCTGTCGATATTCCTCTTCGGTACCGAAATCGGCCGGAATCTCGAAGTTGGGCATGATGGGGCCATGGTCAATGGTGTAATGTTCTACCTTTGATGCTATCTCAACAGTGTTGGCCAGTGCTTCCGGGAAATCTTTGAACAGTTCGCTCATCTCGGCCGTGGTCTTAAACCACTCCTGTTTCGTGTAGCGCATTCGTTTCGGGTCGGTGACATTGCTGTTGGTGCTCACGCATATCAGTCGGTCATGCGCCTCGGCGTCGTCCTCGTTCACAAAATGGACGTCGTTGGTGCATATCAACTTCACATTATGCTTTCGCGCAAGCTCAACAAGATGGGGGTTCACCATCTTCTGCATTTCGTAAGCTTCGCGGTTGGCGTTCGGAACGCTTGCGGGATGGCGCTGGAGCTCCAGGTAATAGTCGTCGCCGAAAGTTTCTTTCCACCATTTCACCGACGCGTCTGCTTCCTCGTAACGGCCACCTCTTATGAGCCGTGGAATCTCCCCACCAAGACATGCCGACGCTATGATCAAACCCTCGCGGTGGGCCGCAAGTTCATGCTTGTCGGTTCGCGGATGCGAATAGAATCCCTCGGTCCATGCTTTCGACACTAATTTTATCAAGTTCTGATACCCTTTTTTATTCTTTGCAAGTACCACAAGGTGACGCCCTGTGTCGCGCTGGTCCACGCGTTCATGCAAGGTTTTGTCGGCTACGTACATCTCACACCCTATTATAAGGCGGAAATCCTTGTTCTTGATTCGGTCAATCCATCCTTTTATCTGTTCGGCTTTGGCGGTGTCGCCACTTTTTTCAGCCTTCTCCAGCTTCTTTTTATAGCCTTTCAGACAGCCGCCGTTGACGTAATTGTATATTTCTTTCACCCCGAACATGTTACCGTGGTCGGTGATGGCCACTCCGGGCATTCCGTCGGCAAGGGCCTTATCCACTAAAGCCGGAACTGACGACATGCCATCAAGAAGAGAGTATTGTGTGTGTACGTGGAGATGAACGAATTGATTCATGCGAAATTGAGGATGTAAGAGTGTTAGGTAAACGCGCGGAGAGTTGCTAACACCATAATTATGAAAGGATCATGCCATAGGCCAGCGACCCTCTCTCATTATATATAATAGTGCAGAATGAAAAAAACAACGAGAGAGGCGGAACTCCACTCGCGGATTAATTTCACACCAAAATTACAAATAATCTTTCACCCCACCAATCTTTTTTCAATTCCTAATATTAACTTCAATAATCCAAGCTTTATGTACCCTTTCGCCTATAATAGCTAAAACAGCTAATTGAGCTAAAACCTATCAAATGCACCCTTTCGGCCATCGCAAAGCCCACACTCTAACTTCCGTTGAAAAAATACGAAAATAGTTAATCGCTCGTAAAAACTTTTCCCACAGTGAGAACCTGCCGTGTTTCACACACGTTAACTCACCCGGCAACAAATTTTCTTGCCGGAAAGTTTGGTGGGTAACGAAAAAAGGTCTAACTTTGCACTCGCTTTCGGGAACGACCCACGGGCCACGACCTGAAGCCACGGCGGAAGCGACCGCCGCGAAAACAAAATCAAAAAAATCGCCGAAAAGTTTGGCCGTTTGAAAAAATGGTTGTAACTTTGCAAAGATTTTTGGCCTGACCCGCAGGGGCGGCCAAAAGAGAACATTGAAAGAATTACAATAGACAAAGAAGTAGTACAAGAGTC
>CAJUSN010000190.1 GCA_910589095.1 uncultured Muribaculaceae bacterium
GAGTTCGGCCAATGTGGTTTCATACTCCTCTCGGGCTATCACCTTGCGTTCATATAGATTGGAGTTTCGTTGATGACGCAGCTCAACATCGCGCAAGTTTATCTGCGCCACGTTAAGACGATTTTCGGCCGATGACAACTGCTGTGCATCGGGCACAACCTTAATCACGGCTATCACATCGCCAACGTTGACCATATCGCCCGCCTCTACATTTATCTTCTCTATGATACCGGAGATCTGGGGCTTGATATCAATTTCATCACGCGGCTCAATGGTGCCAGTGAGTACAGCGGTGCGCTCTACTGCCCCGTTGTCGGGGCTCACAAGTTCATAGGTCACCTTCTCGGGTCGCGAATTGAGATATAGGAACACGAAAGTGGCCACAAACGCCGCTCCCAGAAGAATCCATAAAAAGATGCGAAAAAACTTTTTCATTGATAAGACTGTATTATTTCGTTACTTTTACATTTATTTATCGTTCAATGCCTCCACAGGCTTAATGCGCATGGCTCTGAGCGCAGGTACGAGGCCTGCAAGCGATCCCAGCAGGAGAAAGGCCACCACTATGCCAACCGCATCGCTGAATGCGAGTTCAAAATGAGCTGAACCGCGCACGGGGTCAAAGGTCATTTTCTCTGCAACCTGGAGTACTCCGGTGGCGAAGCACACTCCCGCCACACCTGAGATGGCTGTGAGAGTCATACTCTCGGCAAGCACCTGCACAATAATGTCGCGCGGTTTTGCTCCTATGGCGCGCCTGATACCTATCTCCTGCGTACGTTCCTTGACTATGATCCACATAATGTTTCCCACGCCAATCACACCTGCCAGAAGTGTGCCGGCTCCAACAAACAAAGCCAGCAGACTTATGCCTAAGAATAGATTATCGACCATGGCAAACTGCTCGGATATGTCCATGAACCACATTGCCTTGTCATCGTCGGGCGAAATGGGATGGTTAGATCTTATGGCACGCCACAGCCAGGGTTTGGCATCAGTTGGAGTATGCCCTGACGTGGCGGTGAAAAGCAGGGCATCAATTTTGTTTCCTTTATTGTAGAGTCGTCTCATGGTTGATGATGGAATAACGGCTGAATCGTCAACACGACCGCCGATTGAAGCTTCGCCTTTCTGACCAATCACGCCTATCACTTGAAAATAAATGCCATTGAGCTCCACATGCTGCCCAATAGGGTCGGCGGCCCCGAAGAGTTCAGCGGCCACATTCTTGCCAAGCGCCACAACCTTCCGCAGATCAGTGACATCACTGCTGTTTATGACTCGTCCACTGTTAATGACAGGTATCTGCATTTTGAAAAAGTCACCCTCCACGCCCTGGATCTGGCCGGAGGCTTTTTTGTCGCCATGCTTGAAAGTGGCAAAATTGAACATCATGGCCGAAGAATATTCCAAAATGGGGCATATACGTCGGAAATAAGTCACGTCCTCATCGGTCAGTGACCATTCCATTCCCTTCTTATAGCCTTTGTACGGGATGGTGGTGCGCGAGGGGGAACAGCCACCCATATTGGTGGCAAATCCCTGGAAATTACGCATCATCAACCCCTCCAGCCCTGCGGCGCCACCCCAGAGCATGGCCAGCATGGCAGTGCCCCAGAAAATGCCGAATGCCGTGAGAAACGTACGCGTCTTGTTGCGCGAGAGCGTAGCGAGGATTTCGCGCCAATTATCAATATCGAATATCGGATTTTTCATCGTGTTGCGTAACTGTTTGGGGGTTATTCATCGCGCAAGGCTTCCACGGGTTTGACTTTGGTGGCTTTCAGTGCGGGAAACAGTCCGGCAAACGCGCCGGCAAGTATCAACACAACCGTCACCTTGAGAGCAATCGAGATGTCAACTGTGGGGTTGACCAGAAACTCCATCTCCTCCGACAATTTGTCGATGACGCCCGTAACGAGCATCCCCGCCGCCACCCCTATGTAGCCGAACAGGGTGGTGATCACCACACTTTCGGTCACAATCTGCACCAACACCGTGCGCGGTTTGGCGCCGATTGCGCGACGTATTCCAATCTCATGTGTGCGTTCGCGCACTGACACAAACATGATGTTACTTACACCCACTATCCCGGAGAGCAGCGTGAAAACGCCGATGAGCCAAACAGCAATGTCGAGTATGTTCATGGCTGTGAGCTGCGTGAGATAGCCGGTGAACCGGTTCCATATATGAACAGCGCTGTCGTCGGTAGGGTCGAAATCATGAGCCTGAGCCAGAGCCTGTCTCACTGTTTGCTCCACAGCCTCGCCATCCTCTTCGGTCGACACATCCTTTATCTTCACAAAAAGATTCGAAACCTTGCCGTCGTTGCCGGAAAGGAGCATCGCCGTGGTGTAAGGTATATAGCTGGAGTTTTCCCAATCATGGTCATACACACCTATTACCTGCCATGAAAGACCGAGAGCGTTGACCCGCTTACCTACTGCCTTATCGGCGCTTCCGAGGAGTGTCTCGGCGTTCTGTCGGTTGAGCACAATAACGCGTCGCTGCTCCGCCAGGTCACGGTCGTTAAGGAATCGGCCATGAATCATCTCCAGTCTGGCCTTACGCAGCTCGGATGGGAAGTGACCGTAAATGGCGTCAGATATATAGTCGCGCCCGGTGGATACCACGGCAGTGTCGATGGTTTTCACCGCCGAGACCTGCTCGACATGCACCCTGTCCGAACGCTCCACGGCCTCAATGTCGGCCGCTTCGGGCATAACGCGCCGCCCCTCACTGTAGCCCCGATAAGGCTTGGTGGTGAAGCCCCCATAGACGTTGAGCGAACGCGAATCCTCAAGCGACACCCGCGACTTGAACGCATTGCTCACACCCCGACTCATACCGAGCAGTACTATGAGCATGAAGATGCCCCATGCCACAGCGAGCCCGGTCAGGGCTGTGCGCACCTTATTGTTGCTGAGGGATTGGAATATTTCTCTGAAAAGATCAGTCATTATCGGATACCATTGATATTTGATTTTGGGTGACGTGAGTGTCACTTTTTATGGCCACAGTACTATCAGGAAGTATCAAGCCGTCGGATATACGGATGATGCGGTTGGTCTGCTCCCCTACACCGGGATCATGAGTCACTATCAGTATTGTCATCCCCTCGCTGTTAAGCTCTCGGAAGGTGCTCATCACCTCGCGCGAGGTTTTAGAATCAAGCGCTCCGGTAGGCTCGTCGGCCAAAATTATAGAGGGATTCGTGATCAGCGCACGCGCTATTGCCACGCGTTGTTTCTGGCCACCCGACATCTCTCCCGGCAAATGGTGAGCCCTGTCGGCAAGTCCCATACGCTCCAGTTGAGCCATGGCCAGTTTGTTGCGCTTTCTCCTTGACACTCCTTGATAAAACAGGGGCAACGCCACATTCTCTACCGCATTCTTGTAGCTAATCAGATTGAACGACTGAAACACAAATCCAATCATGCGGTTGCGCAGCTCGGCAGCCCGATTCTCGGTAAGGTCTTTGACCAACACGCCGTCCAACAAATATTCCCCACTATCGTAACTGTCAAGAATCCCAAGGATGTTGAGCAAAGTGGATTTACCCGACCCCGATGCGCCCATAATTGACACGAGCTCACCCCGCCTAATCTCCAAATCAATACCCTTGAGCACATGCAGCGGGACAGCCCCGCCATAGGTCTTATTTATATCGCGGAGCTTTAT
>CAJUSN010000191.1 GCA_910589095.1 uncultured Muribaculaceae bacterium
TGCCGTTGGCATGGGTGCTCTGTCCGAAGAACACACCGGGCGAACGGTGGAGCTGTGACACAACCACACGCTCGGCACCGTTGATGACGAATGTGCCCTTGTCGGTCATATAAGGGATAGGACCGAGGTACACATCCTGGATCACAGTGGCGAAATCCTCGTGGTCAGGGTCGGTACAGTAGAGTTTCAGTTTTGCCTTCAGGGGCACACTGTAGGTGAGACCGCGCTCCAGACACTCGTCAATGGTGTAGCGGGGCGGGTCGATATAGTAATCGAGGAACTCAAGGACAAAGTTGTTGCGAGTATCCGCAATAGGGAAATTCTCGGCAAACACCTTGAAGAGACCCTCATTTTTTCTTTTTTCCGGTGGAGTGTCGAGCTGGAGGAAGTCCTGGAATGACTTCAGCTGCACTTCGAGGAAGTCGGGGTAAGGGAGGGGATTCTTTACCGACGCGAAGTTAACACGGGGTTTTAGTAATGTTGTATCTGACATCTAATGTTGATTAAACGTTAAAGAAACTCGAAATGGAGAAATGGCGGACAATACGGCCGTGGCAAGCGAATGGCACATAGGCCATCTGTGATGAAATTCATGTCCATGGCCGAAAATGCGATTTAAGAATATTTAACGCGCAAAATCCGCCTTTTTAGCGGAAAAGCTGCTTATCACTGTTCAAATCGCACAAATTCAGCCTTTTTAACGGCCATTTTTTATTTTTAAATATAATTATTTATGAATTTTTAAATTAGTCCGTCCTATTTAACGCAAATAGGTTAAGAAACTCCCGGAAGGGAGAATCTTAACCCATGAGACCTGAATGACAGGGTAATTATTTGAGCTCAACCTCAGCACCAGCTTCTTCGAGCTGCTTCTTGAGGCCTTCAGCATCAGCCTTAGCCATGCCTTCCTTAACAACGCTGGGAGCACCGTCAACCATTTCCTTAGCTTCCTTGAGGCCAAGACCGGTGAGTTCCTTAACGAGCTTAACAACAGCGAGCTTAGAAGCACCAGCTGATTTGAGGACTACGTCGAAAGAAGACTTTTCTTCTTCAGCGGGAGCACCAGCAGCGGGGCCGGCAGCAACTGCAACAGCAGCAGCAGCGGGTTCGATGCCATATTCTTCCTTCAGGATCTGAGCAAGTTCGTTTACTTCCTTAACGGTGAGGTTAACAAGTTGTTCTGCAAGAGCTTTGATATCTGCCATGATTGTATTTGTTTTTTGTTGTTTTTGTTGTTGTGAAAGTTGTTGATGTAAAGGGCTTAAGCCTCTTTCTTTGAGAGAGTCTCAAGGATGCCGTGGATTTTGTTACCACCAGAAGAAAGAGCGGAGATAACATTCTTGGCGGGCGACTGGAGAAGAGCGACAACGTCGGCGATGAGCTCGTTCTTGCTCTTGATAGCCACGAGGGTGTCGAGCTGGTCTTCACCTACGTAGATGGTCTCTTCAACATAAGCGGCCTTGAAACGGGGGAGGACTGCATCCTTGTCAGCCTTACGCACGTCCTTGATGAGCTTTGCAGGTGCATTGCCCACGTTTGAGAACATGATTGATGTAGAGCCGTGGAGCACTCCGTAGAGTTCGGTGTAGTCGCCTTCAAGTGACTCGAGAGCCTTGTGAAGAAGAGTGTTCTTCACGACTGTCAGCTTGATGTCAGCCTTGTTGCAGGCACGACGGAGAGCTGTAGTCTTTTCGGCATCGAGACCGGCGGTCTCAACAAGGTAGAAACAGCTATACTCTTTGAGAGTATTGGCGATGTTCTCTATAGCAACGATTTTATCTTCCTTTTTCATTGTTCAATCAGCGTTAAAGTTATTCATCGATTGACTTGGGGTCAATCTTGATACCCGGACTCATTGTGCTCGAAAGATAAATGCTCTTGATATAGGTACCCTTTGCAGTGGCGGGCTTGAGCTTGATCAAAGTGTTGACAAATTCGCGGACATTGTCACGAGCTGCGTTAGCGTCGAATGACACTTTACCAACAGATGAGTGAACGATACCGTTCTTGTCGACCTTGAAGTCGATCTTACCCTTCTTTACTTCTTCGACAGCCTTAGCGACGTCGTTGGTCACTGTACCGCTCTTGGGGTTAGGCATAAGGCCACGGGGACCGAGCACACGGCCGAGGGCACCGATTTTACCCATGATAGCGGGCTGAGTGATGATCACGTCGACATCGGTCCAGCCACCTTTGATTTTTTCGATATATTCGTCCAGACCAACATAGTCGGCTCCGGCAGCCTTAGCAGCAGCTTCGGCATCAGCGTTGCAGAGCACGAGTACGCGCACCTGCTTACCTGTTCCGTGGGGCAGCGTCACAACGCCACGCACCATCTGGTTAGCCTTACGGGGGTCAACGCCAAGGCGAACATCCACATCCAGAGAAGCGTCAAACTTGGTGAAAGTGATTTCCTTTACAAGTTCTACAGCTTCAGCAAGAGTGTACACTCTCCCGGCTTCAACTTTCTCCTGGGCAATCTTTTGATTTTTCGTCAGTTTACTCATTTCGATTGAAGTTTAGATGTTTTCGGGGAATGTTCCTTTAACGGTGATACCCATGCTTCTGGCTGTACCGGCAACCATGCGCATTGCCGATGCTACGGTGAAACAGTTCAAATCGGGCATTTTGTCCTCAGCAATAGCCTTTACCTGATCCCAGGTAACTTCACCAACTTTCTTACGGTTAGGCTGAGCCGAACCGCTCTTGAGCTTGGTAGCTTCGAGAAGCTGGATTGCTACAGGGGGAGTCTTGACAACGAAGTCAAAGCTCTTGTCAGTGTAATAAGTAATTACTACCGGAAGAACTTTGCCGGCCTTGTCCTGGGTGCGGGCATTGAATTGCTTGCAAAACTCCATGATGTTGATACCCTTGGAACCAAGAGCAGGACCAACTGGAGGCGAAGGATTGGCTGCTCCGCCTTTGATTTGCAATTTGATCTGTCCAGCAATTTCTTTAGCCATGATAAATCTAAATTTTTTGTTAATGATTCGGTTAAAACGATGTCATCTGCAACTGTGAGTCTTTTTCCAATGCGTAACCAGCGGAGTCAGTCTCGCTGTCGTCTGTGACATCTCCCGTGGGCTCGACATCCTTTCACACAAACACTCAGCCCTATCGCTTTAGGGGTGACAGGGTTGATGTGCTTTATGAGTCAGGATTTTTATTGTCAAGCACCGCGCGATGATTATTCACGCTCTACTTGCGAATTCTCAAGTTCCAACGGAGTTTTACGTCCGAAGATCTTGACCATAACCTTAAGCTTCTTCTTCTCGCGGTTTACTTCCTCAATGGTTCCCGAGAAGCCGTTGAAAGGACCGAAGGTCACCTTAACGGTCTCGCCTACCATGTAATCATTTCCGTCATCGGTCGTGTCAATCAGTTGATCGGCAGCTCCCATCATTCGGCGAACCTCGCTCTCGCGAAGAGCCTCGGGGGCGGCGTTCTTGCCACGTCCACGAAGGAAGTCTATCACATTGGTAGTGTTACGGAGCTCATAGAGAACCTCACCAGTAAGAATGCATTCCACAAACACGTAGCCGGAATAAAGATTCTTTTCTTTTACAACCTTCTTTCCGTTACGCACAGACAGAACCTTCTCGGTCGGAATCAATACTTGGAAAACATAATTGCCGAGGCCGGTGTTGCGGATGGCTCCATCC
>CAJUSN010000192.1 GCA_910589095.1 uncultured Muribaculaceae bacterium
CAGACTCTATATATGCAGCACGCGGCCATGGCAAATGAAAATTTCCGCAACCTGATGCTGACGTTTGCCGAGGACATACGAGTGATTATCATTATGATCGTGGACAGGCTCACGCTGATGCGCGCCATCAATCATCATCCCAATGAGGATGCGGTTAAGGAGGTTGCGCGTGAGAGCGCATATCTCTATGCGCAGCTGGCCCATCGCCTCGGACTTTATAAGATTAAAGGTGAGCTTGAAGATATGTCTCTCAAATACACGAATAGAGAGATGTTTACGCGCATCGCTCATAAACTTAACGAAACCAAGCGTGACCGCGATGCATATATGGCCTCGTTTATAACACCTGTAAAAGAGGCACTTGAACGCCAGGGCTTGAAATTTGAGATTAAGGGGCGCACGAAATCCATCTATTCAATCTGGAACAAGATGGTAAAGCAGCATACGGACGTTGATGGAATCTATGATCTCTTTGCCATACGTATTATTCTCGACGTGGAAAGGGTGAGAGAGCGAGCTGAGTGCTGGTTGGCGTTCTCCGTTGTTACGGATATGTTTCAACCGAACCCGGCGCGAATGAAGGATTGGCTCTCGGTGCCGAAATCGAATGGATATGAGTCGCTCCACATCACCGTGCTCGGGCCCGGCGACAAGTGGGTAGAAGTGCAGATCCGTTCACAGCGCATGGATGAGATTGCCGAGACTGGTGTGGCCGCCCACTGGAAATATAAAGGAATCAAGAGCGAGAATAATCTTGACACCTGGATGAACCATGTGAGGGATATCCTTGAAGATTCGGAATCAGGACCTATGGAGCTGATGAAAAACATGAAAATGGACCTTTACAACAAGGAAGTTTTTGTGTTTACCCCAAAGGGGGATTTATATAAGCTCCCGCTCGGCGCGACAGTTCTTGATTTTGCTTTCAACATTCACTCCAACCTTGGGTGCATTTGCACGGGTGGTAAAGTAAATGGTAAAACACGTAAAATCAATCATAAGCTTCGCAGCGGTGATACAGTGGAGATTCTCACAGCATCGAATCAGTCGCCCAAGCTGGACTGGCTCAATATCGTTGTTACCTCCAAGGCTCGTACCAAGATTCGTCAAGCATTGAAGGAACGGGAAAACCGCGATGCGGAATTTGCGAAGGAACTTCTTTCTCGCCGCTTCAAAAACCGTAAGATAGAGATGGAGGAGCCGCGCTTGATGCGCATGATCAAGCGTTTGGGCTACAAGGCTGTCACCGACTTTTACAAGGCTATAGCCGGCGGCGAATTGGATGTCAACGATGTGGTTGAACAATACGAAATACAGGCACAGAAAGATGAGGGAGCCGCCGAACGCGTTTCAGCAGAGGAATTCACGCTGCAGACCACGGCCGAAGATGCTGATTCATCAGGCGATGTTCTTATCATCGGCGACAATGTGCGCGGCATGAACTACCGGCTGTCAAAGTGCTGCAATCCAATCTACGGAGACCGTGTATTTGGATTCGTTTCTTCGGAAGGCGTCATAAAGATTCATCGTCTTGACTGCCCCAATGCCCGTAATATAACAGAGCGTTATCCCTACCGCGTGATTCCGACTCGCTGGTCGGGCAAAACCGGTAGCCAGTTTGTGGCCACCCTTACCGTGGTTGGGACCGATGACATAGGTATCGTAACAAACATTTCATCCATTATAAACAAGCAGAACGGAGCGTCGCTTCGCAATATATCAATTGATTCGCACGACGGGCTGTTTCATGGTTATCTTGTGGTGGGAGTAGAAACTACCGAAACCCTTAAGCAACTAATAGGCAAAATTTCATCAGTAAAAGGAGTAAAAGATGTTCAACGTGGTAATTAAGAGCTTGAAGAATAATAGTGCGCTTACAGCGTGTGCCATGGCGATGTTCATGGCAGCGTGTTCAGGAGGCGGAGCGGCTGATAAAGCTAAAGAACTGTACAATCAAGCAGAACAACTCGACGAGGCGGGAGAGTATCAATCGGCTCTCGCACTGCTTGATTCCATTGACCGCGCATATCCGGCGGCTGTGGATGTCAGGAGGGAGGCTATGCAGCTTCGGCCACGTGTTCTTGAGAAACTGACTGTGAAGCAACTTGAGGCCGCCGACAGCATTGCGGCAGTGGATGCCTGGCATCTTGATTCATTGTCAAAGCTAACTCATCGTGTTGCCAATCCGGTTGAGAGCTATATCGTACCATCTGCGGAGGGCCATGTAAATGTATCGACAACAGCGGGGCTTCATGCGCGCATGGCACCCGATGGACGATTCTATCTGATTGCGTCGTCGCCCGAGCATATTTCAATGACATCTTTCTCATTATCATCGGAGGGTGATGCTATTCAAGCTCCCGCAGTGGCTTATGACGGCGAACGAAATGACCGCTCAGGGGCAGTTGACGTAATCACCTACATTGAAGGAGAGTGCCAGGAAGTTGGAGAATTCATACTTAATCACCGAAATGCACCTGTCACCGTGACATATAATGGCACACGCTCAGTAAGCCGCCCTCTTTCCGATGCACAACGCAAGGGGATGGCGGATTTGTTTGAGACTTCCAAGTTGATTCGTGCCAGAAAGACGCAGGAGCTTGAAAAGCAGCGGTTGGAACGTATGCTGCAAGCTGTGAGAAGTCAGATCGCACGTACCACGCGTGATACCATACCTGAATGATTTACCTTTCTTTATGCAAGGATGATAACGCTGATCGCCGAATCAAAAACAATGTCGAGTTGCGCACAGCTGTGTAGCCCGACCGATTGGGAAAAACATTCGCCCGTTACGCAGCCAACCGCAGAAGAGATTATGTGGTCACTGAGAGATTTTACTCCCCAAGAGCTTGCTGAGACTGTCAAGGTGAGCGGGCAGATGGGCGTGAAGCTTGCAGAAATGATACGTGATTTTCCCTTGCGTAATTGCGCACAGAAGGCGATAGAAGCTTTCACGGGTGTGGTTTTCCGAGCTTTTGGATTTGATAGTATCAAAGAGGCAGGACGCGCATACACATCCAGCAATGTCAGGATTATTTCCTCCTTATATGGCTATCTACGACCTGATGATCTGGTGCGGCCCTATCGGTTTGATTTTAAAACACCGTTGGCACCCGGACGGGAGAAGTTTTCAAGCTTTTGGAAAGATGCTGTTACCGGTTTCCTACTTGAGGAACTTGCCTGTCACGAGGATAAGACTATTATAGACCTATTGCCTAGGGATGCAGCCATGAGCATTGATTTTAGACGTATCAAGAAGGTTGCAAGCATGATGCGTGTTGATTTTCTTGACATGAAAACGGGTGGATCTGTAGCAACGCCTCACTCGGGGCGTCTTAAAATGCTGCGTGGAGCTTTACTGCGTGAAATTGCTGAGAGGCGTATGACGAGCGTTGCAGATTTAAAAAAATTGAGTTGCGATCAATTTGCTTATTGGCCCGAACGGTCATCGGAGAATAGCCTGGTGTTTCTAACCTGACGATGAGCCGGAATAAGAGCAAGCTGAAGTTTGAACTCCAATTGTTTAGATAATCAATTGTATTGAACTTTTATTCGGCGGGAACAAGCATTGAAAGTCTATGTTCGAGTTCCGAAGTGGATAGACGTGTAGAGAGAACGCCACGATGGGCCACAGATAT
>CAJUSN010000193.1 GCA_910589095.1 uncultured Muribaculaceae bacterium
GGATATGGTGGATCTCCTCCATAGAGGGATGATAAGCGGGGAATTTATCCATCACGCGGGCCAGGAAGGCGTTGAGAGCGAAAAAGATGTTCACTCCAATGCTGAAATTTGAGGTCCAGAAGAAAGTGGCGCCTTCGTTTTCGCATTTCTCCTTTATCTCGTCGATGCGCGCGGTCCAACCTGTAGTACCTGACACCACCTTCACCCCTTGGGCAAAAGCTTTGAGGTAATTGTCAAAAGCTGTGGAAGGTGTAGTGAATTCAATTGCTACATCGGCACTGCGAAATGCATCGCTATCGATATCCTGAATATTGTCGGCATCAATTACCGCCACAATATTATGGCCGCGCTCTTTGGCTATTTTTTCTATTGTACGGCCCATTTTGCCGTAACCTATAAGGGCAATGTTCATTTTTCGGTGAAGTGTTGTAGGTTAATGCTACATAATACCGACAAAATTAGCTATTTTCCGTTAATTACAGCACATGCCGTGAGTTATTATTTCATAATTGACGCGGGCTGAATCCAAGTGAGGCGTTTCCAGAGCCACTCCAGCGGCCCTTGACGGTGATACCGGAGCCAAGCGCGCGAAAAGCACAGTTGGGCAGCGAAAATCCCGAAAGCTATCAGGAGGGTGAGCGTGGCCCCCACTTTGTCGTAAAGGTCAAAGCCGAAATGATAATAGATTGTGACACCTATGATGGACTGGAAGATATAGTTGGTGAGCGACATGCGTCCGTAAGCCACCAGCCCTCTCTGCCAGCGGGCTCCGGAGCCATTCTTCACCCTGAACCAGAGCAGGCTGAAAAGCGCCACGATCAGAGCCATGAAAGCAAAATTGAAAAGCATGGGTACGGCTATACCATAATAAGATAGAACAGTGATGTTTTCAATCATGGGAGGCACATAGGTTTTGAGCAGATACAGAGGAACCATTGCAATCACACTCCATGCAACTATGCGCAGCCAAAGCTTGCGGTTGGCATCATTACGCTCGAATGCATTTATCCTTCCGAGCAACATTCCGAAAAGGAACAGTGCGGGAGTCTGGAACAGGCGCCCTGCCTCCACTTGCCAAAAGTTGCTGTAAAGTTGGCCGTTCCAGATGTTGTTGGCGAGGGTTTGGATGAAATTGCCGTTGCGCCCCACTTCCTCGGCCGCGGCGGCATAGCGCATGAAGAGGCTGTTGGTGTCCACATATTCGGGATTGAAAAATGCGTAAATCACTTTACCCCAGGCATAAGGTTGGAGCATGAGCACGGATGCCACTATTATAACGGTGCGGTTGCTCCATGAGGATGCGGGTATGAGTATCAGTCCACACACGGCGTAAAGTAGCAGAATGTCTCCGTTATAGAAAAGAGCGTGGAACTGAGAGAAGCCCACCAGCAAAAGCATTCGCCAGGCAAAGCGGGCACGGTAATCGCAACCGCGCTTACGGGCATTGCGCATCTGTATATAGAAGCTCAACCCGAAAAGCAATGAGAATGTGGCATAGGCTTTCCCGGCAAAAATGAGATAGACGGCATCCGTCAGCCAGCCGTTGAGAGCGGTGAGCCACTGCGGCTCACCTTGCGGAGCTCCGAAAATATTGTAGTGTTCAAGATTATGGAGGAGCACAATTGCAAGCAATGCAAACCCGCGCAAAGCATCGACAAGTTCGATACGGTGCGTTTTCTCAACGGAGGGTGTTATGGATGTCATGTAATGAAGATTTGGAATTTTTGCAAAGTTAAGCATTTTGAATGAAAATTATATAACTTTGCATTTGACCTGAAATAACTACACGAAAAAAATGAAAAGCATAATTAAATGGGGTGTGGCAGCTGCCTTAATTCTGCCGGGAATGGTGCAAGCACGTGATATAAAAGTGATGCAGTTCAATGTATGGCAGGAGGGCACAGTTGTACCCGGCGGCTACGAGGCCATGGTGGATGAGATAGCCCGCCAAGCACCTGATATAGTCACGCTGAGCGAAGTGCGCAATTACAACAACACGGAATTTCACCGACGCATCACCGCATCGCTTGCCGAGCGTGGGCTAACCTACCATTCGTTTTATTCCACCGACACCGGTCTTCTCAGTCGCACGGAAATCACCGATTCGGCCGTGGTGTTTCCTTTCAAGGATGATCACGGTACAGTACATAAACTCGTTACCGAGATCGACGGTCACCGCGTGGCTGCGTATACGGCCCATCTGGATTACCTTGATGATACATATTACGAGGTGCGCGGCTATAGCGGCAATCGATGGGAAGAGATGGAAATTCTAACCGACACGGCTGAACTGGGTCGTCGCAATCTGCTATCGCAGCGCGATGAAGCCGCCCGGTTGCTTGCAGCAGATGCCGCCAAAGAGCGTGAGCGGGGAAGCATTGTGTTTCTCGGTGGCGACCTCAACGAGCCCTCCCCTCTTGACTGGACCACGGCCACGGCACAAACGGCCGACCATCACGGAGTGGTGATGGAATGGCCTACGATTGCAATTCTCCACGATGCAGGATTCGTTGACACCTACCGACATTTCTATCCCGATCCGCTTGCATATCCCGGTTACACATACCCGTCATCGAACGAGGCCGTTGATCTCAAAATTCTTACCTGGGCTCCGAAAGCCGACGAGCGCGAGCGTATTGACTATATTTTCTTTATGCCTCATCAGCAACTTGAGCCGGTGAGCATTGAGATAGTAGGACCGCAAGGCGATGTGATCAGACGCGAGCGTGTGGCATCAGACTGGGCCCGGCGCGATGTGACGCCCCCATTGGGCACATGGCCCAGCGACCATAGGGCTTTGGTGGCCACATTCACTCTAAGATAAAAGCGGCAGGCAAGCACTTATCCCAAGCGCTTGCCTGCCTTTTTCATTTACCAATCAATTAACCAATCAAAAAATCTTGTTTTATCGGGCCATATCATCCATGATGCGGAGCCTCGATAATGTGTGCGTTTCAAAGTAATCAGAAACCTTATGCTTTATAAAACTTGAATTTGGGTTATGAGTCGAGAGGGGTATATCTTTCGTTTGCTATCGTTAGAGAGGGGAGAAGGGGTCCGGCTTAGCGGTAGTCGGCGAAGCGCTGCTGAAGGGCCTGGCGCGCGAAGAAGATGCGGCTCTTGATGGTGCCGAGCGGCAGATCCATCTTCTCGGCTATCTCATTGTATTTGTAACCGGCTACGTGCATCGAGAAGGGCACGCGGTACTTTTCGGGGAACTCGTCGATGGCTGCCGAAATCTCATTCACGCCGAAGGCTCCCTCCGGGGTTTCAAAGCCGCTGTCCTGAGGAAGGTTCAGGTGGTAGAGGTCCTCCGTGCGGTCAACAACTGTGGCCGAGCGTACAACGCGACGGTAATTGTTGATGAAGATGTTGCGCATGATGGTGAAAACCCAGCCCTTGAAGTTGGTGTTCTCAACGTATTTGTCCTGGTTGTCGAGAACCTTGAGCATGGTGTCCTGCAGAAGATCGTAGGCGTCATCACGGTTGGAGGTGAGCATGTAGGCGAAGTTGAGCATGTTGCTCTGAAGATTCATCAGGCGGGAGGTGAAAGCGGCGGTTGTCATGATAGCAAAAGTTTTAATAGTTGAAAGTTCGGTTGAGTCAGTTTCGATTTTGCAACGATG
>CAJUSN010000194.1 GCA_910589095.1 uncultured Muribaculaceae bacterium
CTACGACCGCGAGCATAAAGCCGCTACCGATCCAGCGGCGCCTACCGATACGGACCAATGATGAGCTCCATGCTTGACTGCAGGGGATTTCGGAGAAGGCTTGCAGAGGTGCTGTTGGTAATCGCGTTGTCAATCATTTGGCCCATAGGCGCAGAGGCGGCAAAGCCCGCAACCGGTAACGATTACGCTCAGCGGGCCATAGAGTTGGAAGAGGTGGTGGTGCGTCCGCGGCACGAACGTTACAGCAAGCGCAATAATCCGGCAGTTGACCTGGCCACAGCTTTGAGACGCATGGCCGACAACTCGGACCCGCGTCGCAATCCGCATTACAATTATAGAAAGTATGAGCGAATCACTGTGGGGCTCAACGATATCGCCGCCCAGAGCAGTGGCAATCTGCTCCTGAACCGCTATGATTTCCTGCGCGACAATGTGGATACCATGGATGTGACCGGCAAACCGGTGCTACCCCTGAGTATCAGGGAGAAACTCTCGGATGTACATTATCGTCGCGAGCCGCGGAGCGAGAAGGAAATGATACATGCACTGAGGCAGGAGGGACTTGATGACTTTATGGACCAGGGGAACATGCGCGCGCTCTTCGATGATTTTTTCAAAGACGTGGATCTGTATGCCAACGACATTGACTTGCTTCACAACCGGTTGGTAAGTCCGCTTTCGCGCATAGCGCCCGATTTCTACAAATTTTATATCACTGACACGGTGATGATCGACACGATGCGATGTACCGAGCTGTCGTTCGTGCCCCGCAACTCGCAGATGCCCGGATTTGCCGGCAAACTCTACATTGGAGGCAGCGGTGATTCTACGATGTTTATCCGCCGGGTGGTGATGGATGTACCCAAGGCCATAAATCTAAATTTCATTGAGGGTCTCCACGTGAGGCAGGATTTTGAACGCGGGCCCGACGGTTCGCGCCTCCCTGTTAGCGATGACCTGATTGCGGAAATTGCCATAGCACCAGGCACAAAGGGCATATACATACGTCGCACCACCGACTATTCCTTCCACGATTTCATGCCATGTGTGGAGCCGGAGGTATTCAATAACCTTGGCAACACGCTCTACGGTGAATTGGCCGTTGGGCGTGACAGCGCCTACTGGACCGCAGTGCGCCCTCGCCCGCTTACGCGCGGAGAGGCCAACATTTCGGGCCTCACCACGGGCCTGCGCTCCGACAAGCTTTACCGCATGGGCGAAGGGCTGTTAAAAATTCTGGTGTTGGGCTATGTTAAGACCGGCAACGGGAGACCAAGTAAGGTCGATCTCGGACCTGTTAACACCCTCGTGAGCCACAATTCGCTCGAAGGATACCGCTTTCGCCTTGGCGGAATGACAACTGCCAACCTGAGCAAACGTCTTTTTGCCCGTGGATATGCGGCCTACGGTATACGTGACCGTAAATTGAAGTATGCAGCCGAAATTGAATATTCATTTGCCGACAAGAAATACCACAGCCGTGAATTTCCTGTCCATTCGCTTCGGGCCTCCTATAAGTATGACGTCAACATGATAGGTCAGAAATTCCTCTATACCAATCCCGACAATCTGTTTTTGTCAATCAGGCGTCACAAAGATAATCAGATTAACTATCTTCGGGAGGCGTCGCTCACCTACACGCTTGAGCTGCGCAACAATTTCTCGCTCACTGCATCCGTAAAACATTCCCGCCAGGAGGCTGCTGCATTGATGCAGTTTGTAAGGCCTGACGGCCGCAGTTTTGCTCACTATGACGAATCCTCGCTGAACATTCAGTTACGCTATGCTCCCGGCGAGCGAATATATCAAACTGCCTCTAACCGCATCCGCATCAATGAGGATGTGCCCACATTCACGCTCTCCCACACCTATGCGCCAAAAGGAGTATTTGGCAACATGTTTCAGATAAACCGCACGGAATTCAGCGTGGCTAAGCGCATTTGGTTTTCAGCGTTTGGTTACGTTGATGGAATCATTAAGGCCGGTCACTTGTGGAGTGCTGCACCTTACCCCGAACTGCTTATCCCGAATGCCAATCTGTCCTACACCATTCAGCCGGAAAGCTTTGCCCTGATGAATCCCATGGAATTCGTGACGGACAGCTACGCCTCGTGGGATCTTACCTACTGGGCCAATGGGGCCATATTTAATTACATCCCTGTAGTGAAACGATTGAAACTCCGCGAGGTATTCTCATTTCGTGGAGTTTGGGGCCACTTGAGCACGAAGAATAATCCGGCATCTAATCCCGAGCTTTTCATGTTCCCGGAAATAAGCCATACACAGCACATGACAAATACTCCATACATGGAAGTGGGAGTGGGAATCGACAATATATTCAGGATCCTACGTTTGGACTATGTATGGCGACTCACCTACCGCTCGGTTCCAGGTGTGGATAAAGGTGGCCTCCGTTTGGCGCTTCACTTCAGTTTTTGAAGTATTTTACTTGAAATCCCCGTTTTTTTACGTATTTTTGTAAATCAATGGATAATTAGTCGCTATGCACACCGTCATTCCAGATTATAACATGAAGATGCAAAACACGTTTCGTATGAACGTGTCATGCAAAGGTTGGATTGAATATACCGACGCTTCCGATTTACCCGGGATCATCGCTACTCTCGGGGACACAGATTTCATCCACATAGGGCAGGGGAGTAACATGCTCTTTCTCGGAAACTATAACGGCAGCGTGCTTCATTCGCGCATCCTTACACTTGAAACATCTCCAGGTGAAAACGCAACCACTCTGGTGCGTGCAGGTGCCGGTATTTCAATGGACAGCCTCATTGAGCATACTTGCGGAGCCGGCCTATGGGGACTGGAGAATCTTTCGGGCATTCCTGGAGAGGTTGGAGCCTCGGCTGTGCAGAATGTTGGCGCCTATGGCGTGGAAGCCAAAGACGCCATCGTGTCTGTTGATTGTTATGACACTTTCGAGCGCCGATTTGTCACTCTTTCAAATTCAGACTGCAAATTTGGATACCGCGACTCACTTTTCAAGTCGGCTGAATTTAAAGGTCGCTATATTGTGACTCATGTCACCTACCGTTTGTCGGCTTCCGGATGTCCCGTATTGGATTACGGGCATCTTAATGACTGTTTTGACAATGTTTCCACTCTGACACCCTCTCTTGTCCGAAACAGAATCCTTGAAATAAGGAGTAAAAAGCTCCCGGATGTTGAAAAGGTCGGAAGTGCCGGCAGTTTCTTTAAAAATCCTGTTGTTGATGCTGAAACCCATGCAGATTTCGTCCAGAGGGTCAAGACCGTTTTAGGAAGCGACGCAACTGCCCCCGCATTTAAAGTTGGTGAGTGCTACAAGCTTTCGGCTGCCTGGCTTATTGACAGAGCCGGACTAAAGGGCTATCAGATAGGCAATGTTGCCACGTGGCATACTCAGCCGCTCGTAATTGTCAACGCCACAGGAAAGGCTTCGCCCGAAGAAGTGCTACAGCTTGAGAACTTGATCATCGAGCGAGTGCGCGACACATTTGGCATAACCCTCCACCCCGAGGTTGAACATATTGATTGACTTCATTTCCATAAATTCCGAATATATACA
>CAJUSN010000195.1 GCA_910589095.1 uncultured Muribaculaceae bacterium
AAAGAAGAGGTGACAGCGGCTCGTGATGCAATTGACATCGTGCGCAAAGGTGTCTCGCAGTATAATGCTTCCGAAAGCAACACTCAGGTGCGTGCCACAACTGCGGGACTCGTGCTTGATGTGCCGGTAAAGGTTGGGTCATCTGTCATCCAGGCCAACACGTTCAACGACGGTACCACTATAGCAACCGTGGCCGATATGACTAATCTTATCTTCAAGGGCACTGTGGATGAAACTGAAGTGGGCTCACTCGTGGTTGGTATGCCTATGACCATCACCGTTGGAGCTCTCCCAGATTTCTCGGCCTCAGCCACCATTGAATACATATCGCCAAAGGGCAGTTCCACCACCGGAGCAAACACATTTGAACTCAAGGCGGCGCTGAGCGTGCCCGAAGGAGTGAGCCTCCGAGCCGGCTACAGTGCCAATGCCACTGTGGCTCTAAGCAAAGCCAACGATGTGTTGCGCGTGCCCGAGAGTGTGGTCGAGTTTGCCGGCGACTCTACTTTTGTCTATTGTCTGATCGATTCTGTACCTGAGCAAACGTTCAAGCGCACGCGTATTGTGACCGGGGTGAGTGACGGAATAAATATTGAGGTTAAGAGTGGTATTGACGCAAAGGCTCTGCTTCGCGGTAATGAAATGAATAAGTGACCCATATGAAACGAACTTTGATTTCTGCTGTTGTGGCTGCAGCCTCAATGCAAGCCATGGCCGAGAACTGGACACTGGACAGCTGCATTAATTATGCCATAGAGCATAATATTTCCGTTAAAACCTCCATGATGGACAAGCGCAGCGCCGAGCTGGCTGTTATTGAAGCAAAGGACGGATTTCTCCCTCAAGCTGAGGCTCAGGCTTCGCAATCATTCAATTTCGGACGCGGACTCACATCGGAGAATACGTATGCCAATCGCAACACCAGCCAGACAGGCTGGAGTGCCGGAGTTTCGCTTCCCATTTTCCAAGGGTTGTCGGCGGTGAGAAAGCTTGATTACTCCCGCGCGAATTTGAAAACAATCACCGAGCAGTGTGAGGCGGTCAAGGACAATGTTGAGCTGCAGGTCATTTCGCAATACCTTCAGGTGCTTTATTGCGGAGAGGTGCTTGATGTGGCTCTTGAGCAGGAACGTCTCTCTGCCGTGCAGCGTGACCGCACCAAAGTGCTGGTGGAGGAGGGAAAGGTCCCTGAATTGGATTACACACAGGCAGTGGCACAGGTGGCTCAGAATCATCTAACCGTAGTGAACTCAGGCAATGACCGTACGCTTGCTTTGCTTGAACTCTCGCAATTGCTTCAGCTCCCGTCGATGGAGGGCTTTGACATAGTGCCGCTTCCCGGTATGGGCCAGCGCACACTCCCTGCCGACGAAGTCTACTCCTCCGCTTTGCAAAACAATCATGCGCTGCGTGCCGGACGTCTTGAAATCGAAGCGGCCGACAAAAATATAAGTCTCGCTAAAACTGGTTATTATCCGCGCTTGTCCTTCAATGCCGGAGTGGGTAGCTCGTACTATAAAATATCTGGTTTTGAAAATGCACCATTCCACCGGCAGATGCGTGATAATTTCAACACTTCGTTAGGTTTCACACTCTCTATCCCTCTGTTTGACGCTTTCGCCACCCGTAACAGTGTGCGACGGGCCGAGGTATCGCGAACCACAGCCATGCTTCGCCTTGAGGACACCCGCAGTAACCTATACAAGGCGATAAAACAGGCCTATCAGCAGGCCATAGCGGCGGAAAGCAGACATGAGGCTGCGCTTGTGGCCGAGGAGGCCACTAAAGCTGCCATGGAGGCAATGGACGTGAAATATCAATATGGCAGGGCCAATGCAACTGAACTCGAGCAGGCGCGATCGGAATATATCCAAGCCCGCATGTCGACCGTCCAGGCCCGCTATGAAACACTTCTGCGCCGACGTATTCTCGAGTTCTACAATCGTTGAACTCACGTGGGTGTGTAGTCTCAGGCTGCAAAACTGTTGGCTCTTTGAGGAAATTTGCTTAACTTTGCCGATGCTCTACAACAATGTTTTGCAGCCTTATTCATGATTAAAGAAGCGCTTGACCAAGTGATAAGCGAGGATATGGCCGATATTTGGTCCGTACTCTCACCTGAAGAGAAACGTCTCATAACGGATCGTTTTCAGTTACATACGTTCAAGAAGAACCAAATTATATATGCCGAAAATGACCGGCCTGAGTTTCTGTTCATTCTTCTGAAGGGAAAGGCTAAGCTTTATAAAGATGGTGCCGGTGGCCGTTCGCAGATTTTACGTCTGATAAGACCGGTTCAGTATTTTGGCTACCGCGCTTATTTTGCCGGCGAGCCGTATGTCCACACTGCCGCCGCAATGGAAGCTTCCGAGGTGGGTATCGTACCTTTGGAAGTTGTGAAGACTCTTATCGAGAACAATCCGAAGGTTATGTGGTTCTTTATACATGAGCTCGCCCGTAATCTTGGCAGCGCCGACACGCGAACCGTCAATCTGACCCAAAAGCATATCCGGGGGCGCCTGGCCGAAGCACTCATGGTGCTCCGGGACCAGTATGGCTATGAAGCCGATGGAATAACGCTCCGCATGTACATGTCGCGTGAGGATTTGGCCAACTTCTCAAACATGACCACTTCCAATGCCATCCGTACACTCACAGCTTTCGTTAACGAACGGATCATTGTGGTGGACGGACGCGAAATCAAGATTCTTGACGAGTCTTTACTTCGTAAAATAAGCAAATACGGTTGAGTGGCCTTTTTTGCGGAAATATAGTTGTTTGAACTTTTCCCTTTTCGCAAAAAAGTTTAATCACTCCGTTGGCCTGAACGCTCAAAAACATTGTGAATCATGAATGAAAAAGAAATCAGAGAGCGCGCACTTGCGCTCCCCGGCATTAAGTCCCTTAACAACATGCAGGAGCGTGCGCTGAAATGCAATGCTTCTCAATTGATTTTGATAGCCCCTACCGGATCAGGCAAGACGCTCGCTTTCGGATTGCGAATATTGAAATGGCTCTCCGAACCACGAAAAAGTGTGCAGGCATTGGTCATCGCTCCCTCGCGCGAATTGGTAATGCAAACTGCCTCGGTGATGAGGCAACTTGCCCGCGGTTATAAGACCACAGCTCTCTATGGGGGACACTCTATGGCCGATGAAAAGGCCTCACTCACCCCGGAACCTGAAATCATAATTGCCACTCCTGGTAGATTCCTTGACCATCTTCAGCGAGGCAACTTGGCTATAGGGGAGGGGCTTGAAGCGTTTGTGCTGGATGAATATGACAAGTCGCTACAACTCGGCTTTGAAGCCGACATGAAAAAGATAGTGCGCCGTGTGGGTAAAGCCCGGAGTATGACCCTCACTTCGGCCACCGTCATGGAGGAGATACCGGAATATCTTGGCCTTAGCCATGCCGAAGTAATAGAGACCGAAACCGCCCGACCCGTAGAGTCGCGATTGGAAATTGTTGAGGTGGAAAGTTTCACGCGCGACAAACTTGATGCACTTGAAG
>CAJUSN010000196.1 GCA_910589095.1 uncultured Muribaculaceae bacterium
ACGACCTTCGGAACCACAATCCGACGCTCTAACCAACTGAGCTATGCTCACCATATTTGCACCTACGGAAGCTATGCTCACTACTGAGTTGCTTTATTTCCGTTTTGCGATGCAAAGTTACAACTTTTTTCTTACTTTACAAAAGTATGCGTCAAAAAAATCTTGCTATCACGTCTACCTGCAGGAATTAAGTCTAATTTCCAGTGAGATATGACAGAAATCTTTTTTCAACATTACTTTTTCAAGCCGAGTTTTTTCATAGTAGCTGCCGGAACAGCTTCCTTATTTACATAAATGTCCATGGTTTTGGCCCTGAAGTAGGGAACCGAAACATAGAAATAGCCATCGTAGATCTGGTTGGTGTCCCATGAGTTCTTCACCTTATAATAAGGATTACCCTTCTGGTCCACTGCCTTACCCACGATTACCATACCATGATCATCAGTTGTTTCCTGACGGTCAAACATATCCTGACGAATCTCCTGGGTAATTTCCATTTCATCGGCCGGCCCATTGAATTTGAATCGTTCGTTTTCGCGGTCCTTGTCCGACAGTTTCACCCAGCGCGAAAGTTCGGTTCCATCCATATCAGCCTGATTCTTCTCTTTAGGCATTACGGCAAAACCATTGTTCCATTTAAAACCACCTTCGCTCACATCGGCAGCCCAGTTTACAGAGTAACCGTTTTCCAAAGCATTATCCACGATGGCCTGCATCTCATCGATAGGTACATTATAGTACTGACCGGCCAACCAGTTGTCGGCAACCTCAAGCACAAACGGTTTATAGAACGGATGATGAGTGAACGATGTTATCGCCACATAGTCATTGACATCAATGGGAAGTGAGGCTGCAAACGTTTGGGGAGTGTAAGTTTTCCCCTCATAGGTAAATGTTTCAGGAAGCTCACCAAGATATGCATCCAGAACACCGTTGAGCGCCTTGCGCCAAGCTGTGGAAGTGCGTTTACCCGGCTTTTTGACAACGGCTTTAACTACCCCACTCAACACATCGGCCATTTCGTAATGCGAGTGTTTTTCTTCTCCGTAATTAAGTCCGCGATACACCTCTTCGGGGACAATACCGTAAGCTTCCCAAACATAGGGGACATCAAGCCCACTGCCACCCTGGCTATAAGTGGTTCCCCCATACATGCGCACGTAGCGGTCGGCCTTATCATCATAGCAGTGACGCACCACGAACATTTCCGAAAGATCCATCTCTTTGCCGGTTTTGCGCAGAATTTCATCTTCAAAGAATGAAAGACCCGAGAAACACCAACAAGTACCTGACTTGTTCTGGTCCTTTACGGGAGTTGTCTTTACAAGTTTCACATCCGTGAACTTGAAGCCCATGCTGTCAGGAGCGGCAGCCTTGTCATCGGCAGCCATGGCGCCTGCCGCAGCAGCGAGCGCCAAAGCACTACATATTACTTTTTTCATTGCAAATGATATTTTGTGAACATTATTTATGTTTATGACTGCAAAATTACACATTTTTCACCTATTTACGTAATAAATTGTCAGCAGCTGCTTCGCTTCAACGTAAATTTCACGCTAAAAGTGGATAGTTTTGACGTTTTTTGCGTAATTTTGCTCAGTTCATTCGAAAACAAACAACTCAAATACATGTATAAGATTCTTGACAAAGAGCACTTCTCGGAACACGTGGTGAGGTTCGAGGTTGAAGCACCCGAGATTGCCCATGCACGTCGTCCGGGACACTTCGTTATTGTACGCACAGGTGAAGGCGGCGAACGCATACCGCTCACCATTGCCGATGCCGACCTTAACCGGGGCTCCATCACTCTCGTGGTTCAGGAAGTGGGGGTATCGACCCGCAAAATTTGCGCACTTGAACCCGGCGACGAATTCACCGATGTGGTTGGACCGTTGGGACAGGCCACTCACATAGCCAACGTAGGTACCGTTGTGTGTTGCGGAGGCGGTGTTGGTACCGCTCCACTCCTCCCGATAGTAAAAGCCATGAAACAAGCCGGCAACCGCGTCATCTCCATTCTGGCTGCCCGCACAGCCGATCTTATTATCCTGCAACAGCAGGTGGCTCCCTACAGCGATGAGCTTATAATAATGACCGATGATGGCTCGGCCGGCCGAAAAGGATTAGTGACCAACGGGCTCGAGGAGGTAATAAAGCGCGAAAAAGTTGACCAAGTTGTGGCCATAGGGCCTGCGGTGATGATGAAATTCGTGTCGCTTCTTACCAAGAAATATGAAATCCCAACCATGGTATCTCTCAATACCATAATGGTTGACGGCACCGGAATGTGCGGCGCCTGCCGTGTGACCGTTGGCGGCAAAACACGCTTCGTCTGTATCGACGGCCCCGAATTCGATGCCCACCAGGTAGATTTTGATGAAATGATAATGCGCCTACGCTCTTATAATTGAATCTCATGAATCAGGAAAATCCAATGATGACCGCTCCCCGCGAGGAGCAATGGCGCGAAGATCTGCGCAAAGCCCTCTCCGCTAAAGAACGCACTGCAATTCCACGCGTTGAAATGCCGCAACTCCCGGGAGCCTACCGTGTAACCAACAATGAAGAGGTTAACCAAGGCCTTACACGCGAACAAGCCGTGCTTGAAGCCACCCGTTGCATGGACTGCCCCGACCCCCAATGTGTCACCGGTTGCCCGGTCAACATCAACATCCCGGGCTTCATAAAAAACGTTGAACGAGGCAACATAACGGAAGCCGCCCGCGTTATCCGGTTCTCCTCGGCGTTGCCTGCAGTATGTGGCCGCGTGTGTCCGCAGGAAAAGCAATGCGAGAGCAAATGCATATACCGTAAAATGAAAAAGCCGGCCGTGGCTATCGGTTATCTGGAGCGTTTTGTGGCCGATGAATCAGCCGCCACCACTCCCCGTCCCGCACCGGCTCCTGCACCTGAGGGGGCCCGCAAAGTAGCCGTTGCAGGCAGCGGCCCCGCAGGACTCTCTTTTGCCGGTGAAATGGCCCGCAGAGGCTATGCCGTGACTGTCTATGAAGCTCTCCATGAGATTGGAGGCGTTCTCAAGTATGGTATTCCTGAGTTCCGCCTGCCCAACTCTATTGTTGACAACGAAATAGCTAATCTCGAAGCTCTCGGTGTGACGTTCATGCGCGACTGTATAATTGGAAAAACAATCAGTTATGACGCCTTGCGCGAAATGGGTTATTCAGCTCTTTTCGTGGCATCGGGAGCCGGGCTGCCTCGTTTCATGGGTATTCCGGGTGAAAACCTCATTGGTGTGATGTCAAGCAACGAATACCTCACCCGAGTAAATCTGATGGGCGCCGGACGACCCGGATATGACACGCCCGTTATCCGTGGACGCAAAGCCATCATAGTGGGAGGCGGAAACACAGCGATGGACTCTGTGCGCACTGCCCGCAGAATGGGAGCTGAAAGCGCCATCATAGTTTATCGAAGAAGCGAGGCTGAGATGCCGGCACGCATTGAAGAAGTG
>CAJUSN010000197.1 GCA_910589095.1 uncultured Muribaculaceae bacterium
GCATAATCCCATGCCATGTAAGTTTTTTCTTTTCCGCCGAAGGCAAGAAGTCGAACAGTAGTGTTATAGCTGTTGTACGCAGCCTGGCCGAAATAGCTCCAAAGATCTGAGGAAGCTCGATCTATGTAGCCATCCGAACCTAAGTGGCTTATTCGCGCATCAAAACTCCAATGTCCGCGCAGTAAGCCCGAGCCGACCCGCAAAGTCTCCCTATTGGTATTGTATGAACCATAGGCGCCTGAAAGTTCAGCATAGGCATCCTCTGACGGTGCGTCAGTGACCATGTTTACACTTGCTCCAAATGCTCCGGCTCCGTTGGTTGATGTGCCTGCACCACGTTGTATCTGCACGTCCCTCAGCGAGGATGCGAGGTCTGGCATATTCACCCAATACACATTATGGCTTTCGGGGTTATTGATAGGAATACCGTTGGCAGTAACGTTAATTCGAGAGCCATCGGTGCCCCTTATTCGCATTGATGTATAGCCGATTCCGCCTCCGGCATCAGAAGTGGTGGTGACTGACGGTGTGAATTGCAACAGATACGTCATGTCGCGACCGTCATTATTGTGCAAAAGTTCCTTTTTGGATACGTTTGTGAAAGCGACCGGAGTCTTTGCGGTGGCACGGTTGGCCACAACTTCCACTTGATTGAGCAGCAAGTTTAATGAATCGCTGTCATTTGATGCTGATGGTGTCGCCTCAGCATACGGCATTACCATCCCCGCAGCGAGGACAGTAACAGGAAGAATCGTTTTCTTCATAAATTTTTTCTCTACGCCGGTATTACCCGGATCAGGTTCAGAGGGTATGATCTCAGCCCGGTTGGCTCGCTTTTGTTTTGTAGCTAAACCGAACACCCCTAAAACTATGTAAATAATCTCTTGAAATTATTTCAATTTCAGTGCAAAGGTAGTAATTTGTGCGAAAGAATGAAAGAATACGACAGGATAATATTGTGGGTTACATTGAAATGCCTGCAAAAAAATCATACGGCCATCCGATTACTAACCGGAGTGGCCGTATGATATGTGGACTGATATTTTAGAGGGCAGCAATTACTTCTATTTCAACCAATACCTGTTTGGGAAGTTCGCGGACAGCAACAGCTGAGCGGGCAGGGAATGGTTCTGAGAATGTTTCTGCGTATACTGCATTCATTTCGCCAAAGAGGCTCATATCAGCAAGGAACACTGTCGTTTTGACCACATTGTCCACGCTGGCGCCAGCTTCTGCCAATAGAGCTTTCACGTTGGCAAGTGACTGGGCTGTCTGTGCTTTGATGCCTTCAGGAATCTCGCCTGTCTCAGGGTTGACAGGAATTTGACCTGAACAGAACAGCACATTTCCACATTTGATAGCCTGGCTGTAGGGGCCGATGGCTGCAGGAGCTTTAGTTGTTGAGATTACTTCTTTCATGATAAATTTGTGATAAAAGTTGGTGATAATATTGTGTTTATATTATTGTTGTTCAGTTTTTAATTCGCAAAGTTGAACATCAGCGTTGGCTTTTTCGATTTCATGCATTATATTGTCACATACTTCGCAGATGCCTGAAAATCGTTCGTCGAATCCGGGAATGAAACCGGATTCGCCATGTTCGCGGATTATTGACAAGACATTACCTACGGTGTAATGTTCAAGACTCATGGAGGGTTGTAACGGTAAGTCGTCCTCAATATCCTGCACATTTGGTGGAAGCACCTTGGTCAGTAGTCCGCATTCAAGCATGTACTTGATCAGTGTTCCGGTGAGACGATGGGGAATCATATAGCGTGTGGATATTTCAGCCACGTTAAGTGGAGGCTCGTTTGATTTAAACCTCTGCACTATTAATGTCAGGATGGCGATACACACCTTCCGGCGGTAACTCATGGATATGTTTTGTGTCTGATGGTCAAAGCTGAACATGTATATGTTCTGTGACGCACAGCAGATGAGTGCTCCGGCAAGCGTGATTAGCCATGAGAACTGCATCCAGATAAGCATTAAAGGGAGGAAAGAGAAGCTGCCGTAGATGGCGTTGTACTTTGCCACATACACCTGTCCGGTTACGAATAACCACTGGAGAATCTGGAAAGCTGTACCTGCGATAATGCCGGCTACGAGTGCGTTTTTGAACCGGACTTTAGTATTGGGTATGAGCATATATGCTCCAACGAAAAACAGCCACGCGAAGACGTATGATACTCCGTCGAGAACCCATTCGAGGATAGGGCTGAGAAAGTCGAATGGCAAAAATTTCTGTATGGTTGTCGACATGAATATCTGCAAGCCGCCTGAGCATATCATGAGGATGGGGAGGATGATGAAGATGGCGAGGTAGTCCGTGGTCTTGCGCAGCATGGATCGGTCAGGAACGCCCCAAACCTGATTGAACACTTCTTCTACATTGCTCAACAATGATATTAATGTCCACAGCAAGAACACTATACCCACGCCGACAAAAATTCCTTCTGAGGCCTGTGCAAGGCAAGAGTCAACAAATGAGAAAGCCATTTGGAGAGCCTTGTGCTGTGATGGGAAATAGTTGAACAACTGATTCTGCAGCAAGTTTTGAAACCCGAATCCACGTCCGATGGCAAAAAGCAACGCCAATGCCGGGACTATTGCCAACAGAGTTCTGAAGGTCATGGCGCAAGCCTTGGATTGCAGGTCGCTGCTCATAAAGGTCTTGACCGTGAGATTGAGTGTCTTGACAATGTTTACTTTCCAATTGTCTCGTCTGTCAGCCCAGACTCCGGAACTGCAATAGTCCCATAGTTCAAGCGCTTTTGCGCTTAAACGTTGAACCCATCCGGAGGCATTTTCAGTGTGTGGTTTTTCTTTCATAGTGCTATGCTGATTAGGATGTAGGTGTAAATATCAGGTATGACTATTCCTCGGTAGGAGTCTCTACGTATGTGCGTGCCGCTTGTGATCGAGCAAGCTCGAGGGCTTTGGAAAGACGTTCTTTTTCCAAAGTTGCGATTTTAAAGCGACGAATGAGCGTGGAGTAATCGTACACGAGAGCTATCTCGTGTGCTTGACTTTGTGAAAGCGGCTGTGAATAGGTCGATGTGCCGTTGAATGTGACTGTCATGGGTGACGCGTAGTTTTCGCTTACGAAGTGGCCAACAGAGTCACATTCAGCTCCCATGAAAGTGATGACTTCTGCACCCATGGATCGGTCATTGCGTTCACCATCATGAGCAACATTGGCTGTTGTAGCGCTCGCGGTCGCAGTGCTGACAGTCACAGATATGCTTTTGATTGCTGTGGCTTTGAGGGATGACATGAGGTAGAAATCCCCGTCAGGACTCATGCGTGCCTGAAGTCCGGTCGAACCTATAAAAGTGGCGGGATTAGCCGTCTTGGCAACATAATAGCCTTCTATAGGATTTGAAACAAATTTCATCTTTTGCTGCAGAGAATCAGCCTGAATGTTAAGCTGTGCGACGAGTGAGTCTGCTGATTC
>CAJUSN010000198.1 GCA_910589095.1 uncultured Muribaculaceae bacterium
CCAACTACGTTGACGAGTGCGTATCCACCAAGATCGTCAAGCTCATCCAGAGCTATACCGGCGTAGTCAACAAAATGGTCTGGCGCAAATTCTGATTTAGAAGAATTTCTAAATTATTTAGCAGTAGATGTTAGATTTGCTATCATGAAAATATTAGTGCTTTCAAGTCACACGCCGAGTTTGTTTTGGTTCAGGCTGGATATGATGAAAGCCTTTCAGGCTAAGGGTGCAGAGGTTATTGCTGTTGGTCCAGATTCCGATGCAAAATGGGAAAGGGAGTTCCGTGAACATGGAGTAGAGTATCGAAGCGTACCAATTAGCCGAAATGGATTGAACGTATTGGCTGACATTAAGACTTTTAGTGCGTTGAAACGTCTGATTAATGAGATAAAGCCCGATAAGATTTTTACTTATCAGGCGAAAACTATCGTTTATGGGACATTGGCGGCTAAGTCAGTTGGTAACATCGAGGTTTATCCGTTGGTTGCAGGCTTAGGATCAATATTTCGTGGTAATGATCTTAAAAGCCGGCTTGTAAAGAAAGTCCTATCGGTGCAGTATAAGTTGGCTTTTAAATATGCCAAGAAAGTCATCTTCCAAAATAACGATGATAAAACTGAACTTGAGAATTTAGGGCTTGTATCTACTTCAAAAACTTGTATCATAAATGGGTCCGGCGTAAATACCTCAAAATTGACACCAATGGATTTTCCGGCTCAAAAAGCTATACTATATATTGGTCGGTTAATAGGTGATAAGGGTGTGCGAGAATATCTTGCATTGGCTAAACGCCTACATTCTAAACGAAACGATGTACGTTGCCTACTTGTGGGGCCATACGATACAAACCCCAGCGCCATTACTCCTGAGGAGTTACAACCTTTCATTGATGAGAGAATAATAGAATACTTTGGTGAACAAAAGGATATACGCCCTTTTATGGAACAGAGTACGGTTTATGTTCTCCCTTCATATCATGAAGGTACTCCAAAAACCGTGCTTGAGGCTATGTCAATGGGGCGCCCAGTAGTAACTACTGATGCTCCCGGATGCAGAGAGACTATCAGGCATGGTGAGAACGGTTTCCTTGTTCCTGTAAGGGATGTCGATTCTTTGGAGAAGGCTGTGACCAAAATTATAGATTCCAAAGAATTGACAATTGAATTCGGGCAAAAAAGCAGGCAAATAGCAGAGTCAAAGTACGATGTTAATAAAGTCAATGCCTCAATATTGAAAATAATGTCAATATGATTTACTCAATAATTTTTCTTTTGCTGATTCTTCTTGAATTGGCCTACTTTCGTGTGGCCGATAAGTTCAACATTATAGACAAGCCAAACATGCGATCGTCCCATACCTCCATTACCCTTCGTGGTGGAGGTATTGTGTTTTTGTTCGGTGCATGGCTCTATTCGGCATTCTTCGGACTTGACTACGGTTGGTTTCTGCTTGGATTGACACTCGTCGGACTGGTTAGTTTCATAGATGACATTCATTCGTTGCCGGATTCCGCAAGGCTCGTGGTTCAGTTCATAGCCATGTTTCTGATGTTTTATCAATTTGGGATACTCAACTGGCAAGACTGGTGGATGGTACTTATCGCGCTTGTGGTCTGTGTGGGCATAATCAATGCCTACAATTTCATGGATGGAATCAACGGCATAACTGGGGGATATTCATTAGCCGTTCTGGCGCCAATGATTTACCTTAATTTCAAGGATGGTTTCATAGACATGCCTTATCTTTACGTCACTGGACTCAGTCTTCTGGTTTTTTGCTTCTTCAACTTCCGAAAGAAAGCCAAATGCTTTGCCGGCGATGTAGGTTCAATCACCATTGCCTTTATCCTGCTCTTTGCTCTTGGTAAACTCATACTTCAGACAGGCGACTTCGCTTATATCATTTTCTTAGCTGTCTATGGCGCGGACGCAATATTGACAATCTGCCATCGCATCCAGCTACATGAGAACCTTGGAGAGGCGCATCGCAAGCACGCCTACCAACTTATGGCCAACGAGCTTAAAGTTCCACATGTGGAAGTTTCTCTCCTTTACATGGTCTTACAGCTCGCCATCTCATTCGGCATGCTCTTCTGTCCGATCAACCACTACATATACCTTGGGTTGACAATAATAGTGTTACTAATCGCCTACTTGCTTTTCATGAAGAAAAACTATCATCTTCATGAAGCGTATCTCAAATCAAAGCAACTGCAATCATGATAATCGACGACCAACTTCTTGATAAGGTAGCTGCCAAGGCTGAGGAAAGCCCCCGCCTACGCATGAACTATAATCTCCATAACAGTCTTGACGCTAAAGCTCAGCGACTGATCAACGTGCTGCTTCCCGGTACACCGCTGCCTGTACATCGCCACAGACACACTGCAGAGACCTACGTCATCCTCCGTGGCAAGATGTTCGTGGTGTTTTACAACGACCTCGGCGCTCAGACTGAACGTTACTTGCTAGATCCCACTCAGGGCAATTATGGGGTGCAGATCCCCGCAGGTCAGTGGCACGGAATTGAAGTCATTGAGCCATCCGCCATATTTGAAGTCAAAGACGGTCCCTACATGCCGCTTGAACCGGAAGACACATTGGACTGATGAGGGAACGGATATTGCTGTGTAAGCCGAGGATGAGCGGGCGGGAGCTTGATTTTATCAAGCCGGCGCTCGCCGAGGATTGGGCCGTGCCGATGGGGCCTGATGTCAATGCTTTCGAGAAGGAGCTCGGTGCGGTTATAGGTGCAGAACACGTCGTTGCACTTGAATCAGGGACGTCGGCAATTCATCTGGCGTTGATACTTTGCGGAGTTAAGCCGGGAGATGAGGTCATTGTCCAGTCCATGACTTTCTGCGCTTCGACCAACCCGGTTGCCTATCTCGGTGCAACACCCGTGTTTGTTGATGCGGAGAAGGAGTCGTGGAACATGGATCCGTCTCTTCTTGAAGAGGCCATCAAGGACCGCATTGACAAGACCGGCAAGAAGCCGAAAGCCATAATTCCGGTTGCACTATATGGAATGCCGTATCAGATTGAGCGGATAATTGATATCGCTGACCGTTATGATATTCCTGTGATAGAGGATGCAGCCGAAGGCTTCTGCTCGCGATACGATGGGAAAGTACTTGGAACATTTGGACGATTTGGTATTCTGAGTTTCAACGGCAACAAGATGATCACCACCTCAGGTGGCGGAGCATTGATCTGTCCTGACAAGGAAACTGCGGACAAGGCCAAATGGTATGCCACCCAGGCCCGAGAAGGTTATCCCTACTATCAGCATGAGGAGGTTGGCTACAACTATCGCCTTTCAAACATATCGGCCTGCATTGGCCGTGCTCAGCTCACTGTCTTGGGAGAACATCTTGCCCATCACCGGCATGTGCAGGAGCTTTATTGCGAGTTGCTGAAGGATGTCAAGG
>CAJUSN010000199.1 GCA_910589095.1 uncultured Muribaculaceae bacterium
GCAAATGTACGTATTTTTGCAATACTTTTTAACAACCGCTTATTTACATTGACCCGATTTAAGGCCGGAAGGAAGCCGCAAATCATAATGAGCAGCATGATCATCAGCGCAGGTATCATATAATAACGATACTCGAGTGTGGGATTGTACAGATAGGTTATTACACACTCGCTGCCGGGCCGGACGGCTTTAGTGCCAAGATAACCTTTCACACTCTTCATCACTGACTCTGCAACATAACTCGCCCCGAGGGTACCCTTAACCCCGTTTACCCCGTTGGCACTGATATCAGGCATGGCCGGTTGGTCAGTGGCCAGGCTTTTCTCAAAATTCAACGGTAATTCAAGAATGACATCAGCCCTTCCACTCTCAATCTCTTTTAAGGCTCTTTCACGTTCATGCGCCATAGTGACAGTGAAGAAAGGAGATGACGCCATGTCGCTGATCACCATTCTTGAAAGTGAGCTATTATCCCGGTCTATCACCTCTACACCCACATGCTTCACATCCATGGTGGCGACCAACGGTATAAGCAGAATCACCATACACGGAAATATAAAAGCCACCTTAGGCAAGAACTTATTTTTGCGGAAAAGGATGAACTCCTTGCGCAGCAATATCATAAGCGTTCTCATCACTGCAATCTGATTTTAAAACGTTTCACCGAGATTATTATCAACGCCACCGCCATTGTCAGGAGCACTCCCGCTTCAGTTGCCACTTCGCGCCACCCAAGCCCCTGAATCATGATTTTTCTCATGGCAGGAATATACCATCTTGCGGGAACGATATTCGAAATCCAACGTAACACATCAGGCATGTTTTCGCGGGGAAATATCATTCCTGAAAGCATAATAACCGGAATTATCATCACCATGCCCGACACAAGTAACGCAGCCATCTGCGACTCAACAAGCGTTGAAACAAAAATGCCCAATGCCAAAGCAAGGATAATATAAACCACCGAAGTCAGTAACAGCGCTGAGATTGAGCCTGAAAGAGGCACTCCGAGCGCATATTTTGAAATCAGTAGAATGAGCGACAAATCAATCGCTGCCAATACAAAATAAGGAATTACTTTGGCCAAAACAACCATCAATGGGCGCACAGGCGACACAAGGAGCACCTCCATTGAGCCCGTTTCCTTTTCTTTGACGATGGACACAGATGTGAGCATGGCGCAGATGAGCATGAAAATCAGTCCCATTATACCTGGCACAAAGTTGTAGGCGCTTTTAAGCTGAGGATTGTACAGCACTGTCACTCCGGGAGCGAGGCCGGCATTATTCTCGCCAAGTATGCGGGTGAGGTAACCGGCAGAGGTTTGGGCCGTGACAGGATTCGATCCGTCAAGCACTATCTGATACTTGCCGTCAACATCATAATCGGCCCCGAAAACCACCACAGCACCACACTCATTACGGGCTATCACGCTCTCTACATCGCGAGTGGACACACATCCTTTAAATGTAATGTAAGAGTTATGGGCCAATCGGGCAATCTTGGATTTGATTTGGGAGGTGATTTTCGGAGCGGAAGCCATCACCTCCACGTCATTCACCTCAGTTGAAATGGCAAATCCGAACAGAATCATCTGCACCACAGGTATCAGCAACGCAATAAGCATGGTACGTGGGTCCCTTACAATGTGCAAGGCCTCTTTCTTTACAAATGCAAAAAAACTTCTTTTCATTGTCTTTCCGCTTTTCTTGCCAGCGAACGGAACACCTCATCCATATTCGCCGCATTAAACTCTTTTTTCAAATCCGAGGGCGATCCCAACGCATCGATTCGGCCATCGACCATGATCGAAACACGGCCGCAGTATTCAGCCTCGTCCATATAATGCGTGGTTACGAACACTGTAGTTCCTTCTGCGGCCGTTCCATAAATAAGTTCCCAGAACTGACGTCGGGCTATGGGGTCAACGCCGCCGGTGGGCTCATCAAGAAACACAACGTCAGGTTTGTGGATAGTAGCTACAGAAAATGCCAGTTTCTGCTGCTTTCCCAGTGGCAATATCGCCACCGGCATCTTCATTTCAGAAGAAAAATCCAGTTTTCGGGCGAGTTCATCACATCGTTCGGCAATAACCCTTCGGCTCAGCCCATAAATCCCCGCATAAAGTTCAATGTTCTGCCTGACGGACATCTCGCTATAAAGCGAAAACTTCTGACTCATGTAACCTATATGTCGCTTAACCATCTCGCTTTCATGAGCCACATCGTAGCCTGCTACCGACGCACATCCTGTGGTTGGTTTGCTAAGTCCGCAAAGCATGCGCATAGCCGTGGTTTTCCCAGCCCCATTCGCCCCGAGAAAACCGAATATCTCACCGCGTTTCACAGTGAAGCTTATGCCGTCAACAGCAGTGAAATTTCCAAACCGCTTGGTTAGCTTCTCAACTTTTATCACGTCATCCGTTTTCATCGCTCATTATTTTAATGAACACATCCTCTATATTCGCATCTATATCTTTTAGATCCAAAATCTCACACGTAGTCATGATGCCGCGTCGGTCAAAGCTACTTGTAACCGCAGCATGAATATATTCACCTGAAAGATATGCACGTTCCACTCCTTCAAATCCGCGCAAGGCTTCCAATGTGGCATAATTGTCACGCCCTTTCACAGCCACAAGTTGTAGCCGATTACGTTTCATGATCTCATCCAGCGATCCCGTCTCAAGGATTTTACCATTATTGATCAATGCTATGCGATTGCATCGCGAGGCCTCATCCATATAAGGTGTGGATACAAACACAGGCATTCCTCCGTTGCGAATCTCAGCGAGAATATCCCAAAATTCACTTCTTGAAACAGCGTCCACCCCGGTGGTGGGTTCATCAAGGAATAAAGTCTCCGGACGATGAATCAGTGAGCAGCACAGTGCCAGCTTTTGTTTCATTCCCCCTGACAACGCTCCGGCCCTTCGATTTTTGAATGGTTCCAATTGTCGGTAAATAGGTTCAATCATGCAAAAGTTATCCTCAATCTTTCCGCCAAAAAGCGAAGCATAGAATCGCAAATTCTCTTCAACCGAAAGATCGGCATACAGAGAGAAGCGCCCGGGCATATAACCTGCTATGGTCCGTATTTTGCGATATTCCTTACATATGTCCAGACCGCACACTTGCGCACGCCCCGAATCAGGAAGCATGAGAGTAGTGAGAATTCGGAAAAGTGTGGTTTTACCAGCTCCGTCGGGCCCCAGCAGTCCGAATATCTCGCCATTGTCAATACTCAGCGAAACATCCTTCAATGCCTGCACTTCCCCGAAACTCTTGCAGATATTATCTATCTGTATTGCAACGTTACTCATAATTTGACCTCACCGAAAC
>CAJUSN010000200.1 GCA_910589095.1 uncultured Muribaculaceae bacterium
GTTACCCTCAACGGTTTTCAAGACCGCCGCAATCGACCACTCTGCCATCTCTCCTTGGACTTCGTTGGTGATTTCGGATGCAAAGGTAGGGCCTTTTTCTGAATTGTGCAAATTTTGTTGCGATTTTTTCAAAAAAAGTTTAATTTTGCATTGATGGAACCTGTCAATGACTCTTCAAGGCTCTTCCGTTTCAAGCGGTTTGAGATGATTAATGATCTTGCCGGTCTGAAGGTGGGCACGGATGGTGTGCTTCTCGGCGCTTGGGCAGCTACGGAAGGAGCTATCCGCTCTGTGTGGGACGTGGGTACCGGTACCGGTGTAGTTGCCTTGATGATCGCCCAACGCTGCGCAGAAGCCATAATAACTGGATATGAGATTGAGCCGCAGGCTGCAGATGTGGCCGAGGCCAATTTCAACCGTTCGCCTTGGAGCGATAGGATGCTCGCCGTCAAAGGCGATGTGATGCAACATCATGAGCGGTTTGAATCGCCTGATCTGATTGTGTCCAACCCTCCATATTTTGAAGCGTCGGCATCGTTGGCTGCAACGGGAGAGGAGCGGAATAAGGCACGCCGAACCGTGACCCTTGATTATTCGGCTGTGATACGTTTGGCTGCCATGCGTCTTTCACCCTCCGGGCGCTTATGTTTGGTCCTACCCGCTGAAATGTTGTCCGATGTGGAATGGCAAGCAACCCTTAACGGGCTAAGCTTGTCGAGGCTCACGCTGGTTGCCACGAAGGAGGGTAAGAAGCCGTTGCGCATGCTTTGCGAGCTTTCACGGAGGGGCAATGGAGTGTGCATCAAAAACGACCTCTCGATCCGTGATAGAGATGGTGTCTACACAGCGGACTATATATCCCTTACGCGAGATTTCTATCTGAATTTCTAACTCTGTGGCCAAATGGTCGCATAATCACAATAAAATTATAATAGAATGTCTAAAGATTCGGAAATAAGCTATAATGTTGGACCGGCTCAGAGATGGTTGCTATTTCTGTGTGTTACGGTCATCTGTTATCTTTTTGCCAGTGTGGTTTCATGGGTGGTGATGCGCAACGGCGTGTCGCCGGCCAAGGTTTATATTTCCACAATGGTGCAGGATGTCATGCTGTTCATTTTGCCTGCATTGCTCACTGCTCTGATAATTACCCGTAGGGCAGCCGATTTCCTTACATTGTCGGAGCGGCCAAAACTCTCGGCTGTACTACTGTCATTGGCAGCACTACTTGCCTCTGTGCCGGCAATGAATGTTGTGGTGCAATGGAATGCCGCCCTGACACTTCCATCGTGGATGGGCGATGTGGCCGATTGGATGCGTGCTTCTGAGGATTCTGCCGCCGCGATGATAGCCATGATGGTCAATGGAAAATCTGTCGTGAGTCTGATAATGCTTATATTGGTGGTGGGCGTTCTTGCCGGCTTCTCCGAAGAACTGTTTTTCCGTGGCGCCATACAGCGGCTGATGATAGCCACGCGAGTCAATCCACATGTTGCAGTGTGGGCAACCGCATTCATCTTCAGTGCCTTCCATATGCAATTCTTCGGCTTCGTTCCACGCTTGCTGCTTGGTGCCATGTTTGGGTATATGGCTTGGTGGAGTGGTTCGGTGCTGGTGTCGGCATCGGCTCATATACTCAATAATGTACTGGCGGCCTCCGTGATGTGGTGTGCTGCCCGCGATTCTTCCTCGGGCATTGTCAAGGCCGACGAGATTGGAACGGACAGTCCCGTGATGTGCACAGTCAGCCTTGTTGTTACATTTACCCTGCTTTTTCTGCTGTACCGATCCTATAGGACTCGGCTTCGCTAAGAACGAAATGCAACAAAGGCTGTCGCTTGAATCTCTCTTGCGGCACCCTTTGTTGTGATTAGAAGTGGGGAATGCTTATTTCTTGATGCCTTTTACTCCACCTTTCACACCTCCGCCCATGGCGAAGATATTCTGGTCGTAGCTGATGGTCTTTTTGCTCTGTTCGCGTTTACGTTTGAGTGCGAGTTTCACCAGTCGGTCCATGAGTTTGTCAAAGCTTATTCCGGTAGCTTCCCATAGATAGAATGAGAGTGAACCGGGAATGGTGTTTATTTCATTTACGTAGATCTGTCCGTTGTCCGCGTCCATAATCACATCCACGCGGCTCACACCATGACAGGAGAGCACACGGAAGGTTTCGCCGGCAAGATAGCGGATTCGGTCGCTCACCTCCTGCGGCAGATCGGCCGGGATGCGTTTCTGAGAAGCCTGCATACCCTTGGCGCCTTTGGTTCCACCCATGTACTTATCTTCATAGGATAGGATTTCGCCACTTTTTATCGGTTCTTCGCAAACGGATGTCTGGTAATCATCGCAGTCGCCGAGCACAGAGCAGTTCACTTCGTGAAGATTCTCCACCATGTGTTCCACAATAATGCGGGTGCTGTAGCGTTCGGCTTCATTGATTCGCTCGATAAGGCGTTCGCGGTCAGCTGCTCTGCCAATGCCCACGCTTGAACCGAGATTGGCAGGCTTTACTATCACCGGATAGCCCAGTTTGCTTTCAATTTTTTCCAGCAGAGCATCGCGCTGCGCAAACCATTGCTTGTCGGTGAACCACACGTAATCCACAACCGGCACGTCGCAAGCCTGCAAAATCATTTTCATGGTGATCTTGTCCATACCGTTGGCCGATGCAAGCACGTTGCATCCGGCGTATGGTATACCGATTGCATCAAGAATGCCTTCGAATGTTCCATCTTCACCATACGATCCGTGAAGAACCGGAATCACAACGTCGAGGCTGGTAACCACGCTGCTGCCGAAACGTTTATGCTTGCGCAGGTAAAGGTTGTAATCATCGCGGATGGGTTGCATGTACACCTCGCGGCACTTCTCGAGCAGAGCAGGCACGTCGCGGTAGTTGGCCACGTCCAGCAGTGCGTCACCGGTGTACCAGCGCCCTTGTTTGGTTATATAAATCGGGGTGACGTCATATACGGTACGGTCAATGGCGCTCATGGCCTGCGAGGCGGATATGACGGATATTTCATGTTCGGTGGAGCAGCCGCCGAAAAACACACCTATATTAGTCTTCATAATCCTTTATGTTGGTTTTGACTGATAAGAAGTATTGGGTTGATTGTATCTATTGAATCTACGGGGGGCGAGGGTTACGCCCCCTAAGGAGTTTTATTTAAACGTGTCGGGTAGGTCGTTTTCATATAGCACAGTGTCGCCCGCTTGAGCCATCTCCACGAGTTTCTGTTGCGCTTCAGTAAATGTGGCCACGGTGATGAGTCGGGCAGGGGAGTCATCCACGCTTTCTATAC
>CAJUSN010000201.1 GCA_910589095.1 uncultured Muribaculaceae bacterium
CCTCCATCGCCAGGACGGCGTAGCGGAGCTTCTCCGTTTCTACATGGGCAAAAACTCTTTGGAACGTCAGAATTTCATAATTGATAATCTCGTTGTTGAAGATGACTCACAAATATCCTGACACCTCTGCCCCACGCATAGCCGTGATGGCCGGTTCGTTCAACCCCTTTACCCTGGGACATCTCTCCATCCTCAAGCGAGGTCTGGATTTGTTTGACAAAATCATTGTAATGGTAGGTATCAACGCTTCAAAAGCGAAAGTTACCGACACTGACCGACTCATCTCCGGGCTCATCGAACTTCTGAAACCCCTTTCACCAAGAGTGGAAGTCGTGACCTGCACCGGCCTCACAGCTATTGAGGCCAAGAAGATGGGGGCCACAGCATTGCTCCGCGGAGTCAGGTCCGTTGCCGACTTTGAATACGAACGCAACATGGCCGACATCAACCACTCCATATCCGGTCTGGACACCGTGATCCTCATGGCCCGTCCCGAACTTGCCGCAGTGAGTTCTTCAGTGGTACGCGAGCTTGAGTCTTATGGACTTGACGTATCCAAATTTCTTCCCTCACCCTCCTCAATCTCAAATTAAACAAAATGAAACGCTTATTCCTATCTTTTACTCTTGCCGCCACTATTATCGCCATGGGCATGGCGGCCGTTAATTTCACTCCTCAAAAAAAGCTCAACTATGCCGAGCAAATAATCGAGGGATACTATGTGGACACTGTCAACACCAATGCCGTTGTTGAAAGCGCCATTGTGGCTATGTTAAAAAATCTGGATCCCCACTCCACATATTCCAACCCTGAGGAAACCCGTGAACTTACCGAACCTCTTCAAGGTAACTTCTCCGGCATCGGCATCCAGTTCAACATGCTCACCGACACGCTCTACGTGATTCAAACCGTGGCAGGCGGTCCCTCTGAGAAAGTCGGCATACTCCCCGGTGACCGGATTATCTACGCACAGGACACTCTCATTGCAGGTGTCAAGATGAAAAATTCTGCCGTGATGAAAATGCTTCGCGGACGCAAAGGTTCCACAGCTCGTGTAAAAGTGCTCCGCAAAGGTGTACCCGATTTGATAGAATTCAATATTGTCCGCGACGACATTCCAATCTACAGTGTCGACGCTTCCTACATGGCCACTCCGGAAGTTGGCTACATACGCATCTCACGCTTTGCAGAGAGCACCGCCAAAGAGATGGAAAATGCGCTGAAAAAACTGCAGAAACAGGGTATGAAGCACCTCATCATCGACCTTGAGGACAATGGCGGAGGCTATCTTCAAGCAGCAACCGACATTGCCGACATGTTTCTCAAACGAGGCGACCTTGTGGTATATACCAAAGGCGACAAGAGCCGCCCGTCACAATATACCACAACATCCGATGGGCGTTACACCGATGGCCGTCTCGTAGTAATGGTCAATCAATACTCCGCTTCCGCCAGTGAAATTCTCTCCGGAGCTGTACAGGACCAGGACCGCGGAATCATTGTGGGACGACGCACATTTGGCAAAGGTCTTGTACAACGTCCATTCCCCTTCCCCGACGGTTCGATGATACGTCTAACTGTTGCCCGATACTACACCCCCTCCGGAAGATGCATTCAAAAACCTTACGACGACGGGGACGCTGATAAATACTATGCCGACATCATGGAGCGTTACCGTCACGGCGAACTTTCGAGCGCCGACTCGATCCACCTCCCCGATTCACTGAAATACTACACCCTCCGCAACATGCGTCCGGTATATGGTGGCGGTGGAATAATGCCTGACCGCTTTGTTCCCATTGATACCACTGGCTACAGCGACTACTATCGCGACCTCATTGCAAAAGGCTCAGTCAATAAATTCTGCAACAACTACATTGATGAAAACCGCGGGCAACTCAAAAAGCAATATCCATCTGAGGATCGCTTCATCGAAGCCTTCGCCGTAACAGATGAAATGATGAACCAGCTGACCGCACATGGCGAAAAAGATGGTGTGAAACTCAATGATGAACAGTTTGCCATCTCTGCCCCCACCCTTCGCCGAATTCTCAAGGCTCTCATTGGGCGCGATCTGTTTGAGCAAAGCACTTACTACCGCATTGCCAACGACGGTAATCCTGTATACAAGGAAGCAATTGAGATTATCACCGATCCTCGTGCTTATTCAAAACTCCTTGGTCAATGATTCATGGCGAAAATATTGGCATAATAATAGTTGCGGCAGGCAGCGGGTCGCGCTTCGGCAGCGAACTGCCAAAACAGTTCTGCATGCTCGGTGACAAGCCGGTGCTAATCCATGCCATAGAGCGTTTTCAATCTTTCCTTCCTCAGGCGCATATAATAGTGGTGGTGTCGGCTGATCGTTTGCAGTTCTGGAACGACCTGAAACAGTGTTACCAGGTTTCCGGCACTGCGGAAACCATCGGTGGAAAAACAAGATGGGAAAGTGTCAGGAATGCAATATCACAATTGCCTGTTTCCACTTCCCGCATCATGGTTCATGACGGCGCCCGGCCGCTGGTTGATGCCAAGGTAATTGAACGACTGCTTGATGCCTCCGACAATGCTGACGGAGCTCTACCCGTACTGCCTATGACCGATTCCTTACGCATGGCAACCGCTTCCGATGAGTCTCACGCAGTGGATCGCTCGCAATTCTTTGCCGTACAAACCCCGCAGGTGTTCCGGGCCGATAAGCTCCGTAAGGCCTACACCCTCCCCTATTCGTCAATCATGACTGATGATGCTTCCGTAATGGAGGCCGCAGGTTTCAACAATATTCGCCTCTGTGAAGGGAGCGAGACAACTCTAAAAATCACTCGTCCTATCGACATACATATTGCCAGGCTTCATCTGACTGAAACGGTTTAATTGAACATGGACTCTTTGCGTGCATCCGACATCACATACCTCAAAGGTGTGGGACCCGCCAGGGCGAAATTGCTTGGTGAGGAGCTTGGAATACGCACGCTCTATGACCTTCTGTATCATTTTCCCTCCCACTATGTGGACCGATCGCGTTTTTACCCCATCACCTCACTTCGGTCCGACATGCCTATGGTGCAGATCCGCGGACGTTTTGTCAACTTCACCGTTCAGGGTGAAGTTGCAAAAATGCGGCTGGTAGGACTTTTTACCGACGGGACTTCCACTATGGAAGTAGTGTGGTTCAAGCGCATCAAAGCCATTCGCGAACAGCTCCGAACTGCCACTGAATATGTGATTTTTGGCAAACCCAGTGAATTCTCCGGACGCTGGAGCATGGTTCACCCCGAAATCGACAGTCCCGCTG
>CAJUSN010000202.1 GCA_910589095.1 uncultured Muribaculaceae bacterium
GGATGTCAGCGGTGTATTTTTCGTTGATGATGCGCTGGAACTTGTCGTCGGCAGTGGCGGGGTTCACGGTTGCAGCGTCAGCGAGAGCGGCAGTTGCGATGATACCGTCGGCCACTTTCACCTGGGGAAGAACATACTGTTTGTTGCCCTGCTGAACGTTGAAGGTGAGGTAGAGCTCGCTCTTCTGCATGTCGGGGTTGTAGAGGTAGTTCACGGGGATGGTGAGGGTACCGCCGTTGTTGTAGTTAACAACCGGGTTGTTTCCGCGAACTTTCTCGCCCTGATATGTAACGGATGAAGCAGCTGTCTGCTGGTCGCCGTAAACGAGTACCGGAGTGATTGTTACAGTTGCGTTCTTCTTGAAGAATTTTGTGGGAATGTTGCCTGTAACGGTTGCAGGAACAGTTGTTCCAACCACTTCAAGCGGATTGGGATTGGTGGTGAAGTAGTCGGCCTTGAACTGGTTCATCTTGCTGTTGCAACCAGTCATAAGCACCAATCCACCAATAGCTAATGATGAATAAAGGATCTTTTTCATAATGAATTTTAGGTATTGAGTTTTAATTTTCCTTTGTTACGAAATGTGATTATCGGCAAATTTACATCTTTTTCTTAAATTCCTTATTATTTTTTAATATTTATTTGTGCGAACTGTTTAAAATTCTTTCAAAGAATATGCCTCACTTCACTTTTTTAGTGATTTTTAGTGCCTGCTCAGTTGTTTCAGCCATTTATAATAAGTTACGATGGCGCGTATCGCACCCTAATCACGGTGTCAAAAGCGCTTGAAGTGTTAAAAAAGTATTACATTTGAAAAAAAGAAAATCATTTGACCGTGCTAAATGTGAAATAATGATGAAAATAAAAGGGACGCGACAGTGATGATTGTCGCGCCCCGTAGGTGTGTGAATTGATGTAGAAAGATGTCAATGCATGGTTAAGCTTTAAGATTGTTCTGAATTATGTTTTAAGATTGTTCTGAATTATGCTGCATGTGATTCCGCAATGTGTGAAATGAAATGCGGTGGGTTTGCGTCGGGATTGGGAGGGCTGATGTGGGCGAATGAAGTATAGGCGGCAAGCAGCTGAGGGTGCTTGTCGCGAAGACAATGGTGTTGTGATTTGTGATTTACGGGCATACAAAGGCAATTAACAGCACCTCACTTCGCACGGATGAACCGACGGAGCGGGGGGTGGAAGAGAGCGGCAGACGGGACACCGCATATGTGACGTTCTGATTTAAAATCAAGGAAGAAGAGCCGTCCCAATACTTTTGACTCTGTAGGCGGAGCCGAGAATCAAATTGCCGAGGTATTGTAATCTTCCTTGGCGTCAAATGCCTTTGCGATGCAAAAATAGTGAGAATGGGGGAGAATTACAAGAAAATGGGGGTGAAGATGACAATTATTTTATTAACTTTGCATGTTATTTATCCCCAATTTTATTTAGATAATGAGAAAATGGCGTATTGAGGACAGCGCGGAGCTGTACAACATCACCGGCTGGGGCCGAAAGTATTTTTCAGTCAACGAAAAAGGACATGTGACGGTGACACCACGCGAAGGTTTCGCATCGGTTGACCTGAAAGAGGTGATGGATGAGTTGCAGGTGCGCGATGTGAGCGCCCCTGTGTTGCTGCGTTTTCCCGATATACTTGATAACCGTATAGAAAAAATATCCAATTGCTTCAAGAAAGCAGCCAAGGAATATGACTACACCGCACAGAACTATCTGATTTATCCCATAAAGGTGAATCAGATGCGCCCGGTGGTGGAAGAACTTGTGAGCCATGGCCGTAAGTTTAATATAGGTTTGGAGGCGGGTAGTAAGCCTGAGCTTCATGCCGTGTTGGCAACAAATATCGCCGACAACGCTTTGATTATCTGCAATGGTTATAAAGACCAAAACTTTGTAGAGCTGGCGCTTCTTGCGCAAAAGATGGGGCGCAGAATCTATCTTGTGGTTGAAAAACTGAATGAATTGCGGCTTATAGACACTGTGGCTCGCCGATTGGGTATTGTGCCCAATGTGGGCATCCGTATCAAACTCTCTTCAACCGGCTCTGGCAAGTGGGAAGAATCCGGCGGTGACCGGTCGAAATTCGGCTTGAACTGCAGCGAACTGCTTGAAGCGATTGACTATCTGAAAACCAATAATATGGAGGAGAGCTTGAAGCTTATTCATTTCCATATAGGAAGTCAGGTTACAAAAATACGCCGCATCAAGAATGCCTTGCGAGAGGCTACCCAATACTATGTTCAGCTCACGAAGTCAGGCTTCGACATTGATTTCGTGGATATAGGCGGTGGACTGGGTGTTGATTACGATGGTACGCGCAGTTCTCTGTCGGAAAGCTCCATGAACTATTCCATCCAGGAATATGCCAACGACGCTGTGTCGCAGCTGGTGGATGTGTGTGTGAAGAATGAAATCAAGCAACCCAACATTATCACTGAGAGCGGCCGTTCGCTGGCCGCGCATCATTCGGTACTTGTGTTCGAGGCGCTTGAGACCACCGGGCTGCCAGTGTGGAACGAGGCACACAACGTTGACCCCGAGGCACATGAGCTTGAACGCGAGCTTTATGAGATTTGGGATCGCTTGAATCAGCCGCGCCTCTTTGAAAGCTGGCATGATGCGCTTCAGATACGTGAGGAAGCGCTTGACCTGTTCAATCTGGGATTGCTGTCGCTGCGTACGCGCGCAAATATAGAGAAACTTTTCTGGTCCATAGCGCGCGAAGTTGGTCAGATAGCTTCGGGTCTCAAACATGCCCCGGAGGAACTGCGCAAGGTTGCCAAGATGTTGCCTGATAAGTATTTCTGTAACTTCTCGCTGTTCCAGTCGCTTACTGACTCATGGGCCATCGATCAGATTTTCCCCATAGTGCCCTTGAGCCGTCTGGATGAAAAGCCTGACCGCACATGCACCATTCAGGATATCACGTGCGACTCTGACGGGAAGATTGCCAATTTCATATCGACACAGGGGATTTCCAACTCATTGCCGGTTCACAGCGTGAAGCCGGGAGAGCCTTACTATCTCGGTGTGTTCCTTGTTGGAGCTTATCAGGAGATTTTGGGTGACATGCACAACCTGTTCGGTGACACAAATGCGGTGCACATCTCAGTTTACAAAGACCGCTACGAGATTGATCGAGTGATCGATGGCGAGACGGTTGCAGAGGTGCTGGATTATGTGCAGTACGATGCCAAGAAACTTGTGCGTAACGTGGAGAAATGGGTAACAGCCTCTATGAAAGCAGGTCATATCACAAC
>CAJUSN010000203.1 GCA_910589095.1 uncultured Muribaculaceae bacterium
GATCTATCTCATCCAACTCTGCTCCCTTCACATTTGCGCTATCTTTATTTTCAATGTAATCCTTAATGGCAAAGCACGTCTTGGCAAATGTCATCTGCAGTACAAACTCTTCGGGTCCCCCATTCTTATACCGGTGGATTATATCAGCCAATAGTTCGTCTATCTCTTCTACTTTAATTCCCGGTTCTTTTCTACGAAGCCGTGCCATCAAACACAGCATTCGTCCATCAACATCAGCATCTTCATGTGAAAACTCCCTGTGAATTTTGATCACTTGGCCATATTCTCTCTCCCGATATAAAACCCGCTGCATCACTTGACGGAACGCCCGTGGAAGCTTCGCGAGATCAGCAGTCCTTGCATATTCGATCATTTTATTAAATGCCCCATAGGACAGCATGATCTTAACCCTCTTGAGCCACTCCTCTATTTCTGCTGCGTCAGCTGCATTTAGATATTCCACGAACTTTTTTTGCAGGTACTCATTTAGCTCACCATCCATAATAGAAAACAGCAGGATAAAGATATCCAATGGATTTGGGCATCCTTCCAAATACTCTTCCAGCACCTTCATCGCTTCGCTATTTCTTTCCAGCTCAATCAGTGCGCCGGCTTTCAGATAAAGTGCTTCGCTTTTGAACTGACGGTACCCTATAAGTGATTCCGCTATTCCAAGCACATTTTCAGCATCGCCTTGCGTCCGCAGACTCAACTCTCCAAACATTATTTTGGCCTGAGCTGATTTTGGATCTATGGCCAAGGCGTAATCCAAGGCATTCTGCGCCTCCTCCGGATTGTCAAGTTTCTTGTCATAAATTTCCGCGAGCTTGAGCCAGTGATCAATATCAAATGGCTCCACAATAGTCAGTTCTTGGAGCACAGCCAAAGCACCCTCAAACAGGCCACGCTCATACAGTGTCAGGCTAAGATCCACCATGTAATCCACTGGATATTCCAAAAAATCGTTGATCTCCTGCAATTGCATCACCAAGTGCATAGGATCATCCACTCCGAGCGCAAGATCAATCATGCACATCGCTCCGAAATCATTTATAGACCTCGGTTTCTGCCCCTTGAAAAGACGCTTGTAGGAATCGCGCCAGTTCTCGGCATCCCATTCAAGTTGCGCAAGCACGAGTTTCCTTATAAAGGAATGCTCCGGCATTCTTTTAGCAATGGCTTTAGCTCCTTCCGACTCCGACAGCTGCAACAACTTTATGGCCTTACGCTCAAGCATTGCCATACAGCGTGGCGATCGCGCCAAAACACACGCCATGACCTCTCCAGTCACATATTCATCCGACAGATCATAAGCATAGTCATATACATCAACAAGCGAATCTATGTCGTAGGTTGATATTGATTCACCTTTTATCAAAGTAGCAAGGACATCCTCATAGAGGTAAGCCACATCATCTTCATCATCAAATCTATCATCTGCCATAATCGTGTGCCGGCTTTTTTACTCGAAGTTTAGTTAAACAATTGCTTAATAACTGAAGATTGGACGGGAGACCCCGTCCAATCTTCAGTTATTAAGGTTCTTTGTTTTCAATTTAGTTTATCTTATGTTTTGTGGTTGTCAAGTTGAGAGTCAGCTTTAATAAAAGCATATTATGGATTCCCATAATGACTAACTAAAATGGTCAAGATCAGTTTGAGAGATAGAATAAGATACAGAAAACCTTTCCAGCTCCTTCTTATTTATTTTTCTCTTTCTCCCAGCTATCTTTCAGCGCTATTGTGCGGTTGAACACAATATCACCCTCTTTACTGTCTTTGTCCGGAGTAAAATAACCGATTCTCTGGAACTGGAAATGCTCTCCTGGAGTGGCATGTTCAGCAATGTAAGGTTCAAGTTTGATATGTTCAACAACTTTGAGTGAATCCGGATTTAGCATCTCGCGGAAATCTCGTTCTGTCTCCGCTGCAGGATTCTCTACATCAAACAGACGGTCGTACAAGCGAGCCTTTGCATCAACAGCATGTGCAGCTGAAACCCAATGCAGCGTTCCTTTAACCTTTCGCATGCTGCCGGGCAGGCCGCTGCGGGTATCCGGATCGTACGTACAGTAAATCTCCTCTATATTGCCTTCTGCATCTTTTTTCACATCGGTGCATTTCACAATATAGGCACCTTTCAATCTCACCTCCTTATCCGGTGCAAGGCGGAAGAATTTCTTTGGCGGATTCTCCATAAAATCCTCACGCTCAATATAGATTTCGCGCGAAAACGGCATTTCATGAGTTCCAGCTTCCGGATCTTCAGGATTATTCTCCATTGTCACCATCTCAGTCTGACCCTCAGGATAATTGGTTATCACAACCTTCACGGGGTTCATCACCGCCATTACTCGAGTTGAGATGGCGTTCAGGTCCTCTCTGACAGCATGTTCCAGCAACGACATTGAATTCAGCGCCTCATATTTCGTGTAACCTATACGATCCATGAAATTGCGAATCGAACGAGCCGTGAAACCGCGTCGGCGCATTCCTGAGATTGTCGGCATGCGGGGGTCATCCCAGCCCGCCACCAAGCCTTCTTTTACAAGCTGCAGGAGTTTGCGTTTACTCATTACAGTGTAGGTCAAATTCAGACGATTGAACTCAATCTGGCGCGGGCAATAAGACTCATCGGCCAGTTCCTTTACAAAATGCTCATAGAGAGGACGATGAGGCACAAACTCAAGCGTGCATATCGAGTGAGTTACACCCTCAAAGTAATCGCTCTGTCCATGCGCAAAGTCATACATAGGATAGACATTCCACTTAGTGCCTGTGCGATGATGTGGAGTCTTTATAATGCGATACATGATGGGGTCACGGAAATGCATATTATCCGATGCCATATCTATCTTTGCGCGAAGCACTCGGGCACCCTCATCAAATTCGCCTTTGTTCATTCGCTCGAACAAGTCAAGATTCTCCTCCACAGAGCGATTTCTGTAAGGGCTCTCCTGACCAGGTTCGGTGGGCGTTCCCTTTTGGGCTGCTATCTGCTCTGAAGTCTGGTCATCGACATATGCTTTTCCCTCTTTTATCAGACGTATGGCCAAATCATAAAGCTGTGGGAAATAGTCACTTGCAAAATATTCGCGGTCACCCCAGTCAAAACCAAGCCAATGGATATCTTCGCGGATAGAATCCACATATTCCACATCTTCTTTAACCGGATTGGTATCATCAAAACGAAGGTTACAAG
>CAJUSN010000204.1 GCA_910589095.1 uncultured Muribaculaceae bacterium
CCGGGACGGAGGCGTAACGTGCCAGCGGGATGAAGGTCGGTGGCCGGGGTGAACTGGCCTATGGTGCGCTGATACAGGGCTATCTGCGTGGGCGGAATCACTGCGTAGGGTGAGCCGGCTTCGCGCGTCTGGCGATAGCCCCATGCAAGGTCGCCCACAGCGGAGTAAAGGCGGGTGAGCTCGGTGTGCCGGCTGCGGAAAAATATCAGGCCGGGGGCCACGGGGCGTTGTTCGGCGATCATGCGCTTGCCCACGCGCCGCGCAATCTCTTCCATCGGGTAGAATTCGTCGGCAAACGTGATTCCGTTTTCCTGCATCCTGTGATGCAGACGGTCAATGCTGACGCGGGCGCGCAATTGCATGGCAAACCATGCGGAGGGGTTGCTGGAGAGTATCGTCGCCACTTGGGCGCGGATTTCGCCGACGGTTTCCGGGAGGGTGTCAAGAGCTTCTTCGGCTCGCAGAAGGGCCACTGCGGGATGCTCGGGCAGTTGCTCGGCCACACAGGAGGCCGCTTCAGCGGGGCCGATACCACAATGAAGGGCTATGGCGGCCCACAGAAGCGCGGGCGTTTGTCCGGCAACTTTACAGTTGGTGAGCGTTGCAAGGCGCAGCGCTTCGGCGAACAGGGCCTCAACGGTGCGCGTCACTCGTGCATGGGTGTGCTCCGATTGACGGAGCGGGAAGAGGTAGGAGTTGCGCGGTCGGGAATATCGTTGGGCAATCTCCTGGGCAGCGGGATGAAGCGGCGGAGTGTCGCTCTTCTTCAGCTTGGCCAGCTGGGCTGATGGGAGGCCTCCGCAATAGATGGCGAACAGCAGCAGGTCCTTGGCCAGATTGCGAGTGGCCGATGCGGAACAGTCGGTCAGCACCAAGGTGCGAAGATGGTCAAAGGTGTCACTCACCGAGGGTGAGTCGCTCTCTTTGTCAGCCACCGGAAGGTTTCGGAGTGTGCCCATGACCGGTCCGAAGATTTCGGCAGAGGCCGAGGGGATGATGCCGGAGCAGAGCGAGGAGAGATTTTTGAGATAAAATATCGCGGTTTTTGCTGTGTAGCCCTGGAATAGGAGCCAAGCGGTCCACTCAGCCACAAGCCTGCGATTAATGCCGCCGGGATCAAGGGGTGCGCCTTGGAGAAATCGGGCGAATGAATTGAGGGCTTGACGTCGCGCGGAAGCGGTGGCAACACACGCGGTAGCTTGGGCGTTGACCCTCAGTAATTCAATGGCTGATGCCGATGTAAAATTATCGGCATGAGTCATTTATGGGTTGAAATGTGGAGTTAATAACATGTGGAATGCCGGGTGTTCTTCTGTTCCTCCAATCGTCTGGCAAAGAGGGCGAAAGGAGTGATGCAGCAGTATGTAGGCAAACAGTTTCCAACTGTTGATTTTAAGGCTTCCGGAGCAAACATAAATGTGATATTCTCTGCGTAAGAGAGTAATACTTTGAAAAACGCCCTAACGTTCAACAGATTAAGCGATCAAAATCATAAAAATGCAAAACAAACGTGCATTTTGGGCCATTTTGCGCAAACTTTTAACAGACAATCCGCAGAAAATGGACTATAGATTGGTTACGATGAATTTTTGCACAATCAAATATAAATTAGTAACTTTGCCGTCGGAAACAGAAGCAAACACCGACGGCCAAATTCACCGATTCACGAAAAGTGTTACTCTCTTACGCAGAGAATAACACGGGCCCGGTAGCTTGAATGCTGATATCTCACAGTTGAAATCTGTTGGCCGACATATCCATTGTTACTTCCCCCTGCGGCAAACCATCTGTCCGACAGGGGAAAAGATGTATATAGGCCATTGGAGCGTTTATTCCCCGGCTCATTTGAATGATAAGTGACTGATTCGGTAGTAAATACATTGAAGTCGCCCCTTGAGTGTTTTCGAATGAAGATGGCGCAGGCAGATTCTCCTCATTCCGTGGCGGCAACGAAACAAGCTATTGACGCGTTTGCGCGTTTCAGCAACGGGAGCGAATTGACTTTCGCTGACTTTACTGAAGAGTTGCTGGGCGAATGGGTGTCACAGATGCTCTTTGAGGGTTACAGCTTGAAAACAGCCACCCAATACCTCAAAAAGCTCGCCACATTATATAATAAATGTGCCTTGCAGCTCTCCCTGCCTCCATGCGAGGGATTCACCAAGTTGCAGACTCGGATGAAAGCATCAGCCGAAAGTCAACGTATTGTCCCTGATGTCAAGGCGTTTGAGAAACTGAGGGCGCTCCAGCAGCTTGATGCAGCCGTGCCGACAGCACGACGCATGGCTCGCGATATGGTGCTCCTTTCGGTCTATGCCGGTGGTTTGACCTACGATGATTTGGCCACTCTCCGCAAAGAAGCTCTTGCGCAGACCGATAGGCAAATAGCCGAAATCGTTAGCCGCTATGCCAAACCGCGCAACAGCTACCTGTTTCCGTTGGAGCAGGGACGTATGGGCCGCGGACGCATCAACAGGCGCATTGAAACGATGTTCTACGACGCTCTTGCTTCTGTTGGCCTCTCCTTGTCGGCCGATTCACAGTTCACCGCAATGCATCTTTGGAGTGCCGTGGCATTTCGTTGCGGAATCCCTGCCTCGCAGATTCTTGCGGCAGTAGGCCCTGACAACGCCACGGGCTCATTCTTTGAATTTGCCACGCCCGCAGTTATGAATCCGGAGATGCGCAGCAAACTTCACACCACCGTGAGCGAGGCCTTGGCCTGCAATCCCCGGCATTGGTATGCCATGCAATTCAGGCCCCGGGTCAAGATGGCCGACGTGGCCCAAATCATGGATGAACGCGGCTTTGGGCAAATAGAAACGTTCTATCCCATGGAGGAGATTGTGAGGAAAGTAGGACACAAACGCATCAGTCAAGCGCGCCCCGTCATTGACCGCGTGATGTTTTTCCGCTGTCGTGTCACCGACATTCCGACACTCTTTGCCGCCATTGGCAACCACGCATGGTGTTACCGCACCACGCGCAATCCCCTCAGTCCCTACGCTGTCATTCCGCCCACGCAGATAGCCCTGTATCAGCGCACAATAGGCCAGTTCACACCTGTCACTGACCTCCATCCGGCAGGCACCTTACGTCTCCGTCCCGG
>CAJUSN010000205.1 GCA_910589095.1 uncultured Muribaculaceae bacterium
GCGCCGACAAACTGCTACGCACGGTATATATCCTGCCTCCCCACGGGATGCTTCGCCCCTGTAGCTGCCCTTCGAAAATGTCACCCATGGTATGATAGCTCACAAAGCCCGTCCCGGCCACCTTGTCAATCAAGCCCCAGTGATACACCACATCGTAAGTAACTGAAGTCAGAGGAATGTCAACTGCTGCGCGGGCCGCAATTGCCATGGCTCCGCCTAATATGAGGGAAATAAATAAACGTTTCATAACATGAGTTGCTTTTCATACTTCAACGCCGCCGCAGCTCCCTTTGTTCATAAGATTCAGCATCAATAAAAAGCCGAAGCGGAGAGCCATTCATTCAGGAATGGCTCTCCGCTCCGATACGGTAAAAACGTAGCGCTATCAGCGCTGGATCAGTTCATAAATATCGGCGTTACCCTTCACCTCTACGCGAGTAGCTTTGGGTGCGAGTGCAACGCTGGAATAAGGAGTAGCTACTTCCAACATGGACACCTGACGACCTTTGGCATCATACTGCGTAACAGTTACGGGCCCAAACATATCATCAGCCAAAAGAACAAGGAGCGAAGCATCCTTTGCACGGTCAAAGGAAACCGGAGCCGATGAGTTGAGGTGGAAAGCTGTGGTGGGATTATTGTCGAATCCTTTTAATGTGGCCTTAACATCCTTAGCTGTAAGATTATTGCCAAGACGTTCGGGAGGGAGCGGATTCACAGCAAATGTCCGCACTGCAGCCCAGGACGTTTTTGGAGAATCCAAACGACGCATACGTACATAGCGTGCCATGACAGGTTCACCCTTCCATGTGTATTCATACGTCTTTTCAAGTTCAGGGCTGAGGGCGGTCCAGTTCCGTCCGTCGGCTGAATATTCCACAATCATGCGTTCCATATAGTCACCATCATCAACCGAATTGCGGCCTTGAATAATCACCACTTCATCAACCGGACGCACTGTAAGAAGATCCAATCCCAGCCAATCACCATTTTTCTGGGCTTCCTCAGTGGTATAGAATGTAGTGTCGTCGCCATCTATCATTCCGGTGATCTGCTGTGGTTTGAGATATGGGAACGTACCGGCACCGGCATACATAGTGGGAACTTGTCCGCTCACCTTCTTATAGAAGTCTCGTACCATTCCGTACATAGCCTCCTCATAGAACGGTTGCAGTTTCATGGTACCAACCTTATGAGCGTTAAAAGCCTTCACTTGTTCCGGCGACATTTTGTTGGCAAGATACGCACTCCAGAAAATCGAGTCGTTACCCTGCTCATAGGTTTTGATGAGATCCATCACCGACAGACCACGTTGTCCCAGCTTTGTGAATTCGACAAGCCATGGACGCATCTCCGTGAGGAGCCCGGGATTAGTGGCACCCTCTTCAATCTGCTTCTCCACTGTGGTTATTTTACGGAATTCATCGCGAAGTGCGTTGAACTGAGCGGGGGTATAGTTATTGAAAGGGAAAGTAGTGGTTTCCCACGACTCATCACGTCGGTAACCGGTTTCGGTATCGGTTGAGTGAATTGCAAACGTGCGGTAAGCATCGGCAGCACCGGGCATCAGTTCAACAAGGCCACGTTCCCAATTGTCGATAGCATTGTAGGCGGGAGTGTTCCATGCATAGTCCGCAACGCCGTAGAGCGCGAGCTTTGAAGCCTCGCCATGTTCCATTGGATTGCTCTCTATACCGGCACATTCCTCGGCAGTGATAGTTGTGTCAAGGCCATAGACCGGGCCCTGCATGAGGATATGTTTGCAATAGTCAGTGACAGGATAATTCCACCAATAGAGAGCCGGACGCTTGATGCGTGAATTTATGAAATCAAGAGTTTCATGGGTGAGGTCGCTGCACACAACGGCACCTGTCCAGAACACCTCCACATCCTTATTAAGATCACGGCCATAAACAGCGAGCGGACCTTCAGGGCCTGGCTTAGCCCAAAGTTGAGAATAGTCAGTGGGGCAAACTATAAGATTTGTAACATCACCTTTTGCTTTCACAAAGTCATTGGTTAGATCATTGAGGAGCTGGGCCTGCTTTACAGGATTGGTGCCCTCGCCTTCTATATCATCGAAGAAAATGGCAAATGACCGCACACCGAGATCATACATCATGTTGAATTTGGCCACAAGCGAATCATAATCCTCCTTGTTCCAACGAATGTCTTTTCCGGGGTGAATGGCCCAAATGAAATTTACGCGATTGCGTTTGGCTGCCTCTACAAGCTCCTTAATGTTTCGTGCTTGATCTTCGGGATAGGGCTGACGCCAGTGGGGCGAGCTGTGATAGGGATCGTCCTTCGGACCGTACAGGTAATCATTAAGTTTGTTGCGGCCATAGAAATCAATAAGCGACATTCTCACGTCGTGGCTCCAGGGCGTGCCGTAGAAACCTTCCACCACTCCGCGATATTTCATGGAGGGGTAATCATTGATCACCATCATTGGAAGCTCGTCGCCGCCACGCGCTGCAGGAGATTGAAGAATTTGACGGAGAGTCTGGAGTCCATAGAATGCGCCACGTTCGTTATATCCGGTAATGGTCACTTTTTTAGGACCTATATCAAGCTTGTAAGCGCCATCCACTTCTTTAACGCCCGCTTTACGAGCAGCCTTTTCACCGAAATCGATAACGAGTTCAATACCTTTTTTCTCCTGGCGCAGAAAACCGAGATCACCGGCAAAAGCCTTCTGCTTGTCCTTTACATTGAAACCGCCCGAGGCGTTTAGCACTCCGGTGTAAGGATGCTCGATGCTTTGAGGCGTGGGGTTGATGACAATCCCATGGTGGTCAACCTTCTTGCCGGGAACCGGATTGACGGTTTTCACCTCGCCTCGCTGCGAGTCGAAATCAAATCCATCATTATCGGCCCACGCAGGCAGAGCACCCAGTGCAAGTGCCAATGCCGAGCCGCAAAATAGTACTTTTGAAAGTTTGTTCATATTTGATTGATTGGTTAAGTTTCTTATTGAATTGAGATTAAACGTCCCCCTCTTCCATCTCGTCGGCAAACATGGACGACAGCTCCTCGCGATTGCCATCAAACGAATATATGGAAGTGTCGGATCCTGAGAGCTTGCCCCATAGCACAC
>CAJUSN010000206.1 GCA_910589095.1 uncultured Muribaculaceae bacterium
TTTTAACACCGCCAAGCCGTCTTTTAACACTTCAACCGCTTATTTACATTGACCCTGAATTTCACCACATCCGTTTGGTCCTGGATCACCACATCGGGCAACCGCTCCGATCCGTTAGCCCGTAGCGGCAGAAATAATATTGCGAGAAATATGATTGGAATGAGTCTTATGGCGTTTCGCATGGCTTTTAAGGATTATGATTGGTGTTATCGCAAATTTAATTATTCACTTCCTAAAAACCAAATGAATAAGTGAATAAATGAAAAAAAGCTCCCGAGTATTTCCCCCGGAAGCCTTTTTCATTCTATTAAAGTTTTACACTGTCAGGATTTCCTTTTCCTTGGCTGCGAACAGATCATCGATCTTCTTCATATACTTGTCGTGAAGTTTCTGTGCGCTTCCTTCGGCATCTTTCGAAACATCCTCCGCCATACCCTGCTTCACGGCTTTCTTCAGCCCGTCGATAGCATCGCGGCGCGCATTGCGAACCGATACTTTCGCTGTTTCGGCCTCAGCCTTCGATTGTTTCACCAACTGTTTGCGGCGGTCCTCTGTAAGCGGAGGGATGCAAAGGCGTATCACCTCGCCGTTGTTTTCCGGGGTGATACCAAGTTCCGAATTGATAATAGCTTTTTCAATCTCCTTGAACATAGCCTTCTCCCACGGTGTGATGGCAATGGTGCGGGCATCGGGCACCGACACGTTCGCCACATTGGAAATGGGCACTGCGCTGCCGTAATATTCCACACGGATTCCGTCTATGATTTTGGGATTTGCCTTGCCGGCTCGGATATGGGCAAGCGATTCGTCGAGATAGGCCACTGCCATCTCCATCTTCTCCTCTGCGGGATCGAGATAATCTTTTACGTCCATTGTTTATCTATTTTGTTTAATTGTTTTTTCCTTTTTCTGTTCAATACACCAGCGTGCCTATTGGCTCTCCGGCAATCACTTTCGCCAGGTTTCCGGGGGTGTCCATATCGAACACCACTATCGGCAGTCCGTTCTCCTTGCACAGGGCTGTTGCCGTAAGGTCCATTACACGCAAGCCGCGCGCAAGCACTTCGTCGTAGGTGATCTTGTCAAACTTAGTGGCAGTCGGATCCTTTTCTGGATCAGCTGTATAAACTCCGTCAATGCGTGTGCCCTTGAACATAGCGTCGGCCTCTATCTCCACGCCGCGAAGCGCTGCGCCCGTGTCAGTGGTGAAGAATGGGTTGCCGGTGCCTCCGGCCATGATCGCAACCGTCCCTTTTTCCATAGCCTCTATGGCGTTTTGGCTGCTGTAATGCTTCCCTATGGGATGCATTGCTATAGCAGTGAACACCTGCGCCGACTGGCCTATGGCCTCAAGTGCCGAACTCAGTGCCAGAGAGTTGATTGTTGTGGCGAGCATACCCATCTGGTCGCCTTTAACTCGGTTGAAGCCCTTGGCTGCACCCTGAAGACCGCGGAAAATGTTTCCACCGCCTATCACGATGCCCACTTCAACGCCTTCATTCACTATTTCAGCTATCTGACGGGCATATTCCGACAAGCGTTCCGGATCTATACCGTAACCCTGGGCGCCCATCAGCGATTCGCCGCTGAGCTTCAGAAGTATTCTTCTATATTTCGGTTCCATATATTAAAGTTTTATTGTTTTTTTGCTAAGTAAGTCTATTGTCCTGCATTTACAATTGCTTGCGCAGGTTCATCAGCGCATAACACCACAAGCAGATTGCTCACCATAGCTGCCTTGCGGTCATTGTCAAGCTTCACCACATTGTCGCTCTCCAATCGCTTCAGTGCCATATCTACCATAGTAACGGCGCCCTCCACAATCTTCTCTCTGGCTGAAATTATGGCCGAGGCTTGCTGACGTCGAAGCATCACCGCCGCAATTTCAGGAGCATAAGCAAGGTAGTTCAAACGTGCTTCTACAACCTCCATCCCCGCCATTGCAAGCCGGTCGTTGATCTTCCGCTCCAGAAGCTCGTTTATTTCACTGCCTCCGTCGCGGAGCGTAAGTTCATTCTCGTCCGTTCCGCTCTGGTCGTAGGCATAATGGCCTGTTACCTCGCGCAGGGCGGCATCGCTCTGGATTCTTACAAATCGTTCAAGTGCCGCGTTGCTGACTGCCGTTCCCGTTGCGCCAAGCGACGCAGAATCAATATCGAACACTGCTCGGTACGTATCCTTTATACGCCACACAAGCACCATGCCTATCAACACCGGGTTACCAACCTTGTCATTAACCTTTATAGGCTCGATATCCATATTGCGCAAACGAAGCGACAGTTTGCGACGGCTCACAAAAGGATTAGTCCAGAAATAACCCACGTTGCGGCACGTACCCTTATACTTTCCAAAAAATATCATCACTCGTGCCTCATTGGGCTCCTGCGTGAAATATCCAACGCAGCCAATGATAAACAGCAAGCCGAGAACACTTGAGCAGCCAGCCGAAAGCCACAGATTTTCATCACCGCCTGCAATTATGCACCCCGCAATGAGGCATGGCAAAAGTATAAAAGTGAAAAAAATCATGGCGAATCCGTTTATGAGCAGGCCGCCGTATTCATATTCTTTTTTCTCGTCAATCATGGTGATATATTTTTTTAGTAAGAGTTGAGAATTAGTTTACATTATGATTTGCGGATGTCAACCCCCAATAATAATCATTCACAAAAATACGCTATCTTTTCCAACTCTCAAAATCTCCCCCTCAAAAAAAGCACCCGCTCACACATTTATTCCACCCAAACCACCACTCCTCAGTTCTCTTACGTTCTCCTCTCGTTATATTATATATCGCTAACCCGCCTATAGCAGCTAAAACAGCTAAAACAGCTATAGTAGCTAAACCCCATCAAATCCACGCCTCCTGGACCCAACTGAGCCCTCCCGCTCACTTCCGCCGAAAAAAATCTGAAAATATTTATGCGCTCTCAAGTAGCTATTCTACAGCGAAAACGCCCCATGTTTCACATACGTTAACGCATCCGGCAACAAATTTTCTTGCCGGAAAGTTTGGTGGGTAACGAAAAAAGGTCTAACTTTGCACTCGCTTTCGGGAACGACCCCACGGGA
>CAJUSN010000207.1 GCA_910589095.1 uncultured Muribaculaceae bacterium
GCGCACGCAGCACTTCGCCGGTAGAAATGTGGGTAAGCCCGTAGTGGGCAATCAATTTTTCGCTCTGGGTGCCCTTGCCGCTGCCCGGCGCACCGAAAATAACAAGATTAAACATTTGTCAATTACCTATCTGAAACGTGTTGTTCAACGATTTCGACGGCAGGTGGCCGCATGGCCCGCAATCAGGCCTCGGCTTCCTCGTCGAGGATATAAATGTCATTGAGATTACGCGCAAAACCGTCTATATCAAGTCCGTAGCCTATGATAAACTTTTTGGGAATCTCAAAACCCACATAATCGGGATTGACTTCATTGATAAGAGCTTCGGGCTTGAACAAAAGTGTGGCTATGCGCAGTGAAGCGGGATTGTGGAGGCGCAGGTCGGACAGAAGCTTGACCATGGTGTTGCCTGTGTCGATGATATCCTCTATGAGGATCACATCACGGCCTTCGAGTGACTCGGTGAGGCCCATCACCTCCTTGACTTTACCGGTGGAACCGGTGCCTTCATAACTTTTCAGACGTATGAACGAAATCTCCGCATCAAGAGGAGTGGAACGGAAAAGGTCGACCGCGAAAGGCGCGGCACCGTTGAGCACACAGATGAACAACGGATATTTTCCTTCATAGTCCTTTGCAATCTGTTCGCCTATTTCGCGTACTCGAGCCTGAATTTGATTACTCTCGATGTAGGGACGGAATGTCAGTCCTTGGTATGATTTACGATTCATGGTTAATGGCTGAAAAATTTGGTTGCAAAGTTATAAAATAATCCTGACATATCCACAACCACTGAGCGATTTATACGAATTTACACCTGTAAGGATGCCCATAGAGCGCTATTGGGGACAGCATTGACAGCTACACATAAATCATAGTTAAAATATATTTCAAAAACAACACAAAGGTTAACATCAGTTAAAAATTTGGGGGGGTAATTTTTGGTTGTACATTTGTGGGCGCATTGTGCAATTTTTAGGAATTTTATCTGATCCGCCATGATTGATAGCTTGGGACTGAAATAATGATGCGCACACCTCACTTGGCTAATATTTAGTTTTTTACCTTAATATTTTTCTAACCAATTAATTTCACCTATTTATGAAGAAAATCTTTACTCTTCTTGCAGTTGCCGCCATGGCACTCACCGCATCAGCTCAGACTCCCGCGTCAAAAACATGGAATTTCTCAGATTGGGAAGCCGGTGACATAACACCCAATACAACCGTCGACGGTCTGACTTTCACCATTGACGAAACTGCCGAAAAGGTTTCAGTATTAACCATCGACAACAACAAAAAGTCATATGACGGTGTAGACTACACCAAGCGTCTCAAATTTGGTGGAGCATCAAAAACAACTGAACCGCTCAACCGTATCATCTCATTTGACGTGCCCGGTGCAAGCGATATCAAGGTTGTCTTCACTTCTGCAAGCTCAAGCGGCACTGGCCGTATGCTCAACATCGCAGCAGGAACTCCTGACGCCACTATCTCTTCAACCGAAGCTCCCACCTCGGGCGTCGAGGCTGCCAAAGCAAAATACGAAGGCACTACTCCCACCACAATCTACATCTCTGTTACCGGTGGTATCAACGTGTACAGCATCGCTTACACTTCTGACGGCTCATCAGCCATCACCGACATCACTGTTGACGAAAACGCTCCTGTTGAATACTTCAACCTCCAGGGCATCCGCGTTGACAACCCCGAAAACGGCCTTTACATCAAGCGCCAGGGCAACAACGTAACCAAAGTTCTCGTGAAGTAATAAATCCCCTTTACGGAATCAAAAAGATAAAAACTAAATCGTGATGATTTGGTAAGGCGTCCCGCCAAGCGCGAGACGTAATGAATTTAAGTTTGAATGCGACGCCGGGCAATCCCCGGCGTCTTTTTTATACTGTAAACACACACTCCTGAACACGTAAAAACCCACACGCCATAACGAAAAAAAGCAGGACGCCACGGAGCGAAGTCCGTGCGTCCTGCTTGTGTGTATCAGGAATCAACCTGCGTGAGGATGATTACTTTTCGGGGTGAGGACCGGCAGCTACGAGAGCCTTGCCTGCTTCGTGACCTTCAAACTTCTTGAAGTTGTTGATGAACATTTCAGCGAGTTTGTCAGCCTTGGTGTACCATTCCTTAGCGTCAGCGTAAGTGTCGCGGGGATCGAGGATCTTGGGATCTACGCCGGGGAGTTCGGTGGGGATGGTGAAGTCGAAGATGGGGAGCTGCTTGGTAGGAGCCTTGAGGATAGCACCGTCGAGGATAGCGTCGATGATACCGCGGGTGTCACGGATAGAGATACGCTTGCCTGAACCGTTCCAGCCGGTGTTCACGAGATAAGCCTTTGCACCGCTCTGTTCCATGCGCTTAACGAGCTCTTCAGCATACTTGGTGGGGTGGAGCGAAAGGAACGCTGCGCCGAAGCAAGCAGAGAAGGTAGGAGTAGGCTCAGTGATACCACGTTCGGTACCGGCGAGCTTGCTGGTGAAGCCTGAAAGGAAGTAGTACTTGGTCTGCTCGGGAGTGAGGATTGACACGGGAGGAAGCACACCGAATGCGTCAGCCGAGAGGAAGATCACGTTCTTAGCGGCGGGACCGCGGCTGGGAACGATGATGTTCTTGATGTGGTTGATGGGGTAGCTTACACGAGTGTTTTCGGTCACGCTCTTGTCAGTGAAGTCGATCTTGCCGTCCTTGTCAACAGTAACGTTCTCGAGGAGAGCGTCGCGGGTGATGGCGTTGTAGATATCGGGTTCGCTTTCCTTGTCGAGGTTGATAACCTTTGCATAGCAACCACCTTCGTAGTTGAATACACCGTTGTCGTCCCAGCCGTGTTCGTCGTCACCGATAAGGAGACGCTTGGGATCGGTTGAAAGAGTGGTCTTAC
>CAJUSN010000208.1 GCA_910589095.1 uncultured Muribaculaceae bacterium
TTATGACCTATCTTTAACGACCCGGTAAAAGGTATTTCACCCATAATACATTTACCGAGCGTTGCCTTGCCCTCACCGTTCTTCCCAACGAATGCAACCTTCTCGCCTCGTTTAATTGTAAATGTAGCTCCATCGAAAACCACATGTTCACCGTAACTCTTTCCAACTCCGTCAGCAATGACAGGATAATCTCCGGATCGAGGCGCAGGAGGGAAACGAAGATTAAGATGTGAAGTGTCCACCTCGTCCACTTCAATCCTTTCTATTTTAGCCAATTGCTTGATTCGGCTCTGAACCTGAACGCTCTTTGTAGCCTTATATCTGAATCGCTCTATGAAGTCCTCAGTATCCTGAATTTGCTTCTGCTGGTTCTGATAAGCGCGCATCTGTTGCTCCACGCGCTCGTTCCTTAATTCTACGAACTTACTGTACTTCACAGCGTAGTCATAAATCTTTCCCAGCGAGATCTCAATTGTGCGGTTTGTAACATTATCTATGAATGCACGGTCATGACTCACAAGCACAACAGCTTTAGCTTTTGTAACCAAAAACTGCTCCAACCACTGAATTGATTCTATATCCAAATGGTTTGTCGGCTCATCAAGCAGCAACACATCGGGCCGCGTAAGCAATAGTTTGGCCAATTCAATGCGCATTCTCCATCCTCCGCTGAACTCCGAGGTTGGCCTATTGAAATCTACTCTCATAAATCCAAGCCCGGTCAATGTCTTTTCCATCTCTGCCTCGAAGTTTTCGCTGTTTTCCATTGCAAGGCGCTCGGTAAGAGTGGTCATCTTATCAATCAGTCCATGGTAACCGTCCGATTCATAATCAGTTCGCTCAGCAAGCTCGTCAGTATATCGCTGTAGCTTGCGCTGCATTTCATCAACATGTGAGAAAGCGGTGCGCACCTCTTCTATCAACGTTGTGGAATCCGAAGTCTGCATCTGCTGTGGCAAATACCCCACGGTCACATCCTGAGGAACTGCAACAACGCCCCCGGTGGGCTTCTGCAACCCCGCTATTATCTTCAACATCGTTGACTTTCCGGCGCCATTCTTCCCCACAAGAGCAATCTTATCCTTGGGGTTAATCACATAGTTTATGTTATCGAATAGTGACTTAGCACTAAATTCTACGCTGAGGTTTTGTATGGAAATCATCCTGTGTCAGGCTAATATTTGTTGCAAATTTACACATTTTTTCTCACCTGTAGAATAGACCGTAACCACAGGACACTATTTAGGTCCTGCCGCTCAGACATTACACGCCTAACATTCAACTCGTTTAGCAACTAACGGCTCCCCCTCCGGCTACTTCCAACTTTGCCATGTTAGTATATTTTCGTAACTTTGGCACCGTTTTTGCTGTTATCAATCAGCGGCAGACTGCACTTCTCCACATCCTCCTGCCCTTTACTCAGTATTCTTACGACAACTCCCGTTATGAAAGAAAAGCCCATAGTTTCTCTTGGACATATTGACATAAGCGCATCAGTTCCCGACAAATGGGACTTTGATTCCAATGCGCTCCCCGTTCTACCCACTCGAGATTTCGTGATGTTCCCCGACGTCACATTCCCCATTGTACTCGGTCGATCCTCTTCACTCGCATTGGCAGAACGTGCCGAAAAGCAGCAACTATCAATCGGGGTCTTCTGCCAGACTGATTCCAAAATTGAAAAGCCCCGCATCCCGGAGGATATTTATAAAGTAGGTGTCCTTGCTCATGTCATAAAGGTTTTCGAACTACCAGACGGAAATCACACTGCAATCCTCCATTCCGGCCCACGCATAGTGGTTTCCGGCGAAGGATCACTCCCAGGCACTGTCTCTGTTGACTTCATGCCCGACACTGTTGACGATCATCTTGAACCGGAGCTCAACGTCACCGCCGAAATGGTAAAGGAAACGGCTCTCGCCCTTTTCCGGAAAGTTGAGGGTGCACCCCAGGAGTTGTCAATGAATATAGAAAACGTTGATGCACCCACTGCCATTATAAATATGGTGTGCACTCACACTCCCTTCCCCGCCGAAATTAAAGGCCAGCTTCTTTCTGCAGCGAATCCCGTCATGCGTGGCCAGCTTCTTCTTAAGCATCTTAAAGAGCAAGAGCAACTGGTTTCAATCCGTGAAGACATCACCGAACGCACTCGCATGAGCATGAATGAGAACCAGAGAATGGGGTTCCTTCAGCAGCAAATGGAAACCATACGTCAAGAGCTCTATGGCGACCAGGACGATGACATCTCACGCTTCCAGCAGCGCGCTGATGAGATTGCCCTCCCCGACGATGTACGTAAGGTATTTGATCGCGAAATCCAGAAACTGGGCCGATACAATCCTCAGTCGCCAGACTATTCAGTACAATACTCTTACCTCGATCTCCTCCTTTCGCTCCCATGGGATGTAACAAATCCTGTCAACACCGATTTTGTCAAAGCCGCCGGCATTCTTGACTCCGAACACTTCGGCCTTGAAAAAGTGAAGGAACGAATAATTGAGCAAATAGCCGTCATGATGAACCGCCCTGACGGCAATAACCCTATAATATGCCTCGTTGGCCCTCCCGGAGTAGGTAAAACTTCCCTTGGCAAATCCATTGCAGCTGCTATGGGACGCGCATATCAGCGCGTATCGCTCGGAGGCGTACACGATGAGTCGGAAATTCGCGGCCATCGCCGCACATACATCGGAGCAATGCCCGGGCGTATAATCGACGCCATCCGCCGCGCCAACACCTCTAACCCCGTGCTTCTCCTTGACGAGGTTGACAAAATCGCGGCCGATGCCCGTACTAATCCCGAGGCTGCACTCCTTGAAGTGCTTGACCCTGAACAAAACTGCCATTTCCACGACAATTACGTTGATGTTGATTACGAC
>CAJUSN010000209.1 GCA_910589095.1 uncultured Muribaculaceae bacterium
GATAAAGCGAATTTCAGCAAAACTCATCCCGACTGCGAATGGGTTACATTCCGTGAACTGGCCAACCTCATCAATGAAAAGCACCTCAACCCATTGATGAGCGCGGAGATTACCCGTCTGTACACTATGGCCATGGCCTGGAAAACTTATGACCGTCAGGGGCGTCGACGCTACAAAATAAAGCATTACCGCCCCACCTTCCATGTAAAAGATATAAAGAATTGGGATATCGACTATAACGATTCGACATGGCTTTACATAGCCGACAACAATCAGGACGTCCCCTTCTATCACCTGCGACGTCTATGGCGAAAATATATCAACGGTGTGGGAAACTACATCGATGAACTGTCTCCCACTGACCAATCACAACAATGAGTCTTCTCGTAATAACCGGGCCAACAGCCAGTGGCAAAACAGCTCGCGCTGTAGATGTTGCGCGAGAATTATCTGGAGAGATTATCAGTGCCGACTCCCGACAACTCTACCGCGGAATGGATCTTGGCACCGGAAAGGATCTTGAAGAGTACGGGGATGTGCCCTATCATTTGATTGATATCTGCCCGGCCGGCTATCGATACAATCTGTATGAATACCTGCGCGACGAGCGAAAAGCACGCGAAGAAATCATTAATCGCGGTCACCTTCCCATTCTTTGTGGTGGAACTGGTCTCTACGTGGAGTCAGTGGTCAACGGACTCGCACTTCCGGAGGTACCGGCCAATGAGGAGCTTCGCCAGAGCCTTTCCCATCACACCCTTGAGGAACTCACCGCCATTCTGGCTTCGATGAAACAGCTGCACAACACCACGGATGTAGACTCGTGCAAACGTGCTATCCGTGCAATAGAGATAGCTGAGTATTATCGTGTACATCCTGAAGAAGCTGCTGCATCAGTTCCGCATCCTATTCGTGACGCCGTGATAGTGGGTGTGGAAATTGACCGCGAGGCACGACGGTGCCGTATTTCAAACCGATTGAAAGCCCGACTTAAAGCGGGCATGATTCAGGAAGTAGAAAGTCTGATTGCTTCAGGGGTGAGCCCTGACAACCTCATCTATTACGGATTGGAATATAAATTCATAACACTCCATGTGACCGGCGAAATATCCCGGGTGGAGATGGAACGGCAGCTCGAAATTGCCATCCATCAGTTTGCCAAGCGCCAGATGACATGGTTCAGAGGAATGGAACGCCGAGGACACACCATATATTGGCTCCCCTACGACATGCCCCGCCAAGAATTTATTGAAACCGTCAAATCACTTCTCCCCTCACCATGAACACCAGAACACTCCTTGCCACCGGATGCCTACTTTCAGCAACCATTATCACTGCCGTAAATCCCGCACGCAAATATCATGATTCACTTGGAACGATTCAAGACACCACGATTGTGTTCGCCGGCGATTTCACCGACACTGAAGCGGTAAGTGGCGCCATTGAGGTGAGAGCCTCCTTACCCCGAGCGTCAGAGCAATCCCCTTTGGAGGCATTCAGTGTCATTTGGGATGTAGCATCTGACGGAGATGAGTATTACCGAGCCACTATCCGACCTATAGACCCAATGCCTGATGATGTTTTTGACCGGCGGGCAATTTTATTCACCGTTGACCGTCATACGGCAAAGGGCGACAGCACAATAACCGAGAGCCGTCATAGAACCGATTTCGGTCTTGAACGGAATGAAAATGCCCTGGGAGTGGAAGTGGATTACCGCAACAACCGAGCCATAGTTTATGGAGGTGACGGTGTTCCAAAGGAATTGGCGGTGATAGAGATGGGCGCCTGCGTTTCACCAGTAATGGGTATCCAAGCAGAAGGCAAGGCTAAAATCATTTATGTTGTTACTGAAAGTGTTCCAGACCCGGCAGTCCAGCTCAGCACACACCACACTCCAGAGTCACTCGGTGCCTATTTCATCACCACCCATGCTCCTGAAGGGATTTATCAATATCTTGATAGCCAATGGGACCGGAATTACACCCGCTCGGGAGGCAATTATACACTCGCCTTGGTCAAGACAGAGGATGGCTTTGACATTATTTATCTTGATGGAGCCAAAACCAACAAATCACGATGGAAACCGGGAATGCTAAAGGGACAATTACATTCAACGATTTTCACTAACCATTACAATCTCACATGGTATGATTCATCCGGGAATCCACTTACCGAAGAGTGCAGCGCCGATATTGAACAAAACGCCATTCTTACTCTGAATTTTCCGCTACTAAAGACATCAATGCGGTTCTCGCTAGTACCCAATTAGGCTTTGCGATGTTGTATGACCTCCTCTCCGCTCCAGGAGTGTTCAGAGCCGGTCCGTGACTGAGGGATAGGTGATATCACCTGTATCCTGATTGTAGGTAAGCTGAGAGTCAAGCAATGTCACTGTAATCAGCGTGGATGTGCGGACCACTCTATAGACTGAATTCTGCGCCTCAAGCGATTCAATATATTCGTAAAGCTTACCGGGCAGTTTATCATAGAGAAACTGCTGTGGAAGGACCACCCCGTTACCGTTAACGTCAGTCCACTCGTAATTCTTGTCGAATGTCAATGTTGCACCTTTTTTTATCTGCACCACTTCAACGCCACCATTTTCAGAATAACTCTGAAGCTCGCCAAACGGGAAGTATTCGGAAACAAAGCTTGAAATTGCCGAAGGCAGTTCATCCCAGGCATCACTGTTACATGCGCCCATTAAAAGAATAACTAAAGCGAGAGCTACGGAGGAAAGTGTGTTGCGTTTCATGTATGGATGGATTAATTTGTGTTACAAAACTATAACAATTGCAATCTTTCTTGGTTCGCCGCTCACCGTAAGTTAATTTTGTAATATGTTAAAACGAATATCCAAATTTTGCAAGAGC
>CAJUSN010000210.1 GCA_910589095.1 uncultured Muribaculaceae bacterium
AGATCCATACCTTTGACACAAGGAACAGTTCATCACGGGCAATGCCGCTTTTCTTCACAGCAGCTCCGACGCCTTCCTCGTTATGATAGGCTTGCGCGGTGTCAATCATGCGGTAGCCGACACGCAGGGCATCGGAAACGCAGCGTTCGCATTCGGAGGGTGATACTTGATAAACTCCGTAGCCAATTTGGGGCATCCTGACTCCGTTATTTAATGTTACTGTTTTCATATAGCGGTTGGTGGTTTTATTTGTTCTGCAAAATAAACAAAACTCCTAGATGTTTGCTTAATACAAATTTCGGTAAGTTATACCATTTTTGCCGTTGTCAGAGTTGGCTTTTCAAGACTTCAAATATTTCATCTCGTGTAAACTTCTTGCAGCAGCCAGGGGTGAGTACGCAGCTGTCGGCAGAAGCGCGCATTATCTTTTCATCAGTGATACCCATCTGTCTCCATCGGGTTGGCAGACCAATTTCCTGAATAAAGTATTCAAGAAGGTCGATACCTGTGTTAGCCGCACGCAAATCGTCATTGTCGTGCACACCCCATACCTCACGTGCCATCCGCGCCAGCTTTGGTGCACCTTCGGGCAGATAATGACGGTAGAGGGCGGGGTGTATCACTGCAAGCCCCTGACCGTGGTTGCAGTTGGTGTAAGCGCCTACGGCGTGTTCAATCATGTGGCATTGGAAGTCGGTCATCTTGCCGAGTTTCAATATCCCGTTTTCCGCCATAGCAGAGTCCCACATCAACTCGCCACGGGCAAAGTCATCATCAGGATTTGCTATAATGGCACGGATATATTTAATCACATTGCGCATGATGGCCTCGTTGATTTCATCTGAAACATTGGTGGCGAAGGTCTGTCCCATATAAGTTTCCATACAGTGGCTCAGAGTGTCGAAAGCCCCGCTGATCACCTGTTTCATAGGGAGAGTGAGAGTCAGGTCACTGTCAAGGACTGCAAAACGGTGGAAGGCTCCGAAAAGAGCTTGCTTGAGTTTCTTTTCCTCATGGGTTATCACAGCTCCGTTGTTCTGTTCCGCACCGGTGCCGGATGCCGTAACGACAGCCCCGCATGGAACAAACTCGGCAGGCATGCGGTGTTCATTATAGAACATATCCCAGACATCTTCGTCAGTTCTTGCCTGAGCGGAGATGATTTTGCAGCAGTCGATCACCGAACCACCACCAACGGCGAGAATGAAGTCCACACCTTCTTTGCGGACAACCTCCGCTCCTTCCTGAACTTTGGCATAAGTAGGGTTAGGCATGATGCCACCGAAATCCACAACTGTCTTTCCTGCCTCTTCCAGCCAGCCGCGGATTTTGTCATGCAGACCGGTGCGTTTCAGTGAGCCGCCGCCATAGGCAAGCATGACGACCTTACCCATAGCGGACATTTCTTTTTTCAGTGCTTCTTCGGCACAGCCTTTCCCGAAATACTGCTTTACGGGATATTGATAGTTAAAACTGTTCATTGTTTATTCTATTGGGAGATTATGGAATTTGTAACGTAGCCAGACAATGCCGTGAGGCCTTTGCTCCACGGATAAAAGTTGCAGGGTTTGGCCCTCGGCGGGAAGTTCATCCGAGTGTCCGAGATATTCAAAGATAGAGGGGGAAGTGGTGAGTCCATCTATTCCGGGATATATCACAAGGCTAAACTCATTAATTAGAGCTTGGGCAAGCATTGCTCCATCAATTATCCCTCCACCTTGCAGTGAAATTGTGTCAACTTTGAAATATTGTTTGACAAGGGTGAGCGCTTTGCGAAGATTGCGCACGTCATCGACTACGATATAAGAGATGCCTTTTTCGGCAAGTGCCGAAAGATAGTCGGTGGTGGCGTTTGTTCCGAGTATGACGAGAATGTTGTCGCCCCGCAAGCGGTCGGAGGTGAAAAATATATCGGCATCGGGATCAATGGTAATGAAAAGTCGGGGTGATGTTCGGTTGCTGATGAAAACCTTACCGCTTTTACCTATTGGGTCACCTTTAGGCATAAATTTATACGGAAAAGCCTCGCGGGTGGTAGCCTTTCCGAACATCCACGCATCCGTGCCGAGGCTTTGGCCGATAGCGGCATATTCTTTGAAGAGTTCCGCCGGGTTTGCGCCGTCGAATGGAGCGGTCCAGCGTCCGGGCAACAGACGTCCGTCAACTGAACTCATGATGTGGCAAATTACTTTTGGTAGCATTGTGTTAAGCTTTTTGTGTTTCTACAATTTTTGATCCGCCAAAAACATCGCTCATCGGTATGCTGTCGAGTTGACGGTCGATTGCTTCAACTTCGTCAGTTGAGAGGGTTATATCAGCTGCTCCGATGTTTTCTTTCAGGCGGCAAAGGTGGCGTGTGCCGGGGATAGGCACGATATACGGTTTTTTACAGAGCATCCACGCAAGGGAAATCTGCGACGGAGTTGCGTGTTTTTCATCGGCAAACCGGCGTATGAGTTCAAACAACATCTCGTTTTCCTCAAAACTCTCACGGCTGAACTGAGGCATTGCCGCGCGATAATCATTCTTGGGATTGAATTTTGAATCGGCGGTATAGAAGTCCGACAGCAGACCGTTGGCAAGCGGAGAGAATGCGATGAAGCCTATATTCAAATCCTCAAGCGTAGGGAAAATTTCCTCATGCCATCTTGCCATCATCGAATAGCGGTTTTGTATAGCCGTTACGGGGCATGCCGCATGGGCGCGACGGAGATAATCTTCAGTAGTTTCAGATATACCCCAATGGAGTATCTTTCCCTCCTGTATCAGTTGCGACATAGTATCT
>CAJUSN010000211.1 GCA_910589095.1 uncultured Muribaculaceae bacterium
ACCCTCACAGGCGGAACCAGAATCCGACGTGCTACCATTACACCACAAGGCAATATTTGTAAAACTAATTATGATAAAAAAACGCTGACTTTAATCATTGTTTTCACGGCTCGCTTGCCGTATTTGTTTTACGTGTGCAAAGGTACAATGTTTTTTTGTTGCGTGCAAGTTTTTCCGATTTTTTTTGCAAAATATTTTTGCAAAAGGTGAAAATCACGACACGAATTTTAAAGTCAAGAAATTGAAAAGGCGGTGCGCCTGAGAGCGCACCGCCTTAAAGTATCAGATTATGGGATTAGTCGTTTGCAATAAGCTTGACGTTGTCGAGGAACCAGCGGAAAGCCGAGCCGGCTGCGCTGGGCCACTGGGAATCGGCGTTGCGGATGGTGATTGTGGCACCCGAACCGATTGCTCCCGCGGGAATTTCAACCTTTTCGTTAACCCAGCGGTAAGCTTCATTCGTTACGAAGGGAGAAACGGCAATGGGATATTGGGTTTCCTGACCCCTATAGTTGACAATCACAACAATTTCTGTAGCATCCCAAGCGCCGGAGCCTTGACGCATCGAGCACCAGTCGAACGAGAGAATTGATCCAATGCTGGAATCAATATCCTCGGAGATGGGGAATACGATACCCGAATAATAGCCAGTAAGACCGAACTTGAGGTAATTTGTCTGGAGGTAAGTCTGAGCCTCGGGCTTGCGTGCCGACTTATTGGGAGCGCAAGTTGCGAGGAGTTCATAACCTTTGGCTGTAAGGGCCTGATAAGCACTTACACCCTCAACCTTCGGAGTTGCCATCTGGGGAGCATTTGCATTGGGGTCGTTTGCTTCCACAGTCGAACCGCATGCTGTGCCATTTCCAATAGCAGCCCAAGGAGCGAGCCATTCGAAGTCCTCGGAGAAGTAGATGGTCTCGATGAGGCCACGGTCGTCGGCCGATGTTGCAATTATATTCAGAGCAGGCGAGGCGGTGCCGGCATAGAAACCGTACATTGTCACGTCGTGACCGTTAAGAGCTTTCACATCAAAACCGTTTGCACTGGCAAGGACCACACCATGATTAACCGCATCATCGCTTTTTACCACAATGTTGTTACCATCTACCTTACCGTCGATAGCAACGTAGGTGCGGGTGCCGGAAGTATAGGTATCGATTTGATCAGTGATGTTCACCGCTGCGGGCAGCGAAGATTTAGTTCCGCCATTAGCGAAGAAGTCGGCTATGACTATGGGCATGTTCTGAGTGTCGTTAGACTTTTCGCCATAAACGGTGAGGACGTCACCGGCAACCACGGCAGTGTCTGCTTGGATATATACGTTCTTTTCACCATCAGTGGCTATGATTGCACCGGGAATTGGGGCAACTACAGTCAAATTCTTAATGATTGCCACAGCCTCTTCAGGGGATGCTTCCATATCGCTGATGGAAATTGGCTGCACATCGCGGAATTTGTCGCCATCTTGGCGAACAATAACATGGGCTTCGGAAGCCTTAGTCACACCTTTGAAAATGACATCGGCCTTGCGGGGATTGTCAGGTGTTCCATCGCGGAGGTTATCGGCTACAGAAATTCTGACTTCAGTTGTACCGGATCCGGTTTCAGGTTCAACGGTCACCCAATCGGGGTGTTCGCAAGTCCAGGTAGCATCAGAATAGACGGTAATGATCTGACCTGGATTTTCAGTTGCTTCGTAATTCAAGTTTGATGCACTCGCAAGTACTGCTTTTGCAACATCTGGATCGTCGTCATTGCAGCCCGTGAAAGATACACCTATCAAAGCTGCGAGAGCAAATATGCAAATATTATATATCTTTTTCATTTCAAAACTGTATTATTGGTTCCAACCGGGATTTTGCAGGAGGTTTGGATTTAAAGCAAGCTCATCAGATGGGATGGGATAGAGATAGTCACGCCCTTCATTAAAGCCGTTTCTTTCAGACTTGATTCCGGTGTGATAGTCAATACGTCCACGAGCTCCATCAGACAAGAAAATATCCACGCCAAGTTCATATACGTATACGCCGGCATCCGCTGCAGGTTCAGTTGCACCGTTGGCGAATAGCACTACATTCGGTTTGCCATCACCACTGAGGTCATACTGACCTGGGCCGGGGAAATACATACCGGTAATATCCTGATCAAGGCAACTACCGCATTTCCAACGGAAAAGGTCTTCAATACGGAATGACTCCATGGCGAGCTCAATGGTGCGCTCACGACGAATTTCAAGAATCACACCGGCATTCTGACCATTTACATTGGGATATCCGGTTTCAGCACTCTTAAGATACGGGTCGGGGTTAGCATTGGCGTAAGCCATGCTGATACCGGGCATACCGGCACGAGAGCGAACCAGATTGACAGATTTATCAAGGTCGGACTGTGATATGGTTCCAAGTTCAGCTTTTGCTTCAGCATAAGCGAGGAGAACTTCTGCATAACGGTAAACAGGTATGTCGCAAGTTGACATAGTTACACGGTCCGCCTGACCATTATTGACAGTAGGTGCCTGAACAAACTTAATTGGCTGGTAACCTGTGATTGAGAGTTCAAGATCGGCCGGTAGGATTGTTTTTTCACCAATTCGATGATAACCAAGCCCACGGATGGTTTGAGTAAGGCGGGGATCACGGTCAACGACTTCATCTTTGAACTCAGTGGTTTGCCATCCGTTTTGATCCGTGAATCGGGAACCGTCCTTCATAAGATATGTATTGATGAACATGCGGGTGAAACCCG
>CAJUSN010000212.1:0-426 GCA_910589095.1 uncultured Muribaculaceae bacterium
CCCCGCTTCGGAGCGAACAATCGTGTTTGTCAATCATCGTGAGAGTGCCGAAAGTGTGTGGAAGCGATTGCGTGAGAGTGGCTTTTCGGCCGGACTGTATCACGGTGCGCTTGAACAGCAGCAGCGTGAAACAGCCATTGATCTATTTGCCAACGGAACAACCCCCATCCTGGTAGCAACGGACTTGGCGGCACGTGGACTGGACATAACCGGGGTAGCCAATGTGGTGCATTATCATCTTCCGGTTGATGAAGCCGCGTGGACGCATCGCAACGGACGTACAGCACGCGTGGATGCAGAAGGACGTGTGTTTCTAATAACCTCTGAGGCCGACAACCGTCCGCCCTATATCAACCCCTCCAGTGCGCTTCAGCCACACCCCGGAGATAAAAAACCGGAAGCGTCGCCCATGGGTACGCTATATTT
>CAJUSN010000212.1:436-2722 GCA_910589095.1 uncultured Muribaculaceae bacterium
ATATTTGAACGCGGGAAAGAAAGAGAAAATTTCCAAAGGTGATATTCTGGGATTCATTTTAGCCAACAGTTCCCTTTCCGCAGCGGAGATAGGCCGGATATCGGTCCATGACCATTATGCACTCGTGGCAGTGCCGCGTGAAAGTATGCGGCAACTTGCCGTGGCGCTAAATGCAGTCAAGATCAAAGGCAAGAAAGTGAAGGTTTCTCAAGTGAAGGCTTAGGCGCTTCATAGCGAAAATATGATGTGTCCGGGGTCTTAACGTTTATTAACTCAGGGCGTTGCGCATGGATGGCACACTTTTGCCCTGAATGTGCCAATGGTTAAGGTTTTGTTAAAAAATGGCTTATTCATATTTTTTCAGTATATTTGCGTTAGTATTGAACGGCCATGGTGTAACCCATTGCGCCGTGTGAATAATAAAATTATCAAAATCTATCATGGCAAAAGTTTTAGGAGCGGTTGAGATAAATCACGAACGTTGCAAAGGCTGTAACCTTTGTGTCGTGGCGTGTCCCACCGACGTCCTTTCGCTTCAGGCAAAGGAGGTCAACGACCGTGGCTATCACTTCGCTTACACGCTCAATCCTGACAATTGCATCGGTTGCGCCTCATGTGCGTTGGTGTGTCCGGATGCGTGCATTGAAGTGTATCGACTGGTCCAGAAGTGACGGCACAGTATATAATTCCGTTCTCTAACTCCACAATGGCCGGGCGTTTCCAACATGTGCCCGCACATTTAAAACAATTATGAAAGAAGAAGTAACCTTGATGAAGGGCAACGAAGCCATAGCCCACGCCGCAATCCGCTACGGTGTTGACGGCTATTTTGGCTATCCCATCACCCCGCAGAGTGAAGTGCTTGAAACCCTTGAGGCTCTGATGCCTTGGGAAACAACCGGCATGACAGTTCTGCAGGCTGAAAGTGAAGTGGCCTCCATCAATATGGTATATGGAGGTGCTGCTACAGGTAAAGCGGTGATGACCTCTTCATCCAGCCCGGGCATCAGTCTGATGCAGGAGGGCATGTCCTATATTGCAGCGAGTGAGTTGCCCGCCTTGGTTGTTAACGTGATGCGTGGCGGCCCTGGTCTCGGCACCATACATCCTTCGCAGAGCGATTATTTCCAGGCCACTAAAGGCGGAGGCCATGGCGATTACCATTTCATTGTACTCGCACCGGCAACTGTTCAGGAAATGGCCGATTTTGTGGGCCTCGGTTTTGATCTCGCATTCAAGTACCGCACACCGGCTCTGCTTCTCGCCGACGGAGTGGTGGGACAAATGATGGAAAAGGTAGTGCTCCCGCCCCAACGTCCCCGGCGCACTCCTGAGCAGATCCGTAAGGAATGTCCTTGGGCCGCAACAGGCGACTCTCGCGGTCGCAAACCCAACGTGGTCACCTCCCTGGAGCTTGACAGCTACCAGATGGAGAAAAACAATGAACGATTCCAACGCACCTACCGTCTGATAGAGCAAAACGAAGTGCGATATCAGGAATATTTCACTGACGACGCTGAATATCTCATCGTGGCTTTCGGTTCAATAGCCCGAATATGCCTTAAAGCTATTGAGGATGCGCGAGCCGAAGGTGTGAAAATTGGTCTTCTGCGCCCCATCACTCTTTGGCCTTTCGCCTACGATCGCCTCGCCGAGCTTGCCGGACAGGTAAAGGGTATGCTCGTTGTGGAACTGAATGCTGGCCAGATGATCGAGGATGTAAGGCTCGCCGTTGAAGGCCGCGTTCCTGTGCGCCATTTTGGACGTATGGGTGGCATTGTGCCCAGCCCCACGGAGATTCTTGAATCCTTCAAAAAGCAATTCTAATCAGCTCACGCTAACGTTACCTACAATGAATATTGAAGAAATAAAGCAGAAGGGTACTAAAGTATATAGCCGTCCCGAGCTTCTCAATGATAATCAGATGCATTACTGTCCGGGATGTTCCCACGGCGTGGTGCACAAACTTGTGGCTGAAGTGCTCAAGGAGATGGGACAGGAACACAACACCATTGCCGTGGCTCCGGTGGGCTGTGCCGTTTTCGCTTACAATTACATAGATGTTGACTGGATTGAGGCCGCTCACGGTCGCGCTCCCGCTGTGGCCACTGCCGCTAAGCGTCTTAACCCCGAACGCCTTGTGTTCACCTACCAGGGCGACGGCGACCTTGCAGCAATCGGTACTGCAGAAACAATCCATGCCGCTAACCGTGCTGAAAACATAGCCATTATATACATCAACAACGCCATCTACGGTATGACCGGTGGACAAATGGCCCCCACAAC
>CAJUSN010000213.1 GCA_910589095.1 uncultured Muribaculaceae bacterium
GGTCGATCATGCCTGCGAATTCAATTTCCACTGGGCGGCTCATCTCGCGTTGACCGGTGGAAAGCATGAAATCTATGGCCATTGACAGGGGATAGGCATCATGCTTGAGGATGTTGTTGAATGTAACCACTCGTCTACCTTCGCCAAAATCAGCGTCACGCAGCATGTTGTCGCGGTAATCGTATGTGGAAACCATAAACTTCAAGGCTCCTGACGGGGCAATGTCCTGCACGGATTTTTTCACTATATTGAATCCGTCGTCAACCTTGAAGTCTTCTACATTCGTCATATCCAAGGCATACATTCTTGTCTGGGTGTCGCGCAGGGCCAATGTCAGTTCCGAAGTCTGCAATGCATGGGCCGGGTGACGCGGTGAGAACCGAAGACTTAGTCCACCGTCCACTATATATTTGCCGAGCCCCACTGCCACTTCTGCTACGCCATCCTCTGCTGTTTCATTGCCAAGAGGATAGTAATTAAGCGACCGACCAACTCCCGAGAACGAAGGGAAATAATAATCGCCCACCTGTTGCCCAACGACCTCTTGGATTATCACCGCCATTTTCTCCTGGTCAATGAGGTTGGAGGTGGCGGTCATGTAGGCTTTGCTGTCAGAGTAATACACTGATGCATACACACTCTTGATTGCATCTGTGAGCATTTTGAGCATCCTCTTGCGGTCATCCACATGAGGAATCATGTAAGTTGAATATATGCCGGCAAAGGGCTGGTAATGCGAATCCTCCAGCAAACTTGAAGAGCGGATGGCCAAAGGTCGGTCAATCACTTCGAACAGGGCCGAAAGGTCCTCCTTGATTCGGGAGGGGAGTTTCGCTTTCAGAAAGTGGGAGAGTATTGTGGCGTCATCGGCATCGCTCAAGGCTATGGGATAAAGATTGTTCGTGGCCATGAACTCATCGAAAATATCCGTGCAGAGCACCACTGTGCGCGGTATGGTGATGGAAATGCCGTAGAAATTGTCGCAAATCGGGTTCTGCTTGATGATATGGTCAATGAATGCCAGTCCGCGGCCTTTACCTCCAAGCGAGCCCTCGCCAATACGGGCAAAGTTGGAATAATGGTCAAACCGATCCTTGCGGAACACAGCCACAACTCCACGGTTTTTCATCTTCCTGTACTTCACTATCAAATCAAAGAAGAGTTGTCTCACCGCCGGCACCTCATCAAGTGAATAGAAACGATGTCCCTTTATCACATTGGCTATCGGGAACAGAGCGCGTGAATAGAGCCAGCGTGAAATGTCGTTGGATGATGCATGGTGAAGCAACGCCGATGCCGGTATGTCGAAGATATGATATTGCAGGTCTTTCAGCGAGCGTATCCTTATCTCTTTTCCTGTGTCAGGATCCGTCATTACGAAATCACCGAAGCTGAACTGTTCTGTGATGGCCGCGCTGAGGTCAACCGGAAATTTCTTCGAGTTCTTGTCAAGAAACACACAACTCATCTCTCTGGCACGTGTAGCGTTGTCCTGCTCCGACGATTCAAGGATCACAGGCAAATACGGATTGTCATTTCTAAGCGCTTCAGCCAGATGAAATCCCGCTTCGCGATCCTTTTCGCCGTTGCGATTGAAGGACACATCGCTTATCACGCCAAGGAGATTGTTGCCGTAGCGCGAGTATATCTCCATGGCTTCCTCATAGTTACGTGCAAGCATCACCTTGGGACGTCCGCGCATACGGAGCATCTGTTCATGCTCGTTAAGCGCCTCAGTCGACGATTCGTAGCTCTGTTTCAGCAGGTTCTTGTAGATGTGGGGGAGGACAGATGAGTAGAATCTCACCGAGTCTTCAACCACCAGTATCATCTGCACTCCCACTTCATTGATATCCTTGTCGGCGTTGCGCTTGTCCTCCAGCAGCTTGATTATGGCCAGAAGCAAGTCAACATTGCCAAGCCATGAGAACACGTAGTCAACTCCTGTGAAATCCTCGTTGGCCAGACGCCGTGAAACCTCTTTCGAGAATGGAGTAAGCACCACTACAGGCATCGTAGGCTGAAGCTCTTTCAGTCGGCGAGCGCCTGAAAAGGTTTCGCTTATATCCATTCCGGGCATCATGATGGTGAGTCCGAAATGCTTCTCTTTCATGGTTGCCTCGGCCTCCTCCACTGTCGACACTTTGGTCACACGGGGAGGGGAGCTCAGATTCAAGGCCACATATTCAAAATAGAGCTGTTCCTCTATGCGTCCGTCCTCCTCCATCATGAAGGCATCGTAGGGCGACGCCACAAGAAGCACGTTGAATATGCGCTTCTGCATCAGATCCTGAAAGGCTGTGTCCTTGAGATATAATTGGCTTAGAGCGTCTTCGTTCATCGGCTGACTGATTTAACGGAGTTTATCAAAGAGCAAATTTAATGAAATTTACTCAGATGGCCTCGCCGTGTAGATAAAATAGTTGCTTTTCGGCCAATTTATCATCATTCACGGTCCGATTTATAACGGACACGTAGATTTTTAATGAAAAAACAAGCCTCAAAATGATGGAAATATGGATGGAAATCCTTATGTTTGCAGTGCGGATGAGTACCCCTCCCATGGGAACCCCTTATCCGCCCTCCAATCTTATGGAACGTTTGATGCAATATGTATGGCAGCATCGTCTGTGGCAACCTCCGGCAATGGCCACGGTCGATGGCGTTCCTGTGAGGATTCTTGACCCCGGGCGTATCAACAC
>CAJUSN010000214.1 GCA_910589095.1 uncultured Muribaculaceae bacterium
CCATGTGGATCCAAGGCATTGTTATGATTTCAGGCGGGGCCCTGATATGCGCGCGCGTGGCGCTGGCCTATTTCCGATGGATCGACCCCGGCTACATTGTCCGCCAGCTCCATCAGGTTATCACCATGTACCATTCCACCGCCGACCCTTCCCTGGCCGAATTTGCACGCGTGGCCCAAGGTCTCATCGACAACGGCGCCGTGCCTCGCGCCTCCACATGGGTCGTGTCCATGTGGCTCTTCACCGTGGCAAGCGGTTCGCTCTTGAGCGGACTCATGGCCGTGCTTGTCCGCGCGTCGTCGGCCATACGCGCCTCACGCTCATCAAACTCCTCTCCATCGCAACGATAAAACGAACAAAACTCCACCACCCCATCATATCATGGACATATCTGTAGTAGTACCTCTCTATAACGAAGCCGAATCACTCCCCGAACTTGAAAAGTGGATCGAACGCGTGATGAAAGCCAACGGCTTCACCTACGAAATACTCTTCATCAACGACGGTAGCACCGACAACTCATGGGACGTCATCCGCTCCCTCGCCACCGCCAACCCCGCGGTGAAAGGCGTATGTTTCCGCCGCAACTACGGCAAGTCGCCTGCACTCAACACCGGATTTGCACGGGCCAAAGGCGACGTAGTCATCACCATGGACGCCGACCTCCAGGACAGTCCCGACGAGATTCCCGAACTCTACCGAATGATCACCGCCGAAGGCTATGACCTGGTGAGCGGTTGGAAGCAGAAACGCTACGATCCGCTCTCTAAAACCATCCCAACCAAACTTTTCAACGCCACCGCCCGTAAGGTATCCGGCATAAAGAACCTGCATGACTTCAACTGCGGACTCAAAGCCTACCGCAACAAAGTGGTTAAGCGCATCGAAGTCTACGGCGACATGCACCGCTACATCCCTTACCTTGCCAAAAACGCCGGTTTCACCCGCATTGGAGAGAAAGTGGTCCATCATCAGGCCCGTAAATATGGAAAATCCAAATTCGGGCTGGACCGTTTTGTCAACGGCTACCTCGACCTGGCCACCCTTTGGTTCACCAACCGCTTCGGTGTCAAGCCCATGCACTTCTTTGGTCTCCTCGGCTCCCTGATGTTCATGCTCGGGTTCCTGGCCACAGTGGCCGTCGGTGCAATGAAGCTCTACAACATGCACGCCGGACGCAGCTACTCGCTCGTCACCGAATCACCCTACTTCTACCTCGCACTCGTCACCATGGTGCTCGGAACACAGCTCTTCCTGACCGGGTTTCTCGGCGAACTGATTGTGCGCAACTCCCCCCGACGCAACGATTACGAGATTGAAGAGGAGATACTCCACAACTCAGCCGACTCCTGCCAATGATATCACGCTGCTCAAGTTCACTCCTGCCTCTGGCAGCTGTCGCCGCCCTTATCCTGTCGGCAATCCTGCCCGGGTGCAACACCACCGGCTGCACCGACAACCAGAGTGCCCTTCCGCTGGCCGGCTTCTACTCGGCTGCTACCGGCCAGGCCATCTCGGTCGACGGCTTCGACATTGCCGGCGTAGGTGCCCCCGACGGTGCCCTGCTCTACGAGTGGGGGCTCGCTCGCTCCGAAGTATATCTCCCCTTCCGTTCCGACGCCTCCTCCACAGCCTACACATTCACCTACCACGTCGACAGCATCACCACCGTCACCGATCGAATTGACTTCACTTACACCTCCGAGCCTTATTTCGCCTCGGAAGAGTGCGGCGCCATGTTCATCTACCAAATCACCGGCATGACCTACACCCGCAATCTCATTGACTCCGTGGCCATTCTCGACTCTCTCGTCACAAACACCAACTCCCAGCGAATCCACATATATTTCCGCACCTCACCCCAATGAAACCGTTCCGAATCATATTGCTCCTGCTCGCTGCCGTAATGGTCTCAACCGTAGCGGCTCCCGGTGCAAGCGCCCAGCGCAAAGTGACCCCGGTCACTCCAGCGCCCGGAACCAAAGGCACACCCAAGGAAAAACCCGAGCTCACACCCTATGAGGACCCCGGACGCCTTCGCGAGCAAACCGACGCACAAGGCCACATAATCCTCATCGACACCGTCACCGGACAGGAATGGATCGACACAACGGCTGTGAAAAAGTCCAAGAAAATGATCTATCCCCGCATCTACTGCGTGGCAGCCGGACTCAACATCGCCGACCCTCTCCTGCGCATAATGGGACAGAAATATGGCATAGCATCCGTGTGGGGCGAGCTCAACATGCACAACCGCTATTTCCCCACATTCGAGTTCGGACTCGGCCAAGCGTCAATCACCCCCGAGGAGGGTAACTTCACATTCCGCTCACCCATAGCGCCTTATTTCAAGATCGGCGCCAACTATAACATCTTCTACAATTCCGACCCGCGCTACAAATTCCTCGTCGGAGTGCGTTACGGATTCACCCCCTTCTCCTACACCATCGACAACGTGAACCTCGTCGACGATTACTGGGGCACTGACACCCAATTCTCCATTCCCCGTCAAAATGCCACCGTGGGATACTTCGAATTCCTTGCCGGCGTTCGCGTAAACATCGTTCGCGACTTCTCCATAGGCTGGGACCTCCGTTACCACGCCATTCTACACGAAAACAGCGCTCGTTACGGAAAACCAATGTACATCCCCGGCTACGGGAAGCGCGGTTCGGCTC
>CAJUSN010000215.1 GCA_910589095.1 uncultured Muribaculaceae bacterium
CCGCGACCCCGACCTTGGCAAGGTCGTGCTCTACCAACTGAGCTATTTTCGCGTCGGTAGCAAGCGGCGTTTTCCCGATTGCGATGCAAAGTTAGGCACTTTTTCGGAACTGACCAAATTTTGCAACAACTTTTTTCTCATTTTTTTTGCTCGAATCCCTCTTGGAAGGCGCATGGAGTGCGCCGTATCGCTCGTAATTTATAAGTAATCAGGGAGCTAAGGAGAGCTGATAAATCAGCTCTCCGCAACGAAAATTCTTACGATATTTTTTAGTAACTTTGCATCCGTATTTGCCGGGTGCCCTTACGAGGAGATTTCCGTCATGGGCGGCCCATTCAAAATTGCAACGCGAACTATGAACAGATCACCTATATCTTTGACTCCGGAACTCACCGACTCATGGGACCGTGACCATCTATGGCACCCGTATACCTCGACAATCGACCCTCTCCCTACATATAAAGTAGTGTCGGCTTCCGGTGTGAAGCTCAAATTGGCCGACGGTCGCGAGCTGATTGATGGAATGTCATCATGGTGGTGCGTGATCCACGGCTACAATCATCCCGTGATTAATGAAGCAGCCAAACGCCAGCTTGATAGCATGTCGCATGTGATGTTCGGCGGACTTACTCACGAGCCGGCCGTAGAATTGGGCCGATTGTTGCTCAGGCATGCGCCTGAGGGGATGAACAATATTTTCTATGCTGATTCCGGATCGGTTGCTGTAGAGGTGGCCATGAAGATGGCTGTTCAGGCGGCAGTGTCAAAAAGTGGCTCGCACCGAAAGACCAATTTCGTCACCATCCGCTCAGGTTATCATGGCGACACTTGGAACGCTATGAGTGTGTGCGATCCGGTGACCGGAATGCACTCTGCTTTCGGCACCTCACTCCCTATCCGATTTTTTGTAGAGTCGCCTTCAGTGAAGTTTGGCCAAGTGTGGGATCCACGCGCAATGGATGAGATGGAGGCCACTCTCAGGGACCACTCGGATGAAATCGCTGCCGTGATTCTTGAACCGGTGGTCCAAGGCGCGGGCGGTATGCGTTTCTATCATCCGCAATATCTTGCCGAACTGCGAAAATTGTGTGACCGCTATGGCGTCTATTTGATATTCGATGAGATTGCCACCGGCTTCTGGCGCACAGGAAAGCGCTGGGCTTCGGATTGGGCAGGCGTGTCGCCCGACATAATGTGTATAGGTAAGGGGCTAACGGCCGGGTATCTCACCATGAGCGCTGTACTCACCACACGTGAAGTGGCCGATACCATTTCCCGAGGCGAGGCCGGGGTGATGATGCATGGGCCTACATTTATGGGTAATCCTCTGGCATGTGCCATTGCTGTTGCTTCTTTAACTCTGTTGGAGGAGCAGGATATGGCAGCAAGGGTGGGCCATCTTGAATTACGCATAAAGGAGCTTCTTGCGCCAGCTTCATCAATGAAGAGTGTGAAAGAGGTGAGAGTTCTCGGATCTATAGGCGTGATGGAGATGCATGAGCCTGTAAACATGGCCCGCTTCCAGCGTCTGTGTGTGGAACGGGGAATATGGGTACGTCCATTCGGACGGCTGGTCTATGTCATGCCACCTTATATAATAAGCGATGAAGAGCTTACAGAGCTTTGCCAAACACTTCTGGAAATACTATTAATAGAAGAGCAGGCCTGATGAGTTATTCCGCAACACTTGAAAATCTGCGCGCCGCAGGAAATTTCCGTTCCATACCGGCTGATTCCCGACATTCGGGTCTGCTTGATTTTTCGCTGAACGATTATCTTGGATTGGGTGGACGCGCTGATCTCCAGCAGGAGTTTTTTGAAGATGAGGATAACAGGCGGATAGCTATGACCTCATCGGCTGCCCGTCTGTTGGCTGCCCTTCAGGATGAACATGCCATGCTGGAGACCACTCTGTCAGGCATGATGGGTGGACGGCCGTGCCTGTTGTTCAACAGTGGTTATCATGCCAACACGGGTTTGATTTCGGCTCTTGCTTCCGAGGCAGGTACGCTTATTGTTGCCGACAAGCTGGTGCATGCAAGTATCATTGACGGAATAAAATTGAGCGGAGCGCCTTTTCAGCGGTTTATACATAATGATTTCAACAGGCTGGAGCGTATATTGGCCAAAGAGCATGGCAAGTGGGACCGCATAATAGTCGTAGTTGAGTCAATCTATTCCATGGATGGCGACAGCACCGATCTGGATGCGCTCATAGATCTTAAGCGACGCTACCCATCAGTGATGCTTTATGTGGATGAGGCACATGCTTTCGGTGTGCTCGGTCCGGGTGGCGCAGGTATGGCGCGCGGGCATGAAGCTTATGATGAGATAGACATAGTGATGGGCACGTTCGGGAAAGCATGTGCGTCGGCGGGTGCATTCGCAGCCATGAGCTCCGAGCTTCGTGATTACGCGGTGAACCGGTCGCGCAGTTTCATTTTCTCCACAGCCCTGCCTCCGATGATGAGCGCGTGGTCGCGTTTCATGCTTGATAAGATTGTGGGTATGGATGCGGAGCGCGAGCATCTGCAGATGTTGTCAGCACGAATATCGGGTGCTTTAGGAATCCCTGACGTGCGCTATATTCTACCGCGTATCATAGGGTCGGCTGAAGG
>CAJUSN010000216.1:0-322 GCA_910589095.1 uncultured Muribaculaceae bacterium
CCTCTGTGGCTGAGCGCTATATACGCAAGGGCAGCAGAATATATGTGGAAGGTAAACTGCGCACGCGCACATGGGAGGACCGCAACGCCATAAAACACACCGTTACGGAAATCTATGTTGACACCCTCGAACTGATTTCGCGTGCAGAAACCCCGCAGCAATAAAACCCACCCACTGTCAATCCAAGACCAATCATCAACGAAAAATAACAAAACCACAAAAATGACTTCAAAGCAAGAAGATTTATTGTATCAGGACGCCGATCCGGTGGAACTGCCCGAAAATGCGTTCCGCGAACTGGCGGCTGACGAAACCTATCGCC
>CAJUSN010000216.1:332-2598 GCA_910589095.1 uncultured Muribaculaceae bacterium
TCGCCCGGTAATGCATCCGGCGCGGGATTACCCCGAGACTACCCCCTACTCAATCACCGTGGGACTGATACTGGCTGTGATTTTCAGCGCGGCCGCTGCCTATCTGGGACTCAAGGTCGGTCAGGTGTTTGAAGCCGCCATCCCAATCTCGATCATTGCAGTTGGTCTCTCCGGAATGCTTGGCAAAAAAAATGCACTCGGCCAGAATGTAATTATACAATCCATCGGAGCATGCTCGGGCGTGATTGTGGCCGGAGCCATATTCACGCTCCCTGCGCTCTACATTCTCCAGGCCACACATCCGGAAATCACTGTCGATTTTCTTGAAATATTCTTGAGCTCTCTCTTCGGCGGTGTCCTCGGCATTTTGTTCTTCATACCGTTCCGCAAATATTTTGTCAAGGATATGCACGGTCGCTATCCTTTCCCCGAAGCCACGGCCACCACACAGGTGCTCATGAGCGGACAAAACGCAAAAGCATCCGGAGGACAGGCTAAATTGCTCGTTATTTCGGCTCTTATAGGAGGTATCTACGATTACGTTGTAGCTACGTTTGCCCTTTGGGCTGAAACCGTTTCAACCTACATGCTCGGCTGGGGACAGGCTTTGGCAGCCAAAACCAAACTTGTTGTAAGCTGCAACACCGGTGCCGCTCTATTGGGTTTAGGCTATATCGTCGGGTTGAAATACGCATTCGTAATATTTGCCGGCTCAGCCTTCGTATGGTGGGTGATTCTTCCCCTTATGGGGACCTATGGATCTGCTGAAATGACCGCCATGGCCCCTGACGCAATCTTCAGCGGCTACGCTCGCATGATAGGTATCGGAGGCATAGCCATGGCCGGTATTATAGGCATAGTGAAATCACGTGGAATTATTGCACAGGCAGCCGGCCTCGCCGTACGCGAATTTAAAGGAGGCGCCTCATCACAAGGCAAGACTCTTCGCTGGCAACTGGACATTTCAATGAAGCATGTGGTTATGTTCATGGCCATTGCGCTCGTAGCCGTGTTCCTGTTCTTCTGGCTGGGTGTACTTCAGAACTTCTGGCAAGCCCTCGTGGCATGGATTGTGGTTACTGTTATAGCATTTCTGTTCACCACTGTCGCCGCCAACGCAATCGCCATAGTAGGTTCCAATCCTGTCTCAGGCATGACACTGATGACACTGATTGTTGCCTCGGCAATCTTCGTCGGTATCGGTATAAAAGGCACCTCCGGCATGGTGGCAGCCATGATCATTGGCGGAGTGGTTTGTACCGCGCTTTCAATGGCTGGAGGCTTTGTAACTGACCTTAAAATCGGGTATTGGACAGGTTCAACTCCCCGCAAGCAAGAGTCTTGGAAGTTCCTCGGCACACTCGTATCAGCAGCTACTGTGGGCGGTGTGATTCTCCTCCTCAACAATGTATATGGCTTCACAGGAAAGGATGCGCTTGTTGCTCCCCAGGCCAACGCCATGGCCGGTGTAATCGAGCCTATCATGATGGGTGGCGATACCCCCTGGATTCTCTATATGACCGGCGCCGTGCTGGCTCTGCTTCTCAATTGGCTCGGGGTGCCTGCCTTGGCATTCTGCCTCGGTATGTTCATACCTCTTCACCTCAACACTCCCATGCTTGTAGGTGGAGCTATCTCTTGGTTTGTGGGATCACGCTCAAAAGATGAAGCCTTGAACAACGCACGTCGCGACCGCGGTACACTGATCGCTTCCGGACTCATTGCCGGAGGCGCACTGTTCGGAGTATTCTCCGCGCTTACCCGTTTCGCAGGATTTGACGGCACAATCGACATGGATACAGCCTTGAATCAGGCTCTCGGACTGATTGTATATATAGCGCTCATAGTCTATCTTATCTGTGACAGTATGCGCGCCAAAACCATCCGTTGAAATTGACCTCACTTAAAAAAATTGAACTTTTCCCGGATTCCGGGCTGCTCCGACACATTGCAGCCATCTCGGTTCCGGCCGTTATCACCAACGTCACAACGCCTTTACTGGCGCTTTGTGACGTTGCTGTTACCGGCCACATGGGTAGCGCCGCCTACATTGCTGCAATAGCTGTCGGTGGCACCATGTTCAACATGTTATACTGGCTCTGCGGATTTTTACGCATGGGGTCGAGTGGCACCACTGCTCAAGCCATCGGTGCCGGCAACCGCCAAGAGGCTCATGCCATAGGTCAACGGGCACTCCTTTTGGCGCTCCTGCTTTCAGTCATACTTATCTTCCTGCAAAATCCGCTCGCTTATATCATTCTTAAAT
>CAJUSN010000217.1 GCA_910589095.1 uncultured Muribaculaceae bacterium
TCCCTGAAAGCCGCAGACGATAGAATTTCAGCTTGCTGGAGAAGAAAACAAAGTAGGCCACGACCATGATTCCGGCTACAATGCAGGAGAGCGATGTGGCTATCGCCGCTCCTTTTATACCCATTGCCAGTGGGTAAACCATGTACCAGTCAAGAAAAATATTAAGGATGGCCGCCACAATCTGCACGCTCATTGCGTAGCGAGGCGAGCCGTCAAGTCGAATGAGCATCATTCCCGCGCATTGCAGATAAAAGAATACCAGCCCCGGGAGTAGCCAAAGCAGGTAGTCAGTGGCGAGATCTTCAAGCAGGGGACTGCACCCGAGCAAGTACAAAAGCGGGCGCGTGAACATCAGTGAGCCAAGAATGACAGCTCCGAATATGATGGCACCGGCTATATACGCCTGTGTCATGATGATTCGGGCGGCTTTTACGTTTCCTTCTGCCAATCGTATGCCTCCAATGACCGAAGCACCGATACCGAACATCAATCCTATACCTGTGCAAATGAGAAACAGCGGTGCCACGATATTGATGGCAGCGAGTGCGTTGCTTCCCACACCGTGGCCGACGAACATGCCGTCGCAGATGTTCAACGCTGAGTTGAAAAACATTCCTATCAAAGTGGGGAAAAACATGGCAGTGAAAAGCTGTCTGATTTTCCCGTTTCCAAAATCAAGTTTGTCTCTTTCCATAAATATACGAGATTAAAAGGTTCAACTTTGAAACATGTAGTGTTTCAAGTTTTGTCTTGAAAAACCATGCATAGAAGTGATTTGTTTTTGATGAAAAAAAAATCTAAATCACTTCTTATGGTACTTCTTGTAAGAGAAATGCAAAGTTACTCACATTGAGTCTGATTTTAATGGTGCAAATCGGCACAATTCGGGTACTTTTTATAACTTTATTTGTTTTCACCATTAGAAATGACTTAACTTTGTGTAAATATTATTCGGTTATGGAAAAAACGCAATCAGATTCTTTGCGACATTTCAAAATAGGGAAATATGATGCTGAGAGCTGGAAAATGCAACGTCCGCTTTCGGTTGAAGGTTGCCTCATAATGCTGTGCGAACGCGGAGAGCTTGAGATTACAATAAATTCGGGCCGATATAAGATGAGTCATAAGGATATGGCATTTTTTGTGTTCGACATGGTGGCTGTGCCGGTGAGTGTGTCCCCTGATTTTTTAGCCACATTCATTGCCATTGACTTTGTGACTGCGCAGGACCTGTTTTTTCTTGTTACCTCCAACCGTTTTTGGGAATATATATACGCATTTCCGGTTTTCTCATTAAGAAAAGATGCAGATAAGATGGTTGTGCGCTGGTTCGCTTCATTGGATTGGATAGATGGTAATTTTTCGTGCGGCACAGCAGAAAAGGTGTTGCGCAATGAAATGGAAAATTTCATGCTGCTCATGGCAGAATATGTAGAGGCTCACTATGGCGTACTCGGTACGAATCCCGTCAAGAACAGAGCATGGGTGATTGTTAATGAATTCCTGGGATTGCTCAACCGATACTACACCCATCATCATGATGTGGCTTTCTATGCCGGAAAACTAAATATATCGCCCAACTATTTGAACATAATCTCAAAACGAAATCTCGGGGTCTCGGCTAAAGAGCAGATCAACATTCAGCTGGGGATGGTGGTGAAAATGCTGCTTGACACCACCGACCTTACTGTAAAGGAGATTGCCGAAAAATTACATTATGAGGATCCGTCCTACCTATGCAGGATATTTAGGAAACATACCGGCCTGTCGCCCATCCGTTACAGAAATAAGCTTCGTCAAGCGGGAAGCGATAATCATGATAGATAGTTTTAGCTCCCTCAAAGGTAATCGGTGTTTCGGGTAGTCATTTCATGGATTTGGGTAGGTTTGTCGAGAAGATACTCCGTAACTTTGCATCGCGATAACATATAACTGTGAACTCTAATCTATGTTGATAGGTAGAATTATATTGTCAACATCAATTTTATTAAGCACCATGACAGAAAATTCCATGACTATGCATAATCCAAACACAAACATTTCTTTAGCTCCCATAGAAACTTTGGAGCTGACACAGGATTGGGATAAAGTGTTCCCTAAAAGCGATATGGTTGACCATTCCAAGGTGGTTTTTGTTAACCGTTACGGTATAACTCTCGCTGCCGATATCTATAAGCCAAAGGGCGCACCCGATAAACTTCCGGCCACTGCAGTCAGCGGTCCATTCGGGGCAGTAAAAGAGCAGTCGTCCGGATTGTATGCTCAGCAGCTCGCCGAGCGCGGATTCCTTACACTGGCGTTTGATCCTTCGTTCACAGGCGAGAGCGGTGGAATGCCGCGCAGGGTATCTTCGCCCGACATTAACGTCGAGGACTTCTCGGCAGCTGTCGATTATCTAATGAACCGCGAGGATGTTGATCCTGCGAAAATAGGTATTCTCGGAATATGTGGCTGGGGAGGCATAGCAATACAGGCGGCCATCAACGATCCGCGCATCAAAGCTACAGTTGCCTCGACCATGTATGACATGACACGTGTC
>CAJUSN010000218.1 GCA_910589095.1 uncultured Muribaculaceae bacterium
TAATAGAGCCGCCCTGAAAATCCCATCGGGGGATGAACAGCTGTGCCACACGCTGCCTCGGAGATAGAGTAGCCATAATGGAGTCGGCCCAAGCCTCAGCTGTCAAGCTTGATTGGCCACCCCCATTCGCAGCAGTGGAAACATTACTCTGAGGAGCAGCTTCAGTTGCGGCTGAGGGAGAGGCAGAAGTATTACACGTAGCGATACCGGCAGCTAACGAAGCGATAGCCACAGTGCAGATGGAAAGGAGGAGAAGTATTCTGGATTTCGTATTCATTTTTTTCATTTAAGGGTCTCAAATAAATGGGTTATTATTCAGCGGCTTTGTCCGGGAATGTTTATTCGAGCTACTTATGCATACGCTGAGTCTTGTCAGCCTTGAGAGTTTTCTTTGATTTCATGAGCGAGTCAATCATATCATTATAGATAACCTGCTCGCTGCGTGCCAACACCTTCCCTCGGGTAAGAGGCGACATATAGTCGCCACCATTGGCCAGGTAATCAATCGTAGCCAACGTATAGGTATGGGTTCGGTCAAGAGGTTTCCCATTGATTAAAATGGATGTGCACTTACCGGTATTCGGATCGAAAGTTGCATCAACTCCGGCACTTACACCGTCACCGCCACGAGCAGCCATTACATCCAGAGCATCGGCGAGATCTGCTCCGGAGATCTCCATAACCACGATACGATTGTCGAAGGGGAATATCTGCATAATGGTCCCTTTAGTCACATCACCCTTCATCATATCAGCTCGCACGCCCCCTTTGTTAACAATAGCCAAGTCAATTTTGCGGGGAGTGAGCGATGAAGCATCGGCAAGTACGAAATCGGCCATCCAGTTTACGAGCGACCAATCTTTCACTGCCAGGCCTTGAGTCTTAGCAATCTTATAATTGCGGAACGCCTCAACTTCCGTCTTATATGGTGACAGAATGGAGTCAATAGCTGCATCGGTTTTATTGTCATAGCGGGAATCAACCGGTAACAGATGATAATATGACTCAAACGTGTCAAGATCAACTTCAATCTCTCCTACATTGATGCCTGATTTGCCAGTTTGTACGACCAACACAGGCTTGCCAACAGCATTTTTAAGCAGCCACTGTGGACCGTCAGGATTGGCAGGATCAATCACTGTGTGGCTGTGTCCACCAATGATTATGTCTATGTCCTCGCTCTTTGCTGCGAGTTCCACATCACTAATCAATCCGTCCTCTTTATACCCGATGTGTGACAAGGCTATAACCATATCTACCTTTTCGTTGTGACGCAGGTGCCATGCAGTTGCGTTGGCAGCTTTGACGCCGTCAAGATAAATAACGCCCTCGGCGTTCGAATCGGCAATCATACCTTTCGGATCAAGATTAATGGCAATGATTCCGATTCTTTTACCGGCATATGCCTTAATGACATAGGGTTTGAACAACGGTGCGAGCGGAGTGGTAGTGAAATCATAATTTGTAGAGATACGGTCGGCATTCAAAGCACCGAAGAAAGATGCGAGCTGATCGACTCCGTTGTCAAATTCATGGTTTCCAAGAATCTGCACGTCATAACCTAAATGATTCATTAGCTTCGACTCAACCTCACCTCCAAATAGAGTGAAATAAAGCGTGCCCTGGACCATATCGCCGGCATCGACAAGCAAAACATTGTCGCGTACGGCCCTCACACTGTCGATCAAAGCCTTACGGCGTTGTATACCTCCAAGATTTTTATCAGTAGGTTCAATCTGGCTATGGGTATCGTTAGTGTGAAGAATCACAAGCTTATCTGCTGAGACACCAAAAGAAGCGGCAATCCCCAAAAAAGCAGCAAGCGAAAAACGAGAAAGATTACTTATCATTTTATATGGTCAGGCTATGGACTCAATAAAACTCGTCAAAAAGCTTAAAAGAGTTCGTTATGAAACAATGCACGAAATTACACAAAAAATCCTATAATGAAGAAGGTTTTGACTTTTGTTAAGAATTAGAGATAGAGAAACAATCGCGAAAACCATCCGAAACAAATTCCAACTCATTTATTGAAGCTTCTTAGAGTGCGTCTGAATTTAAACCGAATTTAACTTTAGTGTTTTGTATTATTCTTGGTTTCATCACAAACGTAAATTTTGGTGCTTTTCGCCAAGTTTCATCAGTCGCATAGCTCGCTATGCTCCCTCTTCAACTTGCGAAAATCCCTCAAAATTTCCTCTTTGTGCTAAAACCATTTAAATCCAGACACACTCTTAAACCAAAAGCATAAGCCTTTTCTTTATACGGAAAGGCACATTATTGTAATTCAGATGGATAGGCATCTGTAACAATATCTAAAGCGATTTTGAACAAAAAAATTAGCAAAAAAATCGCAAAAATATTTGTCGGAATGAAATAAACCATGTAACTTTGCACTCGCAAACGCAAACAAAGCGTAAGCCTCTGAAAGGCTCCTTAGCTCAACTGAATAGAGCATCTGACTACGGATCAGAAGGTTA
>CAJUSN010000219.1 GCA_910589095.1 uncultured Muribaculaceae bacterium
TCCCGTGGGGTCGTTCCCGAAAGCGAGTGCAAAGTTAGACCTTTTTTCGTTACCCGCCAAACTTTCCGGCAAGAAAATTTGTTGTCGGGTGAGTTAACGTGTGTGAAACATGGGGTGTTCCCGCTGTCGGAAAGGATTTTACGGGCGCGTAAATATTTTCGGATTTTTGCGGTGGAAGTGAGCGGGAGGGCGCCGTTGGGTCCGGGAGGCGTGGATTTGATGGGGTTTAGCTGAATTAGCTATTTTAGCTGCTATAGGCGGGTGGGGACGGATGCCGCCACAAAAAAAATTTGGGGTTGCTTGGATGGCCGGGATGTCGAGATAGCAGAATTAAGTAAAAAAAGCAGAGCGGAGCGGAGACTCCATTTTTTGTTTGGGGGCAATAGGCCGGATAATCAGCATGGGTGAGGAGGGTGCCAATTCTTTCGTCAGGCGCTACTGTAAACCCCTCCCCTACCTGAGAGCATGAAAAAGATTGGTTGGGTGAAAGATTATTTGTAATTTTGGTGTGAATTTCAAACCGAAGTAACTTACGCGCGCGACATATGAGTAAAAAATATAATTTCAGCCGGAACATTCCTACGTCCATTTGCAAGAGATTGGAACGAGAACGAGTTTTTAACATGGCTCACCTGCTGGGCGCCGGCGCAGTTGCGTTGTCATGCGCATTTTCCTTTAAGGCCGAGGCTGTGATGCCGGCCGAGGTGAGATTTCACAACGAAGCTGTGGATACCACTAAAATCACAAACACGCTCATAGAACTTGACAGTCGTCAGTTGGATTCGCCGGAAGCTCTTGTCGCCGCTGCCGGGGAATGTTTCTTGGGCACTCCATACGTTGCAGGAACCCTGGAGGGCAATCCTGAACAACTGACTGTGAACACCGAGGAGCTAGACTGTACAACTTTTGTAGAAACTGCCTTGGCCTTGGCGCTGACGGTTGAGAACCATCGCACTTCTTGGCGTGATTATATCAACACTCTTGAGCAGCTTCGTTACAGAAACGGAAGGGTAAACGGCTATCCATCACGCCTTCATTACATAAGCGACTGGATAGTTGATAACACCCACAGGGGGAATCTTATAGAAGTTACAGAAAGAATTGGCCGCGCAGATTCCAAGATTAAAACGCTTGACTACATGTCGAGTCACCGCGACGCATACCCGGCTCTTGCCGACTCGGCCAATTATGCCGGAGTAAAAAACGTGGAGATCGGGTACCGTTCACATAAGTATCCATATATAAAATCGACAAACATTGGCTCGGCACAACTGAAGGATGGCGATGTGGTTGCGTTGACCACCAACGCACAGGGTCTTGACGTGACACACCTCGGCATCATAAAGCTTGTGAATGGTGTACCGCATCTGATGCACGCATCCTCAAAGCAGAAGAAAGTTATCATAGACGATCTTCCACTCGCTGATTACCTTCGCCGCAACCGCACACAGGGCATACGTGTGATTCGGTTAGCTTATTAAATAGAGAATAGTGCGGCTCTAAATTCCCTCTATATCGGCTTTCAACGAGCTTTTAATTATTACTGAGATTGCGAACAGTTCTCAACGTTTGCGATTCCATTGTTCGCCCCTATAACCATAGGACCGAAACATCGACCGCCGCGATTCATGGCGACTACAGTCAAAGGCTGACCCTCGACTATCAATGGAATGTAGAGTCTATCGCCGGACAGGAGCGATGGAACGGATGTGGAACGCACAATCCAGTCCATTTCACCACAATATTCAAGAACGAAAGCGTGGGCGGGACACGGCAAGTAAACTTTCAGCCTGCTTCCTACGGGCTGACGCTGCGCCACTATGATTTTCTTATCGGCGAGCGGACACAAGTCGGAATCGTCGCCAATATCATCAAGCAACCGTGAGAAGTGGGGATATCCGAGATAAGAGGCTACGATATCAAGCGTGGATACACGTGGTGCAAACACATCATTGGCAAAGCCCAACATCCGCTTGAGGGTAGTGACGCCAAGATGCTGTCCAGTGACCGCGAGAATATCAATGGACAGGCGGGCGCAATCGGACGGATAGCGGATAGGATGGCCAAGTTTAGCTTCAAGAAGAGTTCGTATATGCGGTGATACCATATTTGAGATTCTGCAAAGTTGAAGGGCCGCGCTATGCCGGCCGCATAACATAAGCAAATTTAGCAACTCGTGCCGGAGATTGCAAATTAAGGTCTGACCATTTTGACCATTTTGACCATTTTACTTCCATTACGCAAAAAAGAAGAAAAGCCCCCGCGCAAACGCGTGGGGGCTTTTATATGGTGATTAGAATTAATCAGCGAAATTATGCCTGGGGCATTTTGGTTTTCTTGCCGTAGCCATACTGAGCGGCTTCGCCGAGCTCTTCCTGAATGCGGAGAAGCTGGTTGTACTTGGCCATACGGTCAGAACGGCTTGCAGAACCGGTCT
>CAJUSN010000220.1 GCA_910589095.1 uncultured Muribaculaceae bacterium
GCAATACAAAATTAGTTAATCTCAGGGAGACTTCGGTCTCCTTTTTTTGTATTGCTGTTTTCCTCTTTAAAAATCCATTCGCTGGTGTCCGCTCTTGGGGGCTGATTCGCCAGCCCCCGCCACTCGGGCATCCCCTCTCGAGGAGAGAGGAATGTCTTTCAGCTTGAAACGACTAAAACTGTGCGTTTCTATTTGGATTCTTCAACAATAAAGTCGTTATTATCGGCCGGATGTGAGCATGACAGGGGGTGGAAAGGTAGTGGCAGATGTCTGCGTCCGCCCCGGATAACAAGCGAGGAAATGGGGGTGGTTTCGGGGCTCGGTGTCGCAAGCTCCCGGAAGAATATCAATTGAGCACTATTCCTGGAGTGGAGTTGCGGATTGGGGCGGCATAGGCCCTGGCGAACTGCTTGAGGAATGCAAGAGTACGTTCGCGTGGTTGAGGCCGGCTGGAATCAGTGGAGGGAGAGGGTGTGCTTGGAGTAGAAACTTTAATCAAAGGCGAGCGAAGCTGTGAGGTGGATGAATGGAGCCGACTGATACTGCGTGTACTTGTCGGTTTCATAGATATAACGCGCGAGTTTATCGGTTTAGTGTGTGAGGGTTATTATTTATGCACAAACTTTTTATTTCGGCCGTAGCGTGGATATTAAGTTGCAGATAGTGTCGTTGCGCGACGGGGAATATTGTGTGGGTTTTGTTAAAAGTTCATCGGGTTTTGTTAAATACTCGGGATTGGAGGCAGGAGTTGTTGCATAATGTTGATTTTTTTGCTACATTTGCATCATAATAAAACGGCGCGCGAGAATGCGGGTCAATTGAAAAATTAAATTAGTAACGTCAAACCATCAAAAACTATCGCCTATAGACTACTGCTACTCTAATTAAATTATTCGACACAGTAATGCTAAAGACAAAAAAGCTGACCGACGACCAGTTGGTCGCCGCTTATGCTAAAGGCGACAATCAAGCTTTCGATACACTCCTGTCACGTCATCAATCACGCGTGTTTTCCTACATATATTCTGTGGTGAAAAATCGTGATGTTGCCGACGATATTTTTCAGGAAACGTTTGTTAAGGCTATCACCACCATCAAGCAGGGTAGATATGCCGAATCCGGACGCTTCGCAGCTTGGATTTCCCGAATAGCTCACAATCTTATCATTGATTATTACCGTCAGGAGAAATCCGAGAATACTCTCTCGGCCGACGATGAGGGCGTTGATGTTCTCAACCGTAGGGAACTTTCTGACTGTAACATCGAGGATGTTATGGTAAATGAGCAGATCCATAACGATGTGCGTCGTATCATTGAGGCTCTTCCTGAAAACCAGCGAGAGGTGTTGATGATGCGTTATTACAAGGATATGTCGTTCAAGGAGATTGCAGAAGCAACTCAGGTGAGCATCAACACCGCTCTTGGCCGCATGCGTTACGCCATTCTAAATATGCGTCGCATAGCCGACGAAAACAAGATAGCTCTGACTCTCTGACAGGGCTGCTCTCTCCGACAATCCTCTTTCTCTTTCCTTCAATTCACAATTCCGGCCATCAGTCATTATCTTCTACTGATGGCCGGAATTGGTTTCATTAGAATCTGTTTGATTCCTATAATCGTTAGGAGTAGCGCCTTGAAATCTTAAATTCCTTAGTGGAATTCATTATTTACGGATGATTTCTTTTAGCTTTTGAACCCATTCATAGTTGAAATTTGAACCAAAGAGAAAGTTGTCATAAGTAGGAGTAAGGTAATAGATCTCGTTTCCCAAATGCATCTCGATGTAGCTATGGCCCGACCAGTCTGCTTTAATGTAGTCATTTCCGTAAGCCGAGTTCTCTTTAATGGTAACATTGCTTCTTCCGTCAGTTATGGTCAAGGGCTTATCAAGAAAAAAACCAAAATTATTTATTTTAGAAAGTCCGGGTTTGTTATTATCAAATGCGTACCATTTCAGCATCGGTTGGAAATCCTCAGGTCCTTTTGACCCTTTCTTTCTTAATGTGAAGAATACAACTTTCACCTTGTCTGATTTGGTTTTATCTAACGCCTCCTTGATGACATTTCCGGATGAGTCATATAATTTAAACGGATAGAGCTCGGTAAGAAAAATAGCGTCCCCTTCGTAGAGGGAATTATACGCTATTCCCTTTTCATCAAAAACACTTGATATGGTATAAACTCGTTTGTCGCCCAACTCTTTGGCGGTCAAGATGAACTTTAGCTCATCATTCGCCGGTACATATTTGATGTCGGTGTAGACCGGTGGCAGAATTTCGTTGAAATACACGTCAAGCAGCCCTTTTTTTGAGTCCTTCTCTACCTGATAGCCCGGAATGCCGTCCATTCCGAAACTATATATGCGAGTGTAGCCTCTTTGCGCATCCAGGAATTTCTTCCCTTCAAGAGTGTAT
>CAJUSN010000221.1 GCA_910589095.1 uncultured Muribaculaceae bacterium
CCGACAGTCAGCTCAGATGAAAACTTCCTTGCGCGATGCAGCCATGAATTATGTTGAATTAGCCCGCTTGCAGTATATAGGCGGAACATCACTTTACATTGACGTGCTTGATGCCCAGCGACGTTATTTTGACGCTCAGATTGCTCTATCCAATGCTGTAAGAAATGAATATCTCGCTCTCGTCAACCTCTACAAGAGTCTCGGAGGTGGTTGGTCGCGGGATGGAAGATGACGTCCCCATGGCTTACGGGTTGAATAATTGATTGATTTTCATATTGGAAATTCCCGAAAATGCACATGCTCCTGAGGTTATCTCATTATGTACCTTAGGTATGCTTACAATTACACCGTTTAGCTCGCAAATGATGTATTTCCCAATGGCATTACCGGTAAAATCAGCCCACTGTTTGATGTAATCTGTCCCTTCGCTGTCGAATTTGAAACTGATTTGATTGTAGCTCCAGTCTCGCTCATCAATTGTTTCAACTGTAGCGTGCGAAACGTGTCCATGAAATTCTTGGCCTGTTTTTACAATAGCGATTATGAAGCGGTTTTCAATATACGGCATTCCAATAATTTGTAGTTGTGAATATCCTCTCCTATCCAGCTCCATGTTGGCTTGTACAACTTTTGTGGCTGCCTTAAGGTTGTCTACGCCAAGGTCGGTCAACTCAAAAATAAGTTGACTGGATTCATTGAATAGTTTCATCGCAATACCGCATGATTGCATGGTGCTCAGCAGTGAGGATATTTCTTCAAGCTCCTCAGGAGTCAATTCATTGGCTAAAACAGGCTCATAGGCTGTGATATCCCAATCTACATCGTGCAATTCTCCGGGGCTTATGGTGAGATTGACCTCCGTATCTGAATTAATGGGATATTGCGTTACTTTAGGTGTGTCCGAATTCTGCCTATTATAAAAAGACGTGTTGATCTCTTCAATTTCATCCGGGGAAATAATTGACTCTTCCAATCCGAGGGCTGCTTTTATACCCAAAAGAAAGTCGGCTGAAAGCATGTCAGGTGCATCTGCATTATCAGGTTGTTTTGCTTCTCCCATGAGCATTGAGCGACTCATCATGCGTCCGAACTCATAAGCATCTTTAAATGGAACGCTAAATGAAAGAATGTCGGCAAAGCCCTGTGCATAATAAGCCCTGTTCGGTTCTATCTCTTTCCCTGTAGTGGCCTGGATATATTCTCCGAGCCCCGGTTGATATGCCTTCATGATTCCGTAAGCCCGGAAGAATTCGCATCGGAGACTATCCTCTAAGCCAATAGGATCAATAGAGTCAGGGTAACTATGGAGAAACCTGCTTGCTTGTATCGTATCATAGGGGAGCGATATTTCATTTTTCGCTACCATTCGCATTCCTTCAATTATACATTGTATTGGAGGCAGCCTGTCTTCATTGGTATGTTCAAAGGAGTCAGACATAAATACGGCTTCCATACCACCTAACACGTAATTGATCAAGAAGACGGAATCTTTAAGTAGCTCTGCTGACGGTTTGTTTTCTTCAAAGCCTCTTACAAACTCCTTGGCATCCTCTTCCGATTGGATATAATGGTTTTCACCAGCCAGCAATCCGAGCATATATTGGTAACCCTGAGCGTAAGATAACGAATCAATTTGAGCGTGTGCGCAGATCGAAACAGCGAGTGAAAGAAGTAGCAATATTTTCTTCATGGCAATTGGGATTCGGTATGCCACAAAGATAACCTATTAAAATGAATTAGACAAGAGAATCAACTAATTGGTGGTAATTCCGTAGCATTGGCGAGCACGGAGTTGAAGTATCGGTTGTCATCAGTAACTTCTCGTCCCAACCATTTTGGACGTTCAAACTGCTCATCCTCGGAGGTGAGTTCTATCTCAGCAAGTGTCAACCCATTGAGCGCACCGTGAAACTCATCTATCTCCCAGCGACCACTTACGTATCGTGTTTTTTCTATTATCGGACATACGGAACATGTTCCCATCATTTCCATTGCATCTGCCAGCGGGATCGGATATTCCCATTCTTCCCTGGTTGCGCCGGTGGTTTTGCTTTTCACGGTGATGAAAGCCTCATTATCGCGAATTCGGATTCTTACGGTAGATTCCGGTGTAACCGACAGATAGGCCTGTTTTATTTCCGTGCGATTTGAGTAATTATCTCTATAACCGGTCGCGGTAACCAGAAATTTCCTCTCAATTTCTTTTGCCATGTGATGCGCTGTATAATGATATAAAATGAAACCGGCAAGCGGTTATGCTTGCCGGTTTTATTTGCGGAGCGACCGAGATTCGAACTCGGGATACCCTTTTGGGGTATACACGCTT
>CAJUSN010000222.1 GCA_910589095.1 uncultured Muribaculaceae bacterium
TACCGTTGCGCTCCATGAAGATGTAAGGAGCCATTGCAGGATTCCATTTTCTTTTAAGGTGACCGAAATGGCAACCTGCTTCGAGGAGTTGGTCAAATGTGGGTGTTGACATTTTGTTTTGAATGTGTTGTTTACGTTCTTTAATTTTTACAATCAAGCGGTAGGGAACGTGTCCATCCGCAGGATTTAGATACTAAACACTTTCGGTTCACGCAGCCAATGGCCGTAGGGGATCTAAGCCGCGGAGACCGTGTTGGGCTTGCAGTGGGAAACGATTAACGTTTCGAGAACTGGAAGCGCTTGCGTGCCTTGGGCTGACCGGGCTTTTTACGTTCAACGGCACGGGGGTCGCGGGTCATGAAGCCATGAGCGCGGAGCACAGCCTTGTCGTCGGCGTTGATTTTCACGAGAGCGCGGGCAATAGCCAAACGAAGAGCTTCGGCCTGACCTTTGTAGCCACCGCCGTCGAGGTTAACCTTGATGTCGTATTTTTCAACGCTGTCAAGAACGCTCAGAGGCTGCTTAACGATGAACTGAAGAATGGAAGAGGGGAAATATACTTCCAGGGGGCGCTTGTTGATGATGATAGCACCATTGCCCTCGCTCACAATCACGCGAGCCACGGCGGCCTTACGGCGGCCAACTGCATTAACTTTTTCCATACTTCAGATTATTTTACCTTGTTGATGTCAATTACTTTAGGATTCTGAGCTTCGTGAGGATGGTTGGCACCATTGTACACGTGCATGTTCTCAATCAAGCGACGGCCAAGACGGTTCTTGGGAAGCATACCCTTCATAACTTTGGTGAAGAGGGGGTTGTAGCCGGGTTTAATGTGCTTGTTGAAAGATTTTTTGATGAGCACTTCAGGAGTGGTCACGCGCTGTCCGCCGGGATAACCGGTGTAGCTCAGATATTCGCGGTCAGTCATCTTCTTGCCGGTGAGAACCACCTTTTCAGCATTGATGATGATGACATTGTCGCCGCATTCGATGTTGGGCGAGTAGCTCGGCTTGTTTTTACCACGCAAGATCTTTGCAACTTTAGAGCAAAGACGGCCGAGGTGCTGGTCGGTGGCATCGATAAGGAGCCACTCTTTTTCAACGCTCTCCGCGCTGGGGGTTACGGTTTTGTAGCTTAAAGTATCCACTTTTTAATTGTTTAATTAATAGTTTATCAACCATAGCTTCAGCCACATGCGTGCCCGGCCAAGAAGCACACCTGCAGCGTCCGCCATTATTCCTTTTGGATATAATCGGACTGCAAAGGTAGTGATTTTCCACAACTTAACCAAATCCCGGCTCCTATATTTCGCCACATTTTTTCAACATCCCCACCGTTAATTCTACCCGAACGCAACATTAACCACAAAGCTCTCATTTTTCTTCTGCAACACCTCAGGCATCTCTATCACAAAAAACGCACATTTCTGATTCTAACCAAGCAGACACCGAGTGTGCCATGTCACCGCTGAATCTCAGCTTCCGGGTGCCAAGGTATGCTGCTGACCGTAGGGATTGTAGCAATGTTTTTGATAATTATTCATCTGGCAACTTCCAGCGTATTGGATCATTAAAACTAATTGACTCTACTGAGCCTACCATATCTTTAAAAATTATATACCGCGTAAGGATAGTCGAGACCCCGTAAGTATTACCACATATTTTCAAGCTACCCGCCAAAAGGTCCATATCCCATTTTGACAAAAGTTCAAAACCCAGGCGTTCGCTCAAGGTTGATTCATCGTTGATATAGGAATCGTTTCGCCATTTATAGTCCGGTTCAACGCTGAATTTACTTTTTCTCTCACGGTAATTGTCAAGGTTCACACTTACTTTATCACCTTTTGCGTTGATTAAACACCATGAATAATTCCCATTCATCGTACAACTCCAAAAACTGTAAATAGTATCGCTTTCGTGATTGAAAAAACCAACTGAATCCAAATTATTGAATAAATTTTTTCGGCCACCGGTAATCCGTGAGTCAAGAGGCGCCGGATACTCCTGCTTATCATTTTTCACTGTATCAAATCCCTTGAACAATCCTTTTTCATATATCCCTGCATACTCCACACTTTCAAGATAATGAGACTTTCTTGAACACCCACTACAAAAATATGACACTATAAAACTCGATATAACGACTAAGAATTTAACTATGATTTTCATTATCTATATTTTATGGATGTTGATCTCTTCTTATTTTTCTAAACGTGGCACACTGATAGATATCGTAGAATCGCCTGCTGCCACCTTTGTTGATAAGGTGCGAGCCGGTACCGTCTTCAGTGACAGGAGGGGGGG
>CAJUSN010000223.1 GCA_910589095.1 uncultured Muribaculaceae bacterium
GCAACGATCGTAGGGCTGACGGCTGCAGCTAATCGTTATGCCCAACTCGCTAACTACGATCCATATCAAATAGAGTTTCTTAATTCAAGTAGTGCAAGGATTCCATTCAAAATTGTTCCTGTTGGCCCGGCTAAGAAGGGGTCGCTGCTCATGCATCTTGAAGAGAGCACGATTAATGGTACAGTAGCCGATATTACTTTCGACACAGGTGCGGGCGCAAATATGATCGCTCCGGAACTGGCTGAAAAGTTCGGGTTGATTCCGTTGGAGGGTACGCGCATTACAGTCAAGGGCGTTAAATCTCAAGATGGGTATATCGCCATTGCGAAGGAGTTGAAGCTTGGCGATTTGACAGTGCGCGATGTACCTTTTACTGTGCTGCCAATGTCATCAGGCAATGTTGAAGCCGATCAATATGTAGGGAGTTTTAACATCGTGGTGGGAAGTGAGCTCATGTTGCAGTTGAAGAATGTAGAGATTGACTTCATAAATCGCTCTATAAATATTCCGGCGCAGTCTCCTGAGCGCACGGGTGCGGCTCCTAACTTGTGCTTCTCTTCCACTATGAATATCATGGCAAAGGGCATTGTGTTGGATTCACCTATGCTCATGTGTCTTGACAGTGGCAATTCATCCTATGGTTCGTTAGGTGGTGATTTTCTTCCACGGAATGAAGCGTATGTGCGTTCCCATTCCCGTCTTGATACTGTGAGGGAAGCCGGTGTAGGTGGTGTTATAGAATCTATTTGTTATCAGGTGTCGGGACTCCCGGTCAGCTTAGCCGGTTATACGGTTAAACCTGCCGAGCTGACGGTAAAGGACTCTTCAAGTGCCATTATTGGAGAATATGACTGCGTGCTTGGATTGAAAACGTTGATGATGTTTGGTAAACTTCGGTTCAATCTCGTGGATTTTGTCCTTTCGGTTGATAATCCCGCAAGTCTGACATCCAATTCAGTTCCCTCGTTGCAAGTGCCTAAATTTAATATTCCGGTCCCACGTGGGATGAGTGTTATTGAGGCCGCAGGATGCGTGGGGCTTGCGTTGGCGCGGGCTGCGGTTTATGGCCCCTCAGCCATGTGAGGGAGGGGAGCCGCGGTGAAAAGCAGCGGGGATAATTTCGCGGTTTGCGAAACAACAATTATCTTTGCAAATCCGTTACGATTACAGACGTCCCTGCTCTCACTCTTCCTATCATCTTGGGGGTGTCTCATCGGATAAACATCAAAAAAGAGAAGAAAAAGTGATAGAACGCATCATATTGATTGACCGCGCCGATCCTCAGAGTTTCTACGGCGTGAACAACTGCAACATGCAGCTGATACGTAATCTGTTTCCGAAGCTGCGCATGGCTGCGCGAGGCTCGGTGATAAAAGTAATAGGCGAGGAGGGCGAAACAGCTCTTTTCGAGCGCCGCATCAAGGAGTTGGAAGATTACTGCGTGAAATTCAACTCGCTTCCCGAGGATGCCATACTTGACATTGTTCGCGGCGAGGCTCCGCAGAGCCGGCGCAGCGACGGAGTGATAGTATTCGGTGTCAACGGGCGCCCAATATCGCCCCGCACACCTAATCAGCAGAAGCTCGTGGAAGCGTTTGGTGAATGTGACCTTACATTTGCGCTCGGGCCTGCCGGTACGGGCAAAACCTACATGGCTATTGCCCTTGCAGTACGCGCGCTCAAGAATAAGGAGGTGCGCAAGATCATTCTATCGCGTCCGGCGGTGGAAGCAGGGGAGCGTCTTGGCTTCCTTCCGGGCGACATGAAGGACAAAATTGATCCTTATCTGCAGCCGCTCTATGATGCACTTGAGGATATGTTGCCGCCGCTGAAGCTCAAGGAGTATATGGACACTAACGTCATCCAGATAGCGCCGTTGGCTTTTATGCGCGGGCGCACGCTCAACGATGCCGTCATCGTGCTGGACGAGGCGCAGAACACCACAGTGCAGCAGATAAAGATGTTCGTGACCCGCTTAGGTATGAACGCCAAGATGATTATCACGGGCGACCCCACGCAGATTGACCTCCCGCGCTCCACAGTGTCGGGCTTGATGCAGGCCATGCG
>CAJUSN010000224.1 GCA_910589095.1 uncultured Muribaculaceae bacterium
TTACATAGCCGACCTTGAAAACGAATATAAGGGCCTCGAACCCAACCTCAAGGTGACCATGGAAAGTGTCGATACCCCTGACTTCACAATCGACGAAGCCACTTCGCTCAACCTTATCCGTGCTATCTACAGCGCGCCTCACGGTGTCATCTCCATGAGCCGTGAACTTGAAGGCCTCGTTGAGACTTCCACCAACCTTGCGTCCGTAAAGATGATGGCCGACAACAAGATCGTGGTTACTACCAGCCAGCGCAGCTCTGTGGAGTCGCGCAAGTGGGATATCGCCAATCAGGTTGAAGCCCTCTTCCTCCTTGCCGGAGCAGAGGTGACACACGGCGAAGGTTATCCCGGATGGGAACCCAACATGGAATCACCCATCATGAAGATTACACGTGATGCTTACAAGGAGCTTTTCGATGTGACACCGGCCATAAAGGCTATCCATGCCGGTCTGGAATGCGGTTTGTTCCTCACCAAGTATCCCCATCTCGACATGGTTTCGTTCGGACCTACTCTCCGCGACGTGCATTCACCATCTGAACGCATGTACATCCCCGCTGTAGAACGCTTCTGGGCTCACCTCAAGCGCACTCTCGAGAAGGTGGCCGAACTGAAAAAATAATCATCAACGCACATTCCTCTCGCTCCTCACGTAGCGACTTCCAGAGGAGGTTATAAACCTGCCTCCTCGTATAAAACAGACTTTGAATTAAACTTTTACGCTTTTAAAGTGTCCTATAATCAGGTGTAATGCAGAGCCAATGCGTGTCCGTATGGGCTCTGCATGAAACCCTGAATACCTCACGGCGTCACTCACGTTACGCCACAGAGTTAATTATCCCCCCTGCGCCGTGTGGCGCGCAAGGGAATTGTCGCACTAAAGAATATTTTTATGTTTAGACGTTTCGCACTGCTTGCGATTGCAGTACTCTTCTCGTCGGTGATTTTTTCAAAAACTGATCAGGAAACAGCCCACAAGGCTCCCGCCGACACCCTCTCCAAGGTAATCGCAGAATGTGAGAACATCCCCTCCGACACTATTATCACTCTTACGGAGGCTGATTTTGAAGAAGTGGCTGCCCGCCTCGGGGTGGATGTGGCCGCGATTAAAGCAGTAGTTGAGATTGAAGCCGGAAAGACCCATCAGGGTTTTGCCGCTCCGGGTCAACCCCTTATCAATTTCGACCTTTCAATGTTCCGCCGCTTCGCCACAAGGCGAGGGGTAAACCTCTCCAAGTACAGCAAATCACACTCTATCGTATTCACTTCATCGAAGGGATCACAGGCAAGGGCCCACCGTCGTCTTGAAGCAGCCAAAAGCATCAATCATCATGCGGCTGTGGAAGGGACATTCTGGGGCATGTTCCAGATCGGCGGTTTCAACTGGAAGAAGTGCGGGGCTGAAAGCCTTGACGATTTTGTGTGCCGAATGGCTCGTTCCGAGCGTGACCAGCTTGATATGTTCGCTGAATTCATAACCAATGCCGGACTTCTCAAGCATCTGCAGAACAAAAACTGGGCCGCATTCGCGCGCGGTTACAATGGTCCCTCTTATGCACGACGCGCCTATCACACACGTATGGCCTCGGCTTATGCCAAGCATAATAAGCCCAAGGCATCTGGCAACGCTACAGCGGCTGCCGTTACGAAATGATGATATACAGATATGATAATCATGCCACTGCAGGTCATTGACTTGCGGTGGCATATTATTTTTAGGAGAATTGGTTGATTTTTAGTCGGAGAATCATTATTTTTGCGTCTGATAATAAATCATATTTCCTATGAGCATGGTACGTTTATTCACGACAGCGGTTTTGCTATTGATAAGCTGTGTGGTGGTTATGGCTGAAAACACTGATGAAGTCTACGCCAAGGAATCACTTCTTGATGTCGCGCCTGAATTTCCTGACGGCGACAAGGGGTTGATGAAATATGTCTATAAAAACATCAACTGGACCGACACTGCCACCAAAGGACGTATGGTGGTTGACTTCGTGATCGGC
>CAJUSN010000225.1 GCA_910589095.1 uncultured Muribaculaceae bacterium
ACCGTGATGCTCCAAAGGAGATCAAGACCAAATTCCTCTGCACTGTCAAGACCAAGCAAATCTGACCTACACATGAAGGAATCCGATATGAAACGGCGTGTGGCCGGCACTCTGAAATGGAACGTGCTGGACAAGATAGCAACCCAGGTGCTCTATGGAGTTACGGGCATTATACTTGCACGCGTGCTGGATCAGGAAGCGTTCGGCCTTATCGGAGCCATCCTTGTGTTTCAATCATTCGCCACTCTCTTCATTGACAGCGGCTTCAGCTACGCGTTGCTGCAACGCCGACGTCCGACCGACGACGACTACAGCACCATTCTGTGGTTCAATATTCTCATTGCCACCATCTCTTACCTCATCCTGTTCATAGCCGCCCCATGGATTGCATCTCTTTTTGGAGGTGATGACAGGCTCATACCGCTCTCGCGTGTAATGTTCATCACTTTCATCCTCAATGCTGCGGCAATCGTACAGTCCAACCGCCGCATGAAGCGCATGGATGTGAGAATGATCACAATCAGCAATTCGGTGGGCCTCATCGCCGGATCTGTTGCAGGCATCTATATGGCACTCACAGGCTGGGGCGCATGGGCACTCGTATGGCAGGCAGTGATCAACGCCGGGATGAAAACGCTTCTGCTTTGGACAAGCGATTCCTGGCGGCCACGCTTCATGCTCTCCGTCAAGGTGCTCCGTTCATTCTTCCGTGTTGGCAGCGGGGTAATGGGCACATCATTCCTCAATGTGCTGTTTCAAAACATCTACTCATTCTTCATCGGTCATAGCGTAGGACTTGTCCCATTGGGCTATTACACCCAAGCGGATAAATGGAGCAAAATGGGGGTGGCATCTCTTTCGGCCGTTTTCACTCAGTCGTTCATTCCTCTTCTCTCGGAGTTTCAGGATGAACCTGAAAAGTATTCCGCCACCACATCCCGTATCAACCGTTTGGCATCGTATCTTGTATTTCCTCTGTTCGGATTGCTTATTGTTTTGGCAACCCCAATTTTCCACGCTCTTTTCGGGCCAAAATGGGACGCGTCTATCATCCTGTTCCAGCTTCTGCTTGTGCGCGGAATATTCACCATCCTGGTCACTCTCTATCATAACTACGTCCTTTCATTGGGCCGCTCGCGCCTCATGATTGTCAGCGAAATAATACGCGACGGCGCAGCCCTTGTAGCCATTGCGGTAACCCTCCCTTGGATTGCTCTCTCAACTCCGGAAAGTCCGGTTGAAGGTGTCGTGATATTTCTTTGGGGCCAGGTCATAGCTTCTGCCATAGCCTGGGCCGTAATGCTGGTTATTGCCGCCCGTGTTTCATGGTCATCCCCATGGCGTTACATTTCCGACATCCTTCCCTACGCATCTCTCTCACTGCTTATATGCACTTCCATAGCTATTTTCCGCGATGTTGTGGCAAATCCTTGGCTTCAAGCTTCCATATTCGGCATTGCAGGGATGGCCGTATACATGGGAGCTTGCCACATGCTGGGTTCAGCGATCCAACGTGAAGCCATCAATCACATCATGCACCGGTAATTGACGACGTGAAACAGCTTCCTCCCCTCCAATAATGCACTGCAGGTGTTGGGGGTTTCAATTTCGTTTGCTAACTTTGCAATTAGTAACAAAAATCTACATCAATGTCTGTCAACAAAGTAATTTTGCTGGGAAATGTGGGTCGTGACCCTCAGATAAGATATGTGGGCACTCGACCGGTGGCCGAGCTTTCGCTTGCCACATCCGAACGGCCCCGCACGGCTGCAGATGGTACCACCGCCGTGCCGCAAACCGAATGGCACCGCCTTGTCATGTGGGACTCCAACGCC
>CAJUSN010000226.1 GCA_910589095.1 uncultured Muribaculaceae bacterium
AGCGAAGAGAGCACGTCGGACAGCATAACTAAAACGGAACCGGCCAACTACGACGCTCATGCCGACCTTTCCCATTATCACTTCCCCTCCATTGATCTTCTGCGGGAAATAGCTGACGATGGGCCCACCGTGGATGAAGAGGAACAAGAAGCCAACAAGGTTCGCATCACTAACATACTGTTGTCCTACGGTGTGGAGATAGCAAGCATATCGGCCACAATCGGTCCGACCATCACACTCTATGAGATAGTGCCGGCTCCCGGAGTGAGGATTTCCAAAATCAAACGACTTGGCGATGATGTGGCCCTTAGTCTGGCAGCCATGGGAATACGAATCATAGCTCCAATGCCCGGAAAAGGAACCATCGGTATGGAGGTGCCGAATAAGAAAGCTCGTACCGTAAGCATGCGATCAATACTCAACTCACGCGCTTACCGTGAATCGAAAGCACAACTTCCAATGGCCCTCGGCAACACCATTTCGAACGACGTATATGTCACAGACCTTGCCAAAATGCCTCACCTTTTGGTGGCCGGAGCTACAGGTATGGGTAAATCAGTTGGCCTCAACACCATCATTGCCTCGCTCCTCTACAGCAAGCATCCGTCGGAGCTCAAGTTCGTTCTTGTTGACCCGAAGATGGTGGAATTCAGCCTCTATCGCAGCATAGAGAAGCACTATCTTGCGAAGCTTCCTGAAGAGGAGAACGCAATCATCACCCAGCCTGAGAATGTTGTTGCCACATTGAATTCACTCTGTAAAGAGATGGACGACCGCTATCAGTTGCTTTCCGATGCCGGTGTCCGCGGTCTTGTGGAATATAATGAAAAATTTGTGCAACGGAAACTTAATCCCGAAAAAGGTCATCGTTTCTTGCCCTATATAGTTGTTATAATAGATGAGTTCGCCGACCTCATTCTCACTGTTGGTAAAGAAGTTGAAACCCCTATTTCACGACTTGCAGCCAAAGCCCGAGCCATCGGCATCCATGTGATCCTTGCCACCCAGCGCCCCTCGGTCAATGTGATAACCGGTGTGATTAAAGCTAACTTCCCGAGCCGAATGGCATTCCGTGTCACCCAGCGCAACGACTCGCAAACCATCATAGACCGACCTGGAGCCGAGCAGCTGATAGGCCGAGGCGACATGCTCATATCGCGAAACGGCATCATTGACCGCGTTCAGTGCGCATTCATCGACACACCTGAGGTGGAAGCCATCTGTCAACACATTGCTTCGCAGCAGTCATACCCTTCGGCCTACGAGCTCCCTGAAATGGCAACCTCATCCGAGGTGTCTGCCTCCGGATCTCTTACCGACCGCGACCCGCTGTTTGCCGAAGCCGGCCGCGAAGTTATAGCCCAAGGAATCGGATCCACCTCGTCGCTACAGCGCAAATTCAACATTGGTTACCCTCGTGCCGGCAAAATCATGGATCAACTTGAAATGGCCGGCGTTGTCGGCCCCACCCAAGGAGGCAAACCACGCGCCGTACTCGTTGACATGTATTCGTTCGAGCGATTCCTGGAAAACTGATTCCACCTCCCCTCTCTCCACTAATTCAACCATCCACCCCCTTTCTTTGTTAAATCATCATGAAACGTAATTTTCTACTCGTCCTCACAGCCATAATCATGGCATTCACAGCCTCAGCAGCAACAGACAATGCCATGGACATAATAAATCAGGCAGCCGCCAAATTTTCAGCCGCCCCCTCAATTTCGGCAGCCTACACCATTACAGCCAACGGAGAAAGGGTATCCGGTCGTGTGTCATTTGCAGGCG